>UQIH01000008.1 GCA_900541145.1 uncultured Collinsella sp. | reverse complement strand
GTCGTCGCCGAGTTGTAGTCGGCAATGCCGTAGCTGTCGACGCAGCACACGTAGGACGCGGAGCCCGACGCAACGGAACGCAGCCACCAAGTGCACCGATTTCCGTTGACTCGGTGCGCCGTGTCTCGGAACAGGTCAAACTGGCAGTCGAAGCCCACGCTGTAGCCTTTCGTCCCCCACACGGGGCAGCCGTACACCTCCATCTCCGACAGCGAGAACACCTTGCCGATATCCTGCCAGCTCCACGAGTTGGAGTCGTTGAGCGCGCCGCTGGCGCTGTACCGCTCCTCAAGCAGCACGCGCTGGGTAAGCAGGTACTTGGTCAGCCCCTCGGGCAGGCACGCCTCGAAGGCCGTCTCCCACGCCTTGAGGTTGCTGTTGAGGTAGGGGCATTTCCGGTCGGCGGTGCCCTGGTTCGTGTTGGTGGTGTTCCACATCAGGAAGCTGTCGTTGGCAACGCCGGTCACGGTCTTGGCCACGGCGATGGGCGCGGAGGCCACGAAGGCGATGTGGTGGCCTTTGGAGCTGTCGCCGCAGCAGTAGTACGGGTCGAAGTGCGCCAGGAGGAAGCGCACGGACTGCTGGGCCGCCACGCCCGACGCGCTTACCAGCGGCACGTCGATGTAGTCTCCCACGCGCAGGCCCGCGAAGTTGCCGTTGGCGGCTCGCTTGTGCAGCGCGTCGTACACGCTGCCGCTGCCGATCTCTCCCGCCAGGATGGTGGCGATGTTCTGCCCGCCGTACTTGCCGATTTGGCCCTGGCGGTTGTACTCGGCGTTGTTGAGCGCCGTCTGCGCGTTGCTGCGCGCGGTACCGTCGATGACCTCGTAGCCGATGCCGCCCACCGACAGGGTTTTCGCTTGTGCCATTTCGTTGCCTTTCTACTTGAGGTTGAGGGTTGTGCCGGACGCCGTGCAGGTGCTCCCGAACGTGACGGTGCTGCCAGATGCACTGGCCTTGGAGGCGGGGCAGTACACGGTGCCGTCGTCGTAGATGAACGCGTCCGTGGCGTCGGCCAGCTTGCCGTACAGGTCGGCTATCTGCTGCTTCTGCTTGGCCATGTCCGAGCTGCCCGCGCTGCCCTGCGCCACGCTGTTGGCTATCTGCAGGGCGGTGTTTGCCGCCGCGTCGGCGTTCGAGGCCGCGCCGTTTGCCGCAGCCGTGGCGGCTTGCGAGGCCGTCTTCAGCTGCGACGCCTCGGTCACGCGGTCGCTTTCCGCCGTGGCTCGCTTCTTCTCGGCCTCTGCGCGCTTGGTTTCGGCGGTCTGGCGTGCCTTCTCGTTCGTGGCGCGCTGGTTTTCCGCGCTCGCGCGGGAGGCCTCGGCCTTCTGCATCTGCGCGTTCAGCGCGCTCACGTCGGCTAGCTGCCCTTCGAGGTTCGCGATGATCGCCTCCACCGCATCGACGTACGGGCCGGATATCTCGCCCGACGCGCTCGCCGAGGGCAGCACGTTCACCAGGACGTTCTCGGTGGTGGCGTCCAGCCCCGCCGCGTTCCGCACGCGCACGTAGCACACCTTGAGCAGCCCGGCCACGCCGAAGACGGCGGGGTCGACCGTCACGGTGGCCACGTTGTCGCTGATGCCAGTGAACTGCTGCTCCACGTAGGTGTGGTCGGGCTTCGCGGCCATGAGGTGCACCTTGCAGCCCGTCAGGGCCGCCTTCTTGTCGCCGTCGTAGATGGCGGCCTTCAGGACCTCGGCGCTGTCGCCCTGGTGCACGGTGATGACGGGCGGCGCTATGTTGGTCTTCTTGAGGTTGAGCGTAAGCTCGTGCGTTGCCATGCCTCACTCCTTTCCTTCGGCCGCAAGTGTCCGCGATATGTCGCCGGGCTGCGCTCTGTGGACCCCGCATATCTCCTCGTCGGTGAGCGCCGAGAAGTCCACGGCGTTAGCCACGCCGCCTTCCGCGTCCATGACGGCCACGGGGCTGGACACGAGCGTGAAGCCGCCCTTGCCGTCGAACTCGAACACGTCTTCCGATTCCACGATGGCCCGCGCCGTGGCCGGGTCGCTGATGCACTCGAACACCGGAAGCGCCTCGGGCGGCTTCGGCGCACCGTCGAGCGCCTGCGGCGCTTCGGGCTGCTGCACAAGGTGGTAGAACATTCCGTTTCCTCTCTCGCTGGTCTAGTTTCCCGTGATGCTGCTCATGCCGGTGATGATTCCGTTCACCACGTTGATGGTGCCCCACTTCCAGTTGTTGCCGTTGTTGGTGATGCACCCGATGAACTGCGTGGAGCCCGTGTACCCGTAGGTGCCGCCGCTGCTCGGACTGGTTCCTATGGCGAACTTCGGGGCGAGTATCCTGGCGGTGCCCGACGACCCAATGTCTGCGCGGCTGCTATCCAGGTACACGTAGTTGTTGGAGTTCTCCTGCAGCTTCACGTACGCCGAGCCGCCCGCGTTGCTGTTGCCGCTCTTCATGTACAGCTGCTCGTCGGGATGGCTCATGTAGCCCGCGTAGTAGGGGGTCGTCAGCCACGTCTGGCGGTAGTAGCGGTTGACTGCCAGGAAGCCGTAGCCGCAGGCGGATATGCCCACGCCGTCGGTCGAGCTCGCCGTGGGGCTGTCCTGCGCGTGGACGGCCTCGATGGTGCAGTACTCGGTCGAGCCGTTCACGAACGACGCTCCCGGGTGGTTGTTCGTCGTCGTGCCGGTGGTGATGTAGTTGGTTGACGACGTGCCGACCATGTTGCAGCGGAACATGGAGGTGCTGCCCACCAGCACGGTGCCCGCGATGATGGAGCCGTTCTTGTCGTATATCTGGAAGCCGTTGGTGGCGTTGATATAGACCCTGTTGCCGTTGCTGTCGGTCATGAAGATGGAGCCGTCGCGCAGGTAGAAGGCCCCGCTGTCGAGGTCCCAGTACGAGTTCCCGCCTTTGATGCGGCCCGTGGTCAGCTCGTCGGCGGTCACGCCGTCGCCGGTTATGGCCGTGCGCCACTTCCACGCGCCGCTGGAGTACTTGGAGTTGGCCACGCCGATGATTCCGCCGCCTATCTTGACGCACTTGGTGGCGCTCTCGGGCTTTTTGTCGTACACCAGGATGCCTTGGCCGGGCTCCTCGTACACCCAGCCACCCGTGGTGTTCACCTCGCTGTTGAGCATGTCAACGATCTTCTTGCGGATATCCGTCGGCAGCTGGTCGAGCTGTTTCTGCAGCCCATCCACCTCGCCCTCGGCGCTCGTCAGCCGTTCGTCCAACTTGCCCGTGACGCCTTCCAGGTACTCCTTGTTGGCCTCGTCTATCTGCTTGAGCACGCTCTCGCTTTGCTCTATCGACGTGTCGGTGTACAGGCGCAGCACCTCGTCCAGGGCCAGGTTGCCGTCGTCGGAGTACTTCTTCAGCGCCTCCTCCAGCGTGGTGTCCCCGTTGTCGGCGTACTCCTTGAGGGCCTTGTCCAGCTCGTCCCTTATCTGGTCGGTGTAGTCCTGGGCGGTGCCGCCGACCTCCTTGGCGTACGCCTTCTGGCGCTCCTCGGCGGCCGCCAGGCTCTCGCCCCATTTGCCGGTCGATGCCTTGTTCGAGGCGTTCACGGCCTCGGTCACGGTCGCCCGGATGGTCGAGGCGGTGGACTTGGCGGCCGACTTCTGCGCGGCCATCAGCTCGGCGACCGTCTGGTAGTTGCCGAACGTGTAGGTGACCTCGCCGGGGCGCAGCTGGTCCTCCACCACCTTGGTGATGCGCGTGCGCACGCGCAGCGGCGGGTCGTACACCTTGTCCACCACGGTCACCAGGTCGCCCTCGTCCGCGCCCTCGAAGCCCTCGCCGGCGCGCGCAAGCGCCACGGCGTCCACAGTGTAGGACACGGTGGGCACGCACGACTTCGCCAGCTGCGCCTCGGTGAGCTTCTTCAGCTCGGCGGCGTCCTCGCAGTCGGAGAACTCCACGTCGCCGAACACGTGCGCCTTGCCGCCCTTGCCGTCGGGCCGTCCCCAGCGCGCCAGCGCGTCGGCCGACCCCACCCAGTTCTGCCCGCCGTTCACGCCGCCGAAGGTCAGCTTGCGATCGTAGCCGCCCGTCAGGTTGCCGTCCTCGTCGGCGGTCTGCAGGGACTTGCCGTAGCCGTACAGGGCGGTACACACGTTGCCCTCGTCCACGCTGCGCTTGACGCTCACGAGGTCCTTGGCGTAGGTGAAACGCTTGCCGTTGTCCTCGCCGACCTGCTTGGCCATGCACACGCGGCGTGCGGTCACCTTGGTGCCGCTCACCTGGATTTCGAACGACAGCTCGCCGCCCCAAGTGTCTGCCACGTCGTGGATGGCCGCCCATGCGTTGGTGTGGTAGAAGTTCGTGCCGGCCTGCCCGAGGTCGGCCACGGTTCCGACCTGCCAGCGCGAGGAGGACAGCGCCGAGGCCAGCGCGGCGTAGGCGCTCACGTCGTAGGGGCGCTTGTCCTCCAGGTAGTCGCCCAGGAGCTCGATTTGCGCCGAGGTCGGGCAGTAGTACGTGTAGAGGATGCCCGCGCTTGCGCGCTCCTCCTCCACGCCGTCCACGATGTTCTCGTGCCAGCGGCCCTTGAGGTCGCGCCACACCAGGCGGTCGCCCTTGTCCAGGCGCGCCAGCGTTGTGATGCTCAGGGCGTTCTCGCCGTTGACCTCGCGCGTGTCCTCGCACTCGAACAGCGTCTTGATGGGTCCCTTGTATGCCTCCCAGCGGTCGCATGCCCACAGAATCATCAGCCCACGTACCTTTCCGTCCACTGTACCGTCGCGGTGCCGCTGGACAGCTTGAGGCTGTTGGCCCCCGGCTCCAGCGGGAAGAAGTCACTCTCGAAGGTCACGGGCGCGGGGCTGCCGTCCACCGTGGCCTGCGGGGCGGCCATGTCGATGACCACCGCGCTCGATGCCGTCACCGCCTTGTCGATCTGCACGAACTCGCCCGTGCCCATGTTCGTCAGCCGCAGCGCCGACGTGCTGCCGCCGGGCCTGACGGTCACGGTGGGGTAGGTGCGGAACGTCCCGCCCACCTGCACGCCCGAGGTGCCCGACACGGTTGCGCGCCCCTCGGCCCCGTAGGCCACGGGGTCGTATGCCGTGAACGTCAGCGTGGCCTCGCCGGTGTGCCACAACGTGTCGAGCGCGCCCGGCGAGGTCAGCACGGCCATGTAGCGCAGGCCCAGGTGCCTCTCGTCGTCCAGCCACAGCTCGGCCTCCTTGAGGCACAGCAGGCGCGAGGCCATGAGGCGGCGAAGGGCCGCCATATCGTCGGCGGGGCGTGCCCTCCAGGCCGCCGCCACGTCTATCGTCAGGGGTTTCAGCTCTGCGCGCATGAAGCGCGAGCCGGGCTGCCCGGGCACGTCGCGCGTGGCGATTTCGTACTCGGGCAGCAGCGAGCGGGTCACGAGCCGGGTGTCGAACCACGGCGCGAAGTCGAAGCCGTTGTATATCATGCGAAGCACTCCTGCCGTTTGATTTCCTTGGCTATCTGGCGGGAGATTTTCTCGATGTCGGCCTCCTCCCGCACGGTCGCGTACAGGTTGATTGTCACGTTCGTGTCGCCATGGGCCGCGCCGCCCTTGCCGTCGAGCAGCTTGGCGATGCCCTCGGCCAGCGGGCGCGCGCCGCGCTCGTTGAACGGCACCACGCCCTCGGGGCCCGCCTCGCCGACGCCGATGACGCTGGGGCCGTTGAACACGCCGCCCTTGGCGTACCAGTCGATGCCGAAGTGCGGCACGCTCGGCGGGGCGATGCTGAAGCTGCCGGAGATGGACAGGTGCGGCAGCTTCAGGTGGGGCAGCGACCACGAGAAGTTGAAGAACCCCTTGATGGAGTCGATGACGTTGCGCACGGTGTCGCGGGCGTTCTGTATCGGCGTCTCGATGGCGCTCTTGATGGAGTTCCACACGCTGCTCACGGTGTCCTTGGCGGCGTTGAACACGCTGGAGATCGTGTCGCGGATGCCGTTCACGATGCTGGATATGGTGGAGCTGATGCCGCCCCACACGCTCGACGCCGTGCTGCTCACAGCACCCCATATGGAGTCCCACACCGCCTGAATTGCCGACAGCACCGCCGATATGGTGGAGCTGATGGCATTGATGGCCGCGCCTATCGCCGAGCTGATGGCACCCCATATGCTGGAGGCGGTGAAGCTCACCGCGCCCCACACCGTGTCCCACACGCCCTGGATGACCAAAAGGGTCGCGCCTATCACGTCGCTAACGTACTGGATGTATGCGCTCACCGCGCCGTAGATGGCCTCCCATATGGCGCTGGCGGTGCCGCTGATGCCTTCCCACGTCGCGCCCCACCATTCGGAGAGCGCCGTCACCACGTCGGTGATGACCTGGCTCACCGCGTCGATGTAGCCTCCCACCGCGCCGCAGATTGCGTCCCATGCCGCCGTCAGCTGCTCGCCGAAGTTCTCCCAGATGAAGTTCCAGGGTATGAGCAGCGTCTCGATGGCCAGGTTCAGAATCTCGCCCAGAAGCATCACGGCGACCTGCACCACGTTGCAGATGCCGTCCCAGATGGACGAGGCGGTGCCGGCCAGGCCTTGGAAGAACCCGGCTATGGAGTCGATGGCCACCTGCACCGTGGAGCAGATGCCGTCCCACACGCCGCCCAGCGTCTCGCCGAGCTGCGAGAAGAACTCGCCGACGCTTTGGGCCACGTCGCCCGCCACCTGGGTGGCCACCTCGAACGCGGCGCACACGGCATCCCACACGGCGGTCACCGCGTCGCGGAACTCCTCGCAGTTGTTCCACAGCAGCACCACGGCGGCGATGATGGCTGCTATGGCTGCTACCACGGGGTGCGCGGCTATGAGCCCCAGCGCGCCGGTGCCCAGCTTGCCGACCACCTGGAAGGCCGCTCCGATTTTCGGCACGGTGTCCACGACGGTGCCGACCGTCGACAGCACGGGGCCTATGGCGGCCGCTATCGTGGCGATCGCCAGCACGGCGGTCTGGCCGCCCTCGCCGATGCCGGCGAACCACTCGGAGAACGACTTGACGACACCCGCCACGTTGGTGGCGATGTTGAGCAGCGGCTCGCCAAGCGGCTCGATGGAGCCCTGCAGCTCGCGCATGGCCTCCTGCGATTTCACGGCGAAGCTGTCGGAGGCGGCCTCCTGGGCCTGCTGCGCAGCGCCCGCCACGTCGCCGAAGCTGTCCTGCACGCCCGCCAGGGACTCGATCATGCCCATGGCATTGTCCTCGCCCAGCGAGGACCACAGGGTGGAGGCCAGCGCGGCCTTGTCGTACTCGTTTGGCATCTGCGTGAGGTCGCCCAGCACCGCCTGCAGCATGTCCTCGGCGGTGGCGCTGCCGTTCTTGAAGTTCTCGAAGACCTCCTGCGTGCCCTCGCTGAACGAGCCGATGGATTCCTCCATGCGGCCGTCGGACAGCGCCGTCAGGAACTCGTTGAGGTAGTCGCCCACCTTGTCCAGGTTGTACGCGCCGTTGGACGTGCCCGCTTCGAGCAGCGAGAAGTACTCGCTGGCGCTCATTCCCGCCTCGCCCCATCGCACGGAGTATTCGCTCAGGTTGTCGCCCAGCTCGTCGGTGTAGTTCAGGCCGCGCTGCATGCCCGCCGTCAGCAGGTCGCTGGCCTCGGTGGCGGACAGCCCGAAGCCCTCCATGAGGGCGTTGGTGCCGCGTATGGACTCGTTCACGTCTGCGCCGAAGGTGTCCGACAGCATGAGTGCGTTGGTGGTGACGGTCTGCAGGTCCTCGTCGGACACGTCGCGAAGGGTGGACTTGCACTGGATCAGCGCATCGTTGACCTCGTCCAGGGACTGGCCCCAGCCACCCTCGTATATGCGCTTGCCTATGCCGCTGAAACGCTCGGCCTCCTCGCCGGACACGCCGAACGCGGCGGCTATGCGGGCGTTGGCCTGCTCGTAGTCGCTGGCCACGCCGAATACGGCCTTGCCGGCGGCCACCACGGGCGCGGTCAGCGTCACCGTGGCGGCCGTGCCGGCCTTCTTGAACGAGGACGACAGCTTCGCGGCCTTCTCGTCGCCCTCGGCTATGTTCTTCCAGGAGATGCCCTGGAGGTCGCGCTCCAGGGCCTTGATGTTCTTGGATACGTCAACGGTGTCGAGCACCGCTTTGATGATGACGTTGCCGTCCATGCTCACCTCGTCGCTCTCTTGAGCGCGGCGAACACATCGCGCATCGCCGCGTCGCTTCCTTCCTCAGAGCCGTGTGAGCTGCGGCCTTTGCCGAGTTCGAACGCCTTGTGGGCGGCGTTCCAGGCCTCGACCTCCTGCCTGTTGTATTTGGTTGGCTTCGGCTTGGTCGCCGGGTTGCGGTAGTGGATGGCCGCGCCGAGCGGCGTGTCCTGCGGGCAGCCGCCCACGAGCGCCACGAACTCGGCGAAGCTGATGCGACCGCGCACCTCGTCCCACTCGATGCCGTAGGCCTGGCGGAAGCTGGTGCGTATGCGCGCCGCGTCCTCCTCCAAGTCCCACAGCGGGGTCTCGTGCGGGCGGTCGCCGGTCAGGTCGAGTCCGCACATGTCCCATACCGCCGCGTCGCGCATCCGCACGAACTCGGCGGCGTCGTAGTCGCATGCGCACCACGCGTCCGCCCAGTCCACGAAGAACAGCGCCAGGAACTCGTCCCGGCGCTGGTCGTCGGACTTGCCCTCGTCGGTCAGCACCTCGATGACGCGGATGATCGTGAGCGCGTCGTCGCGCACCAGCACCTCCTCGCCGTTCCACGGGTAGCGCGTGGCGCTCGTGCCGTCGGGCAGCCGCACCCGCTCGGCCGTGAGCGCGGCTGGCAGCATTACTTGCCGCCCTTCTTCTTGCGCTTGGCCTTGGCGCGGCGCTGGGCGCGGTTGAGCGCCTGGACCTGATCGGCGCGCTCGCTGTATGCAAGGCCGCACGCCATCAGCTGCTCGCTGGTCGCGTGGCGCGCCAACATGTTGAGGAACGTGGCGAAGACCTCGCCCAGGATGCGGATGTTCTCCTCGGGCGCGATGGGGCCCTCGTCGCCGCCCATCCACGCGAGCAGCTGCTCCCAGCCCTCGGTGCCGATGAACGCCGAGATGGTGCGCTTCATGAGGCGGGCCTGCGCGGCGTTGGCCTCGGCCGCCTTCTCGGGGGTGTCGGCCTCGCGGGCCATCTGCTCGTTGGCCTGCGCGCGGTCGATGGCGTTGCCGACCTTGGCCAGGTACTCCTCGATGTGCTTGTCGTCGAACCACACGCGGAAGCGCGGCGTGTCGGGGTTCTCCTCGGGGTCCTCGAAGAACACGTCCTCGTACGCGCGGATGTTTTTCAGAAGTTCCATTTGTTGCCCCTTTCGTGAGCGGTGAGCGTCGGGCATAGAAAAGGGGCGCGGGCCGCTCACTAGCCCGCGCCCCCATGTCCAGGAGGTTATGTCTGGTGTCGCCTGCGGCTACTTCGCCGCCACGGTGACCTTCACCTGCGTGCAGATGCTCGGCTTGGACGCGCAGCGCACGGTGATGACCGCCTCGCCTGCGGCCACGCCCGTCACGTTGCCGTCGCTGTCGACGGTGGCCACGTCGGTGTTGCCCGATGCGAAGAAGCACTTGGCGTTCGCCTCGGCGGGCGTGACGGTCGGCGCGAGCTTCATGGACTTGCCCACGGCCGGGCCGGTCGGCGCGGTGCAGGTGACGCCCGTGGGCTGCTTGAGCTTGTTGGCGGGGATGTAGCGCATAGCGCCAGCGCCCGAGATCGTGCAGGAGAACGCGCCGGGGTCGGACGCCGCGCCCTGCTGCGAGCCGACGGTCAGGCCCAGGTAGGTGCAGTCGCCCTCCACCACGTCGCCGTTGGGGTCGGTGTGGCGGAAGTGGCCCGTGCGGCCCTCGCCGGTCTCAAGCGCCAGGCTGGCAACGAAGTCCTGCGCGGGGTCGCCGTAGCAGCGGTCGCCTGTGACCTCGTACTGCGGCTGCACGCTCTTCACCTTGTCGGTGGGAGTGCCGTAGCCGTCGTAGTAGTCCTTGGTCTCGGTGGTCTCGTTGGTGGTCGGCTTCACCTCGGTGATGCCGCGCGAGAAGATGGCCCACGTGGGGCTGGCCGCGTCTGGCGTAGTGTCGATCTCCAGCGCGCTCATGTAGTTGGGTGCGAAGCCCAGGTCTTGGTTCTTTGCCATCGTTATCCCTTCTCTATGGTTATGGTCGCTTTGATTCGGAACTCCCACAGGTACGGCCCGCCCTCCGGCGGCGTTATCTCCTGCGGCTCTGTGTACAGCGCCGCGCTGGTGAAGCCGTAGGAGCCGGTGGGCGAGGACAGGTCGGCCCCGTCCAACGCGTCGGCCAGGTCGTAGGCGTCGCCCATGGCCTTGGCCTCGGAGGTGTCCTTCACGATGACCTGCAGCACGTATCCGACACGGCGGGTGCCGTCCATGTGGCGCACCGCGTCGGCCGTGGGCATGGGCCTCAGCACCACCGCGTCGTCGTGGCCGCGCGATGCTGCCAGGCGGGTGAGGAGCACCGGGCCGTAGCCCAGGGCCTCTATGGCGGCCTTCGCCGCCTCCATCACGTCCGGGGTCATGTCACGCCCCCTCGGTCAGGAGGTCGACGGCCAGGCGCTCCCAGTCCTCGCCGTGCGCTTCCTTCGCGGCCTTCGGCCAGTCGGCCTTGGCCCTCGGGTTCTTGCCGTGCTTGATGGAGCTGTCGGGCAGGTCGCGCACGTAGGCGGCGTAGTCGGCGTCCCATATGACGAGGCCCTGCCTGAAGTCGGAGGCGGCCTGCACGGAGTTGTGCATGCGCTTGGTGTCCTCTGGCGTGAACGCGTTCATGTCCTCGGCCACGCTCATGGCGAACTTCACCTGCTTGGCCTCCAGCTCCTTCGCGCTGAAACGCTTCATGAGCTTGGTCAGGTCGACCGTAACTGCTGCGGGCATGGCTACCTCACCTCCAGTTCCCAGTGGTGGGGACGGGTGCCGAACGCGCGGCGGGGCGTGCACCTCGCCACGTTCATCCACTCGCCCCCGTCGATGCTCACGCGGCTGCCCACGGGCACGTCGAACATGCCGGGGCTGTCCGCGCCGTCCGCTATCACGAGGCCCTGCGCGCCGTCGCCCAGGGCGTACTCGCGCACGAGCCACGCCGAGACGGGCTCGAAGCGCACGCGGCGCACCTCGACGGGCTGCTCGAACTCGCCGCCGTAGCCGCCCTCCCTGGGCACCTTGACGTACATGGTGGAGGGCCGCGCCGAGCGCGGCACCCGCATCATCTGGTACCCCCGATGCCCGCGTAGAGCAGCGGCGTTCCAAGCAGCTCGCGGCGGACGGCGGCCTCCATGTCGCTGCGGTAGGTGCTGGCCCCTTCGGTACCGGGGTTCCACGAGAACGAGCCGACGGTAAAGCCGCCGCCCTCCATGATGCCGCCCGAGCATCCGTATGCGGCGTCGACCTCGCAGGCCGCCATGACCGCGCGCGCCCACTCCTCGGAGCCGTCCGGCTCGTTGGGGAAGATCAGGTCGCGCACGGCTGCCGTGGCGTGGGGGAGCGCCGCCTTGAACTCCTCGGCGGACAGCTCCCCGCGCCCGGCTGCCAGGTAGTCCTCGTAGGTCGGGGCTCTAGTTTCCATCGTCATCGGCCGCCTCGGGCTTTTCCGCCTTGCCCTTGGCGGGCTGCTCGTCTGCGGCCTTCGCCTCGGGCTTTTCCGCCTTGCCCTTGGCGGGCTTGGCCTTCTTCGGGGCCTCCTTCTCGAAGGCCAGTCCAACGGTGCGCATGTCGCGCCTCCTTCCTACGCGGCCTTCATGCCTGCGGTGATGTAGTGCGCCAGGTTCTCGCGGACGCCGCACACGCCGTACTTGCGGTACTTGAACAGGTGGCCGAAGCCCTGCTGGTTGTCTTCGGCGTCGATGACCTTGCCGTGCGCGAAGTTCCAGCGCAGCACCACGGCGTCCTTGTGGACGATGAGGAAGTTCATGTCCACCGCGCCGGTGCCCTTCTTGTAGTGGCCGATCTCCTCGTCCTTGGTGGTGCCGTCCAAAAGGTCGATGGCGCTGTAGAAGCGGGACTGCGGCACCTTCACGATGGAGGAGAAGCCGTCCAGCGCCTCGCGGGACTTGGTGGTGTCCAGGTCCTTCACCATACCCAGCAGGGTGGGGGTGATGAACAGCACGCGGCCCTCTTCCGGCACCTCTTTCTCGTCCATGTCGCACATGGCGGCGTTCAGGCCCTTGAGCATGTCCGCGCCGTCGGCGTAGGTCTTCTGCTCCTTGGTGATGCCGGTGCCTGCGCACAGCGTGGAGAACACGAACGCGTCTCCCTCGGGCACCACCTTGGTGCGGTTGAAGTGCGCGGCGGCGTTGCCGAACGCCAGGTTGAAGGACTGGGCGTCCACTTTCTGGTCGATTTCCAGGATGGTGCCGCGGTCGTAGTTGGCGCTGATGGGCTTCCAAGTCAGGGACGCGCCGCTGTTCTGCGGCAGTCGCCCGTTGGCCTGCACGTCGCCCAGGCCGCCCATGGAGTAGACGGGGTAGTAGAACTCGCCCAGCTGCTCCATCTGCGCGATGTTGCCCTGCGGCGCGGCGCTCTCAAGCACTGCGGTCAGGGATTCCTTGCGGTACGCCTCCATGAGCACGTTCTCGTAGCCCTTGGGCAGTTCGATGCTGTTTGGCATGATTTACTCCTTTGAAGATCCGTCGGTGAGTCCGAAAGCTGCGCGGAAGTCGGCCAGGCCGTCGGAGCCTGCGCCGCCCTTGGGGTCGCCGCCCGCGCTCTCGCGGGGCTGGTCGGTGAACATGTAGGCGTTGTCCTTCTTCAGGGCCTCGAAGTCGATGCCCGTTAGGTTGCCCTGCTCGTCCAGCTTCGCGTCGGCGATGTTCGGGATGATCGCGCGCGCCGCCTTGGCGTTGCGCACCCCCATCTGCGCCAGCTTGGTGTCGATGGCGAAGTCGCGGCGCATGTCGGCCTCGCGCTTCTCGGCGTCGGCCTTGTACGCCTCGTTGTCGGCCTTGGCCTTGTCGAGCGCGGCCTGCAGCTCCTCGGCGTTGCCTGCCTTGGAGGTGAACTCCTCGATCTGCTTGTCGCGCTGCTCCAGCTCGGCCTTGAGGGCCTTCACCTGCTCCTGGTACTCGTCGGTCTCGCGCTTGTACTTCGCGTAGGACACGACCTCCTTCTGGGGCTCGGTCTGCTGGCCTTCGCCGCCCTCGTTTCCCTGGGGCTTGTTGTCTTCAGCCATCGCTTGCTCCTTCCGTGTTTGGTTGTCGCGCTTCCCTGCGCGCTTGGATGGCCCACCGTTGTCGCCGTGGTCGCGTGCGGGGCATGTTGTCGCCGCCCCATCGCGTGCCTGCATCTTCCCCGAGGTGTCGCCAGGCAAAAGAAAAGGCCGCCCGTGGTGGGCGGCCTTGATGCCGTGTCGCTGTTCGGTTGCCGTTGCTTCGCTACAGGGCGGCGATGCTCGCCACCTCGTCGATGGGTATCTCGGTGATGATGCCCGCGCCCTCTATGCCGATGGCATTGGGCTCGTCTAGCGATTCGGCGTCGCTTTGGTACCAGTCGTACCTGCCCCGGTACTCCTCGCCGTCGGTGCACGTCACCCGCACCTGCTTGCCGTAGTATTTCAGCGTTTCGCTCAGGTTCATTGCTGTGCCTCCTCTGGTTTGGTCGGGACTATGTGCACGTCGCCGTCGGCGTAGTGGATGGTGAAGCGCGTCGTCGGTATGTGCTCCCCATTATCGCCTATCACGTAGCCGATCACACGCCCGGCGTCGCATGTTTCGCGCCCGCTCCATTTGCCGCTTCTGGTGGTCTGCGCCGTGCCCGTGCCCGCATGCTTCGCTATGAGGTCGCGCACCTCCTCAAGCGGCACCGTGATGCCGCTCGGCTCCTTGTACGCGCCGCCCTTGCGCTTCAGGTTCGCAACGTACTGCTCGTGCTGGCGGCTGCCCGCGATGTGCTTGGCCTGCTTGTCTGCGTGCACCTCCATGGCTGCGGCGTTCGCCACGCGCCGGTCGCGTTCCTTCTCGGCCTTGGCGCGCTTGATGGCGTTGTCCAGCGCCGCGCGGCGCTCTGCTGCGGTTTTCAGCTCGAAGCCATCGCCGCTGGCCTTGACCAGTTCGCCCACGCGCTTCTGGCTCACGCCTGCCTCGGCTATGAGCGCCTTGGTGTTCGGGTGCGCCATGTAGGCCGTGCGGCTCACCTTCTGGCGGGTGAGGGCGTACACCTTGCTGCCCGTCTCGTAGGGGTTCTCGCGCCCGTGCTCTGCGTTCAGGTGCGGGTACTTCGTCACGAGGTCGCGGCGCTTCTGCTGGAGTCTGCTCAGCTTCATGCGCTCCTTGGTGTTGTCGATGCCAGCCGCTTCGAGCGCGGCGGCCTCGCGCCTCGTGGTGCGCACCTCGCGCTCGATGGCGCGCTGCTGTTGGCTGGCCTGGTATCGCTTCTCGCGCTTCTCGTCGCCTCCGTCGGGATCGCGCTCGTAGCGCAGCGGCTGGCCCTCCACGTAGATGCCGAAGTCATGCTTGCAGTTCGCGCCGCACAGGCCATCGACAGAGCCGTAGCCCGTCTCGCGGTAGAACGGCGGGTACTTCTTGGACTTGCCCGACAGACTGAACACGCGGCCCTGCCACTTGGCGTGGCTCTCGCGCGCCCCGCCGTGCGAGGAGGTCTGCACGAGGTCGTGCCCGGTCTCTTCAAGCAGCTCCAGCGTGTTGCGGCTGCCGGCCTGCACCGCCTGCGTGCGGATGTGGCGGCGCATGGCCACGTCCGCCTGCGCCCACGCCCCGCTCTTGTAGTCCACGACGGACACGCCGCGCCGCGCCAGCTTCAGCACGGCCTCGCGGGTGGCCTGCTCGTAGCCCGCCATGCCCGAGTTCACCCGAGCCACGGCCTGCGCCACGACTTCGAGGTAGGCGCGCTGCACGTTGGCGGGCATCTTCAGGTTGTCGCGGCTCACGACGTCCTGCACTCCCGCCGCCGTGGCCCGCGCTGAGTTGTGCAGCCTCCACTGCATCGTCTTGGACAGCGCGCCCATGGCCGTGCCCAGCGTGACCAGGTCGGCCTCGGCGCTCTTGGCCACGGCCTCGGCCGCAGCCTTGGCAGCCTCGCGCGCGGCTCTGCGGCCCTCGTCGTTCATGGCCTTCTGCACGTCCTTGGCGGCAAGCGCCGCCCTGCGGGCGGCCTGCGAGTAGGCGCTGTCGCCCTCGAAGTCGATGGAGCCTATGAGCGCGGCGTAGATGCACACCAGGCGCAGGGTGTATTCGTCCATGGCCCCCTGCGCTGCGTCGGTGAAGTGCTCTATGTAGTCCGGCCCCAGCATCAGGCGAGCCCGTCGCCCAGCATGTCGAACGCGCCGCCCTGCTGCTCGGGCACGTTGGCCTTGGCCTCGTTGCTGGTCTCGCCGTAGAAGCGGCGGCGGTACTCCCACGGGGCCATGATGCCCGCGCCGACCTCGCTCATGGCCATCTCGCGCGCGCTCTGCGTGTCGCTGATGATGGAGTCGTCGAAGTCCACGGTGACGTCGCCGTAGGGCACGGCCTCGCCCCTGATGCTGCGGCACGCGTCGGCCATGCCGTTCACGAGGCGCACGATGGACTTGCGCAGGGCGTTCTCGTGCCGGTGGATGGATCGCATCAGCTGCGAGTTGTCGGCCGCCACCTCCTTAGCGGTCTTCAGGCCCGTGTGCGACTCCCAGGAGAAGTAGCCGTTGCCGAAGCCGCACGCCACCGACAGCAGGCGCAGGCCCGTGTTGATGGCGCTGGCGTTCTCGTCGGCCTTGAGGTCGCTCTGAACGGTCTGAATCTTGGCCGACCCCTCGTCGCCGGGGTTCATGCTGAAGATGGTGTCGTCGGCCTCGCCGAAGGCGTAGTAGGTCTTCGTGAGGCTGCCGTCCGGCCCCTTGTCGGTCTTGGACTCTATGAGGGTCTTGTCCACGAACGTGCGCGGGCGGCCCACGCGAATGTGGTCGAGCAGGGAGGTGGCGGCCTCGTCGACCACCTTCATGGCCCCCACGGCGTTGCAGTACACGCTCGCGCCCATCGCGCAGTAGTCGTAGAAGCGGTTCGACACGGCGGGGCGCACCAGCGCGAAAAGCGGGCGGGTGCAGCGCGTGTCCATGTCGGCGCTGATGCCCTCGACCGCCACCTGCTTGTGCGTCTTGGTGTCGAACAGCTGCGTGAGGATGTGGTAGGTGCCGCCCTTGAGCACGTGGGCCTGGCACTGGTCGTAGTCGCGCCCGGCGACCTCCACGCGGCCCACGAACGCGCACTGCGTGCAGTCGTCGGCGCTCCACGTGAGCGGGACTATCTGCGTGGCGTCGTAGCGCACGATGCGCAGCTCGGCGTCGGGCGTGTAGGCGCTGTCGGTCACGCCTCGCGGCTCGATGACCCACGCGCCCGTGCCCATGGCGAACGCGCGGGCTATGAAGTCGGCGTTGTCCATGGCGAACGATGTGGGCGCGTCGCCGTCCTCTGTCGGCTGCGGCGCGGCCTGGCCGTCCTCGCGCCCCTCGTCGCCGACGCTGCCCGTCGCCTTGGGGTTGGCGAAGTAGCGCGCCATCCAGGCGCGGCGCTCGTCGCTCGTGCTGGAGATGATCGTGCTCTCGTTCATGAGCAGACTGGCCCACTCGTCGGCCACGAGCGCCGCCGGGTGCAGGCTGGCGCGCTCGCGCTTGTACACGCGGAAGCCGCGCCGCTCGCTGTAGTGGTACCAGCCGTTGTTCGCCGCGAACCAGCCGAACCAGACGCTCACCATGCCCTGCATGCGGGTGTCCGGCTGGTATCCCATGCGGCGCAGCCACGCCTCGGCGTAGCCCGTGTTGCCTCGCTTCTCCATCAGAGGTTGCTCCTTATCCACAGTCCTGCGGCGTAGCCCGCCGCGTCTATCGCGTCGTCGTTCACCTTCGGCAGTGTCTCGGTTATGTCGCCCTGCCCGTTCGACACGTACTCGAACTCGGGGAACTCCTTGGCGGCGAGCGGGCAGCGGTCGGGGTCGATGACTATGCGCGTAAGGTTCTGCATCCACCTGATGCGGCTCTTGGGCGCGTTCAGGCCCTGCTTGAGCGACTTCTGCGCGCTGATGCCCTGCTCCTGGTAGTAGAGAATCATGCCGCGCGCCGCGCTGTCGCACCACACGTCGGCGGCGGGGTCCTCGGCCGCCTGCAGCTTGGCCGCCACCAGCTCGGCGGTCTTGACGTCGATGGCCTCGGTTCCCTGGCGGCTCTCCTCGTCCAGCAGGTACAGCACGCGCTCGTTCTCGTCGTAGCCCGCCTCCATGAACACCCAGGGGTGCACGCTGCCCGCGTCCACGCCGAACGAGCGCAGGGCGATGGACGCGCGCTCCTCCGCGGTGATGGGGCGTATGTCCAGCAGCTCGTCGGGGAACACCTCGGAGCCCGTGCCGATGACCTCGCCGAGCCATTGCCAGCGGTAGGAGTCGGGCGTTTTGCGGCGGCTGCGCTCGGCCTCCGCCAGCGCCGCGGCGCTTATCCACTCGGGGTGCTCGTCTATGACGTCCAGGTACGTGGTGTGGCATATGAAGCGCCCGTCCTCGCCCGGGTGGGCCTCCAGGTCGCGCGCCTCCTTGTTCACCCAGTTGCGAGCCGAGCGGGGAGGGTTGTAGCTGTAGAACACCCAGAACATGTCGCCGCCGCGCAGGAACGTGGCCAGCACGCTGCGCACCTCGTCCATGCCGTCGAACTCGTCTACCTCCTCGAACCACACCACGGCGCAGTAGCCGGTGCGGAACTTCGCGGACTTCAGCTTCTTCGGCTTGTCGCATCCCACAAAGCGTATGACCTGCCCGGTGGGGCGGTACGTCACCTCCATGGGGGACAGGCCGAAGTCGAACAGGTGCGCCACGCCCAGCACGTCGCACGCCCAGCCTATCTGCTCGTACACGGACGTGCGCAGCGTGTTGCCGACCTTGCGCAGCACGACGGCGTTGGCCTCCGGGTTGAGCATGATCAGCAGCACGATGGCGATGGATATGAACGACGACTTGGTGGAGTTGCGCCCGCCCTTGAACCAGTAGTGCGTGAACTCGTGCGCCTTGATGGAGCGCCACACGCCGGCGAACACGGAGGCCACGACGTCCGAGAGCCTAACCGAGGTCGTCAACGATGGTCACCCCCGCCTCCGCCATGGCGGCCTTCGCGCCGTCCACGCCGAACATGTCGTTGAGCAGCTTCACGCTCTCGGTTATGGCCAGGCGCGCGTCGCCGTTGATGCTGCCCTCGGCCGCCTGGCGGCGGAAGATGGGCAGCGCGCCGTCGAGCACCTCGAACAGCGGGGCGGCCGCGTCCTGCAGCTCCCAGCGGCAGTCCTTGGCGGCCGCGTCGCGGATTTCCTGGATTCTGTGCGCGATTCGTGGGTCGCGCATCAGCTTGGACGCGGCGCAGCTTATCGAGTTGTAGTTCATCCGCTTGCAGTCGTAGGCCGCGCGGTACGCGTCCTGCTGCTTGGCGCGGGGCTTGGCCATCTCGCGGGCGAACGCCTCCTGCTTCGCCGTGAGCGGCTTGTCCTTCTTGGGCACCTGCGGCCTCCTTCCTGATTAGTTTCGCGCTAGCCAAGCGACGCGATCACATCGCGCTCGCGCGGCGAAAGCGCGAAACGCTCTGCGGCTGCACGCTCTGCGGCTGCACGCTCTGCGGCTGCACGCTCTGCGGCTGCACGCTCTGATATGAGGTAGCCGCTGCCGTATATCGCCTTGTTCTGCACGCGCTGCGCGTCGAGCGCCCTCGTGAAGCTGCACTCCTGCGGCCCCACGCGGAAGTCGATGCCGTACTTGGAGTAGCGCGCCAGCATGGGCGCGGTCAGCACCTCGTCCGGGTACTCGTACTTCGGCAGCGCCTTGGCCTTCTCGCGGCGCAGGCGCTCTATCGCGGCATCCAGCTCGGAGCGCAGGTCGGGCGCGCTGCGAGCCTGGGCGGGGTCGAGGTTGGTCACGAACGACGTGTTGACGCTTGCGCCGTTGGCGTACGTCACGCCGACGCCCGTCACGACCTTGCAGCAGTTGCGGATGCCCATGCACGTCAGGGTGGGGGCGAACAGGAAGAAGCCCACGCCGCGCTCCTGGTAGTGCTTGACGATCTTGCTCAGGATGGAGAACGGCGGGTTGTCCACCACCGTGCAGCCCTGCGGGTACTCCTCGCGCTCGTAGTCGCCGCCCGGATAGAACGGGCGCGCCACCTTCGCCAGGTCGAACCCGTACTCCCGGTGCGCCCACCGCAGCACGCAGTCGTACGCCTCGGGCGGGGTGTAGCAGTCGTCCGTCGTCCTTTTCGGCTCGAACTTTGCCGTGAACTCCTCGTATGTCTCGCCTCTCGCCATGCGTCTCCTATCTCTCGGCCCATATGGTCGCAAGCGTGTCGCCGGGCACGGAAAAGGCCGCCCCGAAGGACGGCCCTCTGCCTGTTTCCGTATTCGGTTGCCCCTATCCGCACGCCGCCACGGCCATGGCCATGAGCCCGAGCGCCAACGCCCTTATGGCGTAGATGGCCGCCGCGTCTATGGCGATTGCCGCCGCTATGAACAGCAGGCACCCCCAGTTGCATCCCGGGCGGTTCATCGCTCCTCCCACTCGACGGTGCCGTCGTCGTACTCGGCCTTGAGCCATTCCAGGTAGTCGGCCTCCTCGCAGAAGCTGGCCAGCAGCCGCTTGCTGGTAGTGCAGCTGCTCATGCGGCTCGTCTCATACACGGCGATGAAGAAGGGCCACGAGTGGAACTCCGCCTCCGTGTGGATGGCCCGCTCGGGCGTGCCGAAAAGGTGCTCCCAGTTCGTCATCGCGCCCCCTCCTTCGCGCTTGGCCCGACCTTGCGGTAGGTGAAGTCCTCGAACAGGTGGCCGCACCAGCGGCAGCGGTCGCCGCCCTTGGGCAGGTGGTGCCAGATCTCGCGCATGCCGCACTTCGGGCAGCGCACCTCGATACTGGGTCGGCGCTTCGGCTTCTCGGTCTGCTGCTCCATGGCTACTCCACCGCCATCCGCATGGCCGGCTTCATGGCCTCGCGCAGGCTCTTGGCCAGCTCCTCGGCCGTTACCTCGGCCTTCACCTCCACGTTCACGTCGGGCATCGCGAAACCGTGCGCCTCTTCGGCCTTGAGGCAAGGCATGGCGGCGTCCTGGGTCGCGCCCTTGAGCGTCGGTGACGCTGTCACCCTCAGCTCGCAGCGCCCCAGCCACAACTCGCACTCGTCCAGCTTCGTGAGCGCCAGGGCGCGCTCGCGGCTCGCCTCGTAGGCCGTCTCGATGCCCTTGCGCAGGTTCTGCACGGCCGTCTCTTCGGTTCCGGCGTCCAGCTTTTCGCGCAGTAGGGCGTTCTCGAACCTCAGGTTGCGAGCCTCGCGACGCGGCACTGCTACCGTATGGCTTTGCTGCTCGCCCCAGCAGTCCTCGCACAGCGGCGCGCCCACTCCCATGTTGTCCTGCCCCAGGGCGTCGATATCGCGCCCGCAGCTCTCGCAGATGATTCCCATGGCTACTCCCTTCCTTCCGGCTCCGCCGCGCCTGCGAGGAACCATGCCCGCAGGCTCTCGGCGCACTCCGGGCACAAGGCCCTTGCCTTGCCGTCGATTCGCGCGCTGTTCCTCAAAAACGCCCTGGCGAAGCCCGCCAGGGTCGCCGGCACCTCCTTGCCGCAGCGTTCGCATACGTGCACGTACACCTTCATGGCTACTCGCCTCCCTTCTTCGGCAGGCTGCCCGTCACGCGCTCCCAGTCGGTCGCCGAGTGCTCGCCCGGGTACTCGTACGCGCTCACGCACGGCACCGGCAGCACCGTCACGCCGTCGTGCTCGCCGGCGTACTCCTCGGCGTCCAGCCTGTCCTCGAACGCCAGCACCACGTCGCCTTCGGTGGCGCACGCGTAGATCTTCCTCATGTCGTCCTCCTATTCCTCGAAGCACTCGCATGCCCCGTCGTATGGTGATACCGCCTCGACGTCCGGGCCTTCGCCCGTCATCGCGTCGTAGGCGCATATTGCCGCCGTGAGGGAGCCGCCGCTCACGCAGCCGCAGAAGCGGCACTCGCGGCACTCTCGGCCCTCCCAGGGGTCCGGCCGGTTCCACGGCGCAGCCGGGTCCGACTCGAAGCACCCCGGCGGCAGGTTCCACCCGCTCGGCGGCTCGTACCCGCTCACATGCACCGCCTCCCGCCGGGCAGCCGCCTCCAGCCGTCCATGGCCAGGGCGTCCGCGTACTTGGCCGGCTCCGGCAGCAGCAGGTACTCCCAATGCCCGGAGCCCGGCGGGGCGGGGCGGTCGAACCTCTGCTCGGCCTTGACCCAGCGGAAGTGCAGCCGATTGGCGTGCGCCAGGCCGTGGCATCCGCTCGCGTTGCCGCTGCCGCACAGCACGATGGTGGGCTTGGGTACCTCCCGGCCGCCTCGGAACAGCTTGCCCGCCCCGCGCCTCACGATGTGGTGGCGGTTGAGCGGCCAGGGGGCGCCGCACACGGCGCACCTGCGCGTCTCGACGCTCGGCCCCTCCATGAGGGGGCGCAGGATCTCCGGCAGCGTGTCAACGTTCGCCATTCGATAGCCTCCTGTCCCTGCCTTGCAGCTCGTACTTGTCGCACATCTCGGCCAGTCGGCTCACGATGGCCACCGCCGTCTCCTCGTCGCCGTTCTTGGCCAGGCGGCGTATGAGGTCGCCCTTGCCGTACTGCGTGGTCACGATGACCGGCCTCATGCTCTCGTACCTGTCGTTCACGACGCGGAACACCTGCCCGAGCGTCCAGTCGGTGGGCGATTCCTTGCCCAGGTCGTCCAGCACCAGGCACCCCACGCGGGACAGCCGCGACAGCACGCCGTCCTCGGTGCCGTCGCCGCCGTAGGTGCCCTTGATGGCGGCCAGCACTCCCAGCATGTCGGTCACCCTCACGCTGGTGCCGCCGTCCACCAGAAGCCGCGCCACGGCGCTCGCCAGGTGGGTCTTGCCGGTGCCCACGGGGCCGCAGATGTACGCCCCGCGCCCTTGCCCCACTTTCGCAGCAATGTCGCCGGCCATGGGGGAGTCGGCGGCCATGAAGCGTGGCTTGATGCCGGCCCGCTCGTAGGCCCTGCGGCGCTTGGCGGCGGCCTCTCTGGCCTTGGCCCTCGCCTCCAGGCGCGCCCTCTCGGCGCGCTCGGCCACGGCCCCGGGGCATCCGCAGGGCTTCCAGCCGCAGAACACGCGGCGGCCCATGAGCGCCGCGTAGTTCGCCTCCAGCCGCGCCCCGCAGTGCGGGCAGCTAGTCGTACTCGTCATAGCCGTCCGCCCCCTTCCGGGCCTTCGGGCTGCGGTTCACGTAGTCCTCGAACTTCGGCGAGAACAGCGTGGAGGGCCGCAGGTACTTGGCCATCTTCGGGTCGCCCTTCCACTCGGCGGCCATCGTGTCGATGACGGCCAGGAAGTCGGGCAGGCGGTAGCCCTCGGCCCAGCGGGCGTGTATCAGCCTGCGGGTCTTGGCGCTGCTGGCTCGGTAGCGGGTGCCCGCCGCATCGTTGAGCGCATGCACGATTTCGGAAAAGGGGATTAAGGGGTTTTCTATATACTCAACCTCATCCTCAACCTCTGCATTGCAGCAACTCGATGCGTCTGCATCTGCGTTCGCATCTGCATCCGCATATGCTCCCGCACGTGCTTGCGCATCGTCCTGTGCCCGTGCCGCCGCATCAGCCACCGCGTCTCCATTCCCCGGCCTGTTGCCCCATCGGGCGTTCGCCGCCTTCCTTGCGCGCTCGCTCTTCTCGTCGCCCATGTCGAGCCTGCCCTTGAGCACCAGGAAGGTAGGCAGCCACGCGGGGCTGCCCTGCGGCTCCTTGCCCGTGAACCGGTACTCGACGATGGCGTAGATGAACGGCGCGCGCTGCTTCTCGGGCATGGCCTGCGCGGCCGCCCAGAAGTCGTCGTGTATAACCATGCCCATAGTGTCGCCGTCGCCTTCCCTAAAACGGGATATCCTCGTCGTACAGATCGGGCATGGCCTGCTGCTGCGGCGCGGGCTGCTGCGGCGCGTACGCCTGCTGAGTGGCCGGCTGCGGCGCGTAGGCGGGCTGCTGCGGCGCAGGTGCCGGGGCGGGGCGTCCCTGGCCGTACGTGCGGGCCTGCGGCGCTTGCGGGGCCGCCTGGGGCGCGTACTGCTGCGGCGCGTAGCCCTGCTGCTGTTGCTGGCCGCTCATGAACTCCAGCTCGTCCACCACGACCTCCAGCGCGCTGCGCTTCTGGCCGGTCTGCTGGTCGTTCCAGCTGCGGTAGCGCAGCTTGCCCTCGATGGCCACCTTGCTGCCCTTGGCGAGGTACTGCGCCAGCTTCTCGCCTCGGGTGCCGAACAGCGTGCAGTCCACGAAGTTCGGGTAGTCCTCCCACTGCCCGGTCTGCTGGTTCTTGCGGCGGTCGTTGACGGCCACGCCCATGGACAGCACGGACATGCCGCCAGACGTGGAGCGCAGCACGGGGTCGCGGGTCAGGTTGCCGGATATGCACACGCGGTTGATGCTCATAGATACCCTCCTTGGGTTACGTCCCCGCTGTTCCAGATGCGGGTGATCTGCGCGTCTACCATGCGGATGCGCAGCTTGATTACGTTGATGGCCTCCTGCGAGGCCTTGTAGATGGCCTCGGAGCAGTCGCGGCGGCGCTTGGCCTCCGCTATCTGCTCCTGGCCCCGGCACACGTCGCCGATGATGGTGACGGGCGTGCCCTTCTGGCGCTCGTTCAGGATGGCGATGCGCAGGGCCTTGCGGTACTCGGCCTCGTTCTCGGCGTACTGGCAGCCCGACTCCTTGCAGGTCTTCAGCTCGGCCTCCAGCCTGTCGGTCAGCTCGTCCAGCTCCTCGGTGAGCGCCTGCATCTACTCCACCTGCCAGTCGGGGCGCGGACAGCACGGGCTGTTGGCCACGAACTCCATGTACTGCGGCATGCTGGCGAACTGGTAGCGCGCCCCGCAGCTGCGGCAGTGGGCCGTGAAGGGGCCGTCTGCGGGCGGCTGCTTCTCCTCGGGCGCGGGCTGCTCCTCCATGGCGTCGGGATCGCTCTGCCCGTCGATGGCGAACGCGCCGCACAGCGCGTACTTGCGGGCGTAGCTCGACGCCATGCCGGTCACCTGGGCGTCGTCCGAGCCCTTCTTGTGCTCGTCCTCGCGGGCGTAGGCGCTCACCTGCAGCAGGCCCTCGCCGCCCTCGGCGGGGAACACGCACGCCGTGGACTTCACGTAGTAGCGGTCGCCTATCTGCACCAGCTCGTCGGTCATGAAGAACGACAGGCCCTCCTTGGCGCACGGCTCCTTCAGCGCGGCCACTATGTCCTCGTAGCTGCGGTAGCTGAACTTGCCGAAAGCGTTGTACTTGGCCTTGGGCACCACCACGGCGCGCTGCACGCGGGCAACGGCCGCCATGAGGTCGATGGACTGCTGTTCCTGGGTCATGCTAGTAGCCTCCGTTCATTCGCTCGTAAACCTGGCCCACCGTGCCGTGCATGATGGTGCCCACGACGCCCTGCGCCTTGAGGGCCGCCGCGACGCCCTGCATCTGCTCGCGCGTGGCGCACGGCACCACGACCGTCCACGGGTCGCCCGCCATGGCCACGGGTGCCGGTGCGGGCGGCGCTGGCGGCACCGGGGCGGGCATGGGCGCGGGCTGCGGCTCGGGCATCTGCTCAAGCGGCTGCGGGAACTCTGCGGGCTGGCATTCCGCGGGCTCGGGCACCGCTTCGGGTTCGGGTTCGGGCTCTTCCACGGGTTCCGGCTCCATGGCCGCCTTCAGCTCGGCGATGCGCCGGCGCTCCTCCTCGGCCTTGTGCGCCGCCGTTATGGCCGCGCCCAAGTCCAGGGTGGCGAACAGCTCGCGCTCGGCCTCGTCGTAGAACGGCTCGCCCTGGAACTGCGCCTTGAGGGTTTCCCAGTCCTGGGCCAGGCGCTCTACCTTGGCCTCCAGGGCCTTGAATGCCTTCACCTCGCCGAAGGTCTTGTTGGTCCACTGCTTCTCGTGGAAACGCTCGTAGGGCACGACGGGGGCCAGCAGCCCGGCGAACTCCTCGTAGTGCTCCCGCAGCTTGGCGTACGCGCGCAGCTGGCGCTCCTCCTCGGCCTCGTCCAGCTGCGCCTTGATGCCGTCGGCTGCCTGCTTCGCGATGCCCGCCACGGCCTTGCACCTGTCCTCGAACGCGGCCAGGGGCTTCGTGTACTCGCGGCTCACGGCCTTGCGGCGCTCGTCTATCTCCTTGGCGATGCCGTTGAGGTAGGCGCGGTCGCGCTTGGCGGCCTTCACGTTCTCGTCCTTGCCCATGTCGTAGGTCGCGCCCTCGTAGTCGGCCACCAGCCTGCGCACGTGCGCCTCCAGGGCGTCGAAGTTGGCCTCGATCACGGCGGGGGAGTACGCCACGGTCAGCTCTGACGCCTCCTCGGGCTCGATGATCTCGGCCTCAACTGCTTCGCTCATTTACTCCTCGCTTCCCAGGCGCGCCATGCACGCCTCGTAGGTTTCCGTCTCGGCCGCGTTCGGCTCGTAGCCGTCGGCCTTCATGGCCTCGTAGATGATGGTCACGTTCTCGACCGTCGCTCGGTTGAGGTACACGGAGCTGCCGCCTTCCATGAGGCTCCAGGCCGTCCAGCCGCTCATGTTCCACGCTGCCCGCCAGCCCATGGCCACGGCCAGCTCGGTGGGCGTGCGGTCGATGGGTCGGCCCAGCAGCTCCTCGAACGATTCCACGGCCTCGGCCTCCATGGCGAACGCGGTCAGCGCCAGAGCCGTGCGGCGCATCGACTTGAGGTCGCCCGCGTGGGCGGCAAGCCACTCGCGGCGGGCCTTCGCGCCGTCCTCGTAGGCGGCCTGGAAGTCGGCCTTGCGCTGGGCTGCGGCCTGTGCGGCCTCGTCGGCCCCCTCGGCCACCGGCGCCAGCAGGGTCACGCCGAACGACGTCTCCTCGGCCAGAAGCCCCGCGCCCGCGTTGTCGGCCACGTAGGCGTCCAGCGCCGCCAGGTCGGGGCGGTAGTCGGAAAACGTGCGGCATGCGGCGAAGCCCTCGGGGCATTCGTCTACGAACTCGACGCCCGCGTCGGCAAGCACCGCCACCACCTCGGCGCGGTTGCGCCTCTGCTCGGCCTCGGCCTTCAGGCCCGCGTACACGCGCTGCCATTCGGACTGCTTGCAGTCGCGCAGCTCGGCCACGGCCTCGTCGTCGCCCTCGAACTCGGCGATGGCGGCCAGGCGGTCGAGCGTCATGTCGTAGGCGGCGTCCTGCACCCTGCGGGCGGCGCGGCGCGCCTTGGCCACGGTGCCCGCGTCGGTGCGGGCGGCCACGGCCACCTCCTCGTCGGGAATGTCGAGCGCCAGCATGGTCTGCACGCCGCGCGACTTCTCCTCGGCGGTCAGCCCCAGCTTGGCGTCGGTCTCCACCATGGCCTTGGCGGCCTCCACGCGCGCCAGCTCGGCGTCGTCCAGGTCGTCGTAGACCTCGGCGAGGAAACGCTCGGTGCCGATGGCCCTCATGGCGCGCACGCGGCACTCGCCGTCGATGATCCAGTAGATGCCGCCCTCCTTGTACAGGATGGGCTTCATGACGGGCTGGCCGGGGTTGAGGCGGTTGGCCTTGAACTGCGCGGCCAGGCCCGCGATGTGCTCGGCGCTCTCCCTGGTGGTGAAGTCGCGCGGGTTCATCGGCTCGCCGTCGGCGCGCTCGTAGGGGTACACGTCGCAGATCGCGACCTCCTCTAGCGATTGCATGCGCGGGCCTCCCCGTCTACGACCACGCGGCACTCCATGCCCACCAGGCGGGCGCGGCACGCCACGCGGGCCACCTCGCCCATGAGCGCGATGCGCTTGGTGGGCACGGGGCCGTTCTTGATTTGCGCGGCCATGCAGGCGGCCCCCATGTTGAACGCCTGGCGCATGGCGGCGTCGAAGCCGCCGTCGCCCGGCTCGGGCACGGGGACGGCGCGCTCGATGCGCTTCAGGATGCTGTCCACCGTCTTGTCCGCGACGGTCTTGCTGATGATTTCCGTGAGCATTTGGGTCTCCTAACTGGGAAAACTAAAAGTGATAAAAACTTTTCAGGATTTCGGAACTTTTTTCTCTATGCGCTCCTTGCGCTTCTGCGCCGCCTTGACCCTGCGGTACAGGTAACGGCACAGCCACCGCTCCATGGCCTCGTCGTGCGCCTCTGCTGCCTTGTCGGCGGCGTAGCGGCTCATGCCCGAGGTGTCCGGGGCCTGCGGCATGGGGTCGGCGCGGCTCTCTCGGCCGCACTCGGTGCGCTCGTAGGTGCGGCGCTCCTCTGCGGTCAGCCTCGGCAGCAGCTCGGCTATGCGGGCCTCTATGGCCTCAAGCTGCTGCTGGCGTCTGCACGGTTCGCAGATGCCGTCCTTGCCGAGGGTCGCCCTGCGGCACCCGCACGACGGGCACAGCTCCAGGCGGTGGCGGTAGCAGCGCAGGGACACGTGGCCGCCGCTGGCGTTGATCACGCGCCGCGCGTTATCCAACTGGTTCTTGGACAGCCGCAGCTCGCGGCGAATCTCGCTGGCGGGCACCTTTCCCGCCAGCTCGGCTATGCGGTCGAGGTCGGCCTTGCGCCACGCCCTGTGTGGCCTGCCCTTGTCTCGGCGGGTCACTCGTCGCTCACCTCCACGACCACGCGGGGGCGCGCCCTGTCGGTGAGCACCCTGTCGGGGCACTGCTCCACGTACTTGCGGGAGTCGTCCTTGATTACGCCCGCCGCCACCAGGCCGTCGAGCACGAACTTGCGCGCGAAGCCCACGTTGTCGGCGTCGCGGCGCATGTCGGGCTCGTAGAACGTGGTGCGCACGGTCACCCGGCGCTCGAAGCGCGGCGCGCGCTGCTGCATGGCCGCCGCCCTCACGCGCGCCGTCTCGCGCTTCTTCATGGCCGCCGCCTTGTAGCGGTTGGCGCGCTCGGCGCTGATGTAGTCGTTCAGGCTCGGCATTCGGCCCTCGACCGTGACGGTGCACCTCATTGCGCGCCCCTGTCGTAGATGCCCTGCGCCTCGGTTAGCGTGGAGGCGGCGAAAACGGCTGGGCCCACGATGGCCTCCCACGTGCCCACCAGGTCCACGGAGTCCACCGGCGTGCGGCGGAAGCTCACGGCGGCCAGCATGGAGGGGCGCTGCAGCACCATGTAGCGGGACAGCACGCTCCACAGGTTGTGGTCGCGCTTGAACTCGCTGGCCTCGCTCACGGTCATGCCGTTCTGGCACGCCAGGGTGTACACGTTGTCGCGCTGGATGACGTGGCCCTCCAGCATCAGGCGGTAGCAGATGCGGCGCAGCTTCGCCCATGTATCGGGGTTCGAGGCAACCCAGCCGCACGCCTTGGCCACGAGGGCCTGGGCCTTGGCGTCTACCTCGGCCATACTGTTGCCTCCAGCGCCCATGTGGCGGCGATGCACGCGCAGACGAACAGGGCGGCGAAAACGGCCTGCAGCCTCTCGCGGCGCTGCTCGGGTGTTACACTGGTCTCGGTTCGGAAGTGAACCGTTGCGGTGCGCGTCTTTCGCTTGCCGGCTGCGACGCGCACCCTCTTTCCCTTGATCTTTTCCATTCCTGGAACTTCCTCTCGTTCTCTGGGTCCTTGTAGAACTCGCGCATCATGGCGGCGCACTCGTCGCACATGGCGCGCTGTATCGGGGTCATTCGCCCGCGACGCCCGGCAGAAGCAGCGGGGCGTCCTCGTAGGCGACCTCACCGGTGTCCCTATCCACGAACATCACCTCCTGGTCGTCGTACACGTGGATGTTGAGCATCTGCCCCGTGAACTCCACCAGCTTGGGGATGAAGTCACGGAACTTCGGGTCCAGCTCAAACTGCAGCACGCACTTGCCGCTCTTCACGTTGAGGGCGGTGAACCCCCCCGTACGGTCACCTCGTTCAGCATGGCCTACTCCTTCTCGTCGTACGCGGTGTCGCGCGCGATGGTCTTGAAGTCGGTGCTCCAGCCCTTGCCGTTCACGCTGAACTGCACGGAGCTGTAGACGTTGAACTGCATGCCGCCGAGCTCGAACCAGGTCGTGCTCGCCTCCAGAAGCTCGATGCCGCTCGTCTGGAAGCCCCACATGGCCGCGATGCGGCGCTTGAGGCTGACGTGCGTCTCCTCCATGCAGCCGTTCTCGGCCAGCTCGAAGTTGACGGCCACGCGCTTGCGGTCGTCGATGAGGTGGTCGAGCGTTTTGCCGATGATCTCGGCGACGAACTCGGGCTGGTGGCTCTTGGTGGTCATGGTGTGTCTCCTTTTCTGATAGGTAAATCTAATTACAGTTTGAAGCGAAAAAAATTTCTTCGGGTTTGTAGCCCAAGAAGTCGGCGGCCTTTTTAGCCGTCTCGATGCGCATACGGTCGGGGTGGTCTTCATAAACATCGTATGTAGGTCCTGAAATGCCCAGATGTTCAGCCATTGCCTTCTTGGTTACGCCCTTGCTCATGCGCGCCTGCTTGAGTGACTTCATAATCCCTCCTTTCTGTCCATAACTGTAATTAATCTTCAGAACACGGTCAAGATTAATTTTGGTAAAATTGAAAATAAATTTAAGTCCTGGAAGGAGTTAAGATGCCGATATCCGACAACATAAAGAAGTTACGGCAGATTTTCGACGTTACCCAGGATGAACTGGGTGAGATTGCAGGTGTGACAGGTAACGCCGTTTCGCAGTGGGAAAATGGCCGCTCCGAACCCCGTATGGGAGCTATTGAGCGCATGGCGGCCTGCTATCAGATTAGTAAGTCACACCTTATAGAAGACGGCGGAATGGATCAGATTGACCCCGTGACCAAAAAGCCCAAGGGCAGCCCCTATATGCCCGCCGGTGCCATGCCCGTGGTGGCCAGCAGCGCCACCGTGCCGCTGCTCACGCTCGGGCGCGTGCACGCCGGCGCGCTCGCCGACGAGGAGGAGGTCGCGCACCGCGTGGAGGTGCCCGCCTCCGTGTGCACCGGCCACCCGCGCGCTTTCGCCCTGGAGGTCGAGGGCGACTGCATGAACCGCGTCATACCCGAGGGCAGCCACGTGCTGGTCGACCCCGACCGCCAGCCCGCCAACGGGTCCATCGCCGTGGTGGAGACCGAGGACTACCGCGCGGTCATGCGCCGCTGGTACAAGGGCAGCACCAAGCTGATGCTGTCGGCGGACAGCTTCGAGGACTACGAGGACATGATCTTCGGCATGGACGACGGACCCGTGCGCGTGATCGGCACGGTGGTGTGGTTCCAGGCCGCCGACGAGATGGAGTAGCCGTGGGCGGGCGCGCGGCGATATACGCCCGCTTCTCGAGCCACAACCAGCGCGGCGAGTCCATAGAGATACAGGTGGAGAAGTCCCGCGCCTACTGCGCCGAGAACGATCTGCGCGTGGTGGCCACGTACTGCGACTTCGCGCAGACGGGCACCAACACCGACCGCGCCGAGTTCCAGCGCATGATGGCCGACGCCAAGCGAGGGCTGTTCGATTTCGTGGTCATATATAAAGTTACCCGAATCATGCGCAACCGCGACGAGATGGCCATGGCGCGCATCATGCTGCGCCGCTGCCGCGTCGAGATACTGTACGCGGGCGAGGACATTTCGGACGGCTCGGCGGGCGTGCTGCAGCTGGGCATGCTGGAGGTGCTGGCGGAGTACGAGAGCGCGCTCGACGGCGAGCGCATACGCGACGGCATACAGAAGAACGCCGAGCGGTGCATGGCCAACGGCTGCGTGCGCTACGGCTGGGACATAGTGGACGGGCGCTACGTGGTCAACGAGGAGGAGGCCGCCGCCATCCGCCTGGGCGTGCGCATGGTCTTGTCGGGCAAGTCGGTGGCCGACGTGGTGCGCGCCTGGGAGCCGTACCGCACCAAGCGCGGCGGCAAGTGGCGCTTCCAGACGGTGCGCCGCATACTGATGCGGCGGGAGAACGGCGGGGAGTACCGCTACGCGGGCGTGGTCGTGCCCGGCGGCATGCCCGCCATCGTTCCCATGGATGACGAGGAGAGGGTGATACGGATGCTTGAGGACTCGCACAGGCCCCGCGCCAAGACCGAGGCGTGGGACTTCCCGCTCACGGGCAAGCTCTACGACGGGCGCGACGGCGGGCTGATGACCGGCACCAGCGGCACGGGCAAGTCGGGCAGGCCCTATCACTACTACCGCTGCCGCAGCTGCGGGCGCACCGTGCGCCGCGATGTCGTGGAGAAGCGCGTGGCCGACGCCGTGCGCGAGGCCCTGGGCAGCGCCGACAGCCGCGAGCGCATCGCTCGCATGCTGGCCGACGCCGAGGAGGAGCGCGCCGACGAGAAGCCCTTGAGCGAGACCATAAAGGGCGAGCTGGCCAAGATCGAGACGGCGTTCTCCAACATATGGGCGGCCATCGAGTCGGGCATCGCGCCGCCGGGCGGCAAGGAGCGCATAGACGCGCTGAAGCAGCGGCAGGCGCTCCTCAAGGACGAGCTGCGCACGGCCGAGGCCCTTGAGGCCGCCCGCCTTGACTACGACCGCGCGCTGTTCTGGCTTGAGGGCATGGCCGCCGCCGAGGTGGACGACGCGCAGCTTCTGCGCACGTTCGTGGCGCGCGTGGTGCTGGGCGGCCCCGACGATGACGACGGCCTGCGCGTGGCGTTCACGTTTGACGATTCTGCCGGCTTGGGCGATAATCCGTCGCTGCCTGGCGCTATAGGTCCAGGTGGCGAGGTGTTCGACCGAATGAACGCCAGCTCCACCATAAGTAACAGGCAGGTAGATACCCATATCTACCTGCTTTTTTATTTCTTGTCCGTACCGCGGAGAATCGAACTCTATGCAGGGCGCGGGCGTAAAGAAAACGCGTAAGCGTTTTTAGCCCGCGGGCGAGGACGCCGGCAGGCGGCCGAAGCCGGTGCGGGTTCGCGAAGCGAACACGCGGATTCTCCGCGCAAAGCCTCGACCCAATATGGATGCGATGTTATCGAGTTTCAGCTGGCCTTGCCCCGCATCAACGGATTCCCGTACCGCGGAGAATCGAACTCTGTGCAGGGCGCGGGCGTAAAGAAAACGTCTTGGCAACGCAGACCGGGACACGCTTTCCCAATGGCAGCCCAGGCGGAAAGTCCATCCCGGAATCCGCGCTTAGACTGGGACGTAGTTTCCGGATGGCGCCTCAAGCGGAAACTGCAACCCGGAATCGAGCCGTAGAGTGGGACGTGCTTTCCCAACGGCAGCTCAAGCGGAAAGCACATCCCGGAATCTCGCCTCAAACTGGGACACACTTTCCGCTTCACCTGCCGTCTCGAAAAACCCATGCGCTCGCCATCTCAAAACTGGGTAGAAGAAGGCCAAAACGCAATCGCAGGAGGTCAATATGACTGCAGAAGATAAGGCAAAGAACGCCGGCAAGGTCGCGCTCGTTTTGGAGGGCGGCAGCTTCCGCGGGCAATTTACCGCAGGCGTGCTCGACGTTCTCATGGAGGCCGGCGTCGAGATCCCGGCGGTATATGGCGTATCGGCAGGTGCCCTCAACGGCGTGAACTACAAGTCGCACCAGATCGGCCGTGCCAACCGCATCAACCTGGCTTTCTGCAACGACAACCGCTTCATGGGCGCCGCATCGTTTGCGTCCACGGGCTCCATTGTGGGTTACGACTTTATCTTCAACGATGTCCAGGACCGCCTGGATCCCTTTGACAACGAGGCGTTCGACGCGAGTCCCATCGAGATGTACGCCGTCGCGACGGACATGCTCTTTGGAACCGCCGCGTACCTGCCGGTCAAAAGCGCCGTGCTCGACCTCGACGCCGTGCGCGCATCGACGTCGCTGCCGCTGGTGACGCCGCCGGTCGAGATTGACGGGCACAAATACGTCGACGGTGGCGTAGCCGATTCGGTCCCTATCGAGCACGTGCTGGAGGAGGCGGGCTTCGATCGCGCGGTTGTCATTGTCACGCAGGACCGCTCGTACGAGAAAAAGCCCTACGAGTTTATGCCTGCCGCGCGCGCCCGCTATGCCGACTACCCCTACCTGCTCGAGGCTATCGAGACGCGTCACGACCGCTATAACATCCAGCGCATGCATCTGTGGAAGTATGAGCGCGAGGGCCGCGCACTGGTCGTTGCTCCGCAAAAGCCGGTCGAGGTCGGCCATGTCGAGCACGATTCGGCAAAGCTTCTGGACCTGTATATCCAGGGCCGTCAGGAGGCAAAGCGCCTGCTCGCGGAAATCCAAGAGTTCGTTGAGCGCTAGCGACGGCGAACCCTCAAAAAATGACAACAGCTAAAGAGCTGGAAAATCACGGCTCGTGGATGACATGTGCAGAAACTCTGGTCGGAGCCAAAATACCTGTTGACTCGTACGGCGAGCGGGGTAATATGGACGGGTTACTTGCAGAGCCCCGTGAATCTCTGTAACAACACGTACTGTACATGGAGGAGTCTAAGTGATTTCGAAATCGACTCACTACGCCAAGCAGGGCGAGGTCCAGCGCAACTGGGTTCTCGTCGACGCCGATGGTGCTGTCCTGGGCCGTCTTGCCACCCAGATCGCAATGATCCTGCGCGGTAAGAACAAGCCCCAGTTCACGCCCAACAGCGACTGCGGCGACTTCGTTGTCGTCATCAACGCCGATAAGGTCCAGCTTACCGGTAACAAGGCCGACACGAAGACCTATTATCGCCACAGCGGCTACAACGGCGGCCTCAAGGCTGAGAGCTTCCGCCAGGCTACGGAGAAGCACCCGGAGAAGGTCATCGAGCGCGCCGTTCGCGGTATGCTGCCCAAGACCACCCTCGGCCGTGCCCAGATGACCAAGCTTAAGGTCTACGCTGGTGCCGAGCATCCGCATGCTGCCCAGAACCCCACGAAGATTGAGCTGGAGGCTTAAAGATGGCTGAGAACACCGTTGTCTACCAGGGTACCGGTCGTCGTAAGAACGCCGTCGCCCGCGTCCGTCTCGTCCCCGGCACCGGCAAGGTGACCATCAACAAGCGTGACGCCGAGCAGTATTTCGGCCGCCATCAGCTCGTTGAGAACGCCCTTGCTCCCTTCAAGGTGACCGACACCGCCGGTCAGTTCGACGTTATCGCTCTGTGCGATGGCGGCGGCATCTCCGGTCAGTCCGGCGCTCTGCGCCTGGGCATCGCTCGCGCTCTTCTGAACGCTGGCGACTACCGTGCTGACCTCAAGAAGGCCGGTTTCCTTACGCGCGATGCTCGCGTGGTCGAGCGCAAGAAGTACGGCCTCAAGAAGGCCCGCCGCGCTCCCCAGTTCTCCAAGCGCTAAGGTTTTATCTCCTTTCGAGATACAATGTACAAGCGGGGCCTGCCGATTCCTCGGCGGGTCCCGCTTTTCTTTTTCGACTAGGGTGGGCGGTTGTATATCGCCTGCTAGGGAAGGAGCAATCCTATGCCCCAGAACATCTTCGGTACCGATGGCGTCCGTGGCGTCGCCAATGCCGACCTCTCGTGCGACCTCGCGTTTCGCCTGGGCCGCGCGGCGACCAAGTTTCTTGGTCCGGATATCTGCATCGGCCGCGACACGCGTCTTTCGGGCACCATGCTCGAGAGCGCTCTGACCGCCGGCATCATGGCCGAGGGTGGCCGCCCGCATTGCTGCGGCGTTATTCCCACGCCCGCCGTGGCGCTGCTCACTGTTCAAAACGAGCTCGATGGCGGCATTGTCATCTCCGCTTCGCACAATCCGCCGGAGTTCAACGGCATCAAGTTCTTTAGCCGCAAGGGTATGAAGCTTCCCGATGCTGTCGAGGAAGAGATCAGCGCCTGGGTCATGTCCGAGGAAGCCATGGCTGCCGACACGCTGCCGACCGGTGCCGACGTGGGCCACATCATCAAGATGAAGGACGCCCGCAAGGCATATGTCGACCATGCCATCGATACGCTTGATGGCCTGAGGCTCGACGGCCTGGTCGTTGCCGTCGACTGCGGTCACGGTGCCTCCTGCCAGACTACGCCCGCCGCGCTGCAGCGCTTGGGTGCCACGGTGCACGCCATCAACACCGATTATTGCGGCACCGACATTAATGTTGAGTGCGGCTCTACGCACCTCGAGCCCCTTCGCGGGCTCGTGCTGCGCACCCATGCTGATATCGGCCTGGCCCACGACGGCGACGCCGACCGCGTACTGTTCGTGGACAGCGAGGGCAATGAGATCGACGGTGACTACATCCTGGCTATCTGCGGTTCTGACCTCGCCGCTCGCGGCAAGCTCGCCAACTCCGAGATCGTCTCGACCGTCATGTGCAACCTGGGCTTCTCCATCGCTATGAAGGAGCAGGGCTTCGAGATGGTTCAGACCGCCGTGGGCGACCGCTACGTTCTGGAGCGCATGCTCGCGGACGGCGCCGTCATCGGCGGCGAACAGTCCGGCCACATCATCTTTCTGGAGCACAACACCACCGGTGACGGCCTGGTGACGGCTCTGCAGCTTCTGGCCGTGCTCAAGCGCACCGGTCGTACCCTCACCGATCTTGCCGGCATCATGAAGAAGTACCCGCAGGTACTCGTTAACGTGCATTCCGACAACAAGGCCGGTCTGGACGATTGCCAGCCCATCTGGGATGCCGTCGCTGCTGCCGAGAAGGAGCTTGACGGTCGCGGCCGCATTCTGGTGCGTCCGAGTGGCACCGAGCCGCTGGTCCGCGTGATGGCCGAGGCCGAGACGCACGAGCTGACCCAGCGCGTTGTCGACGACATCGTCGAGGTTGTCAAGCGCGAACTTCCCTAATGGTCAAAAACGGGTGCCAAGTGGTAAACTGTTAAGGTTATTTTGATTGATTGGTATGTCCGAGGGGGAGCATGTTCACTAAAGTCCTAAGGTCTTTGGGTATGCGTGGTCGAGTCCTTACGCTGGATGCTCCCATCTCGGGCGACGTCATTCCACTTTCCGAGGTAAACGACCAGACGTTTGCTACCGGCCTTTTGGGCCAGGGCGTGGCGATTCAGCCCACCGGAACGCGTGTGATTGCACCGGCTGATGCCAAGGTCGAGGCCATTTTTCCCACGGGACACGCCGTTGCGCTTAACACGGTCGATGGCCTGGACGTGCTCATCCACGTTGGTTTGGACACTGTTCAGCTCGAGGGCAAGCACTTTACCGTACATGCGCAAGTGGGTGACATCGTCCATAAGGGCGATGTACTCATTGAGTTCGATCGCGAGGCAATTGCTGCCGAGGGCTACGATGTGACGGTTCCCATCTTGGTGTGCAACTCCGTTGAGTTCTCGAGCATCAAGGGCTCCGTTGGCGTGCATGTCGAAGAGATGGACCAGCTTATCGTTGCTCGCGAGCGCTAGCAAGTGCACGTGGCCATTAGCCTACAATTCAAACACGTTTACGGAGGGCGCCCTTGAAAGAGGACGCCCTCCGTGGCAAGATGGGATTTGTCCGAAGCTAAAAGGCTTTGGGTCACCGTGGACGGGCAGGGGCCTCGACGCGGCTAGACACGAGACACATACATTACGCGACCTCGCCCTGGTGGCCGCACACGTTGGTTGCGGCCGACGCGGGCCGCGGGCAAGTGCTTGTAAGGGAGCCTTGCCTCTCTTGTACGAGAAAGGACGCGTAATGAAGATCATTAAAGCTAAAGACTACGAGGATATGAGCCGCAAGGCCGCTAATATCATCTCGGCCCAGGTTATCCTCAAGCCCGACTGTGTGCTGGGCCTTGCCACCGGCTCCACCCCGATCGGTGCCTACAAGCAGCTCGCTGCTTGGTACAAGAAGGGCGACGTCGACTTTGCCGAGGTCAGCACCTACAACCTGGACGAGTATCGCGGCCTTTCGCACGACGATCCCCAGAGCTATCACTACTTCATGCGTGAGAACTTCTTCGATCACATCAACATCGACCTTAACAACACGCATGTGCCCGATGGCTCCAACCCCGACGCCGCCGCTGCCTGCTCTGAGTACGACAAGATCGTCGCCGAGGCCGGTTACCCAGATCTGCAGCTGCTCGGTATTGGCAACAACGGCCACATCGGCTTCAACGAGCCCGATGACCACTTCTCCAAGGGCACGCACTGCGTCGACCTCACCGAGAGCACCATTCAGGCCAACAGCCGCCTGTTCGACAGCATCGACGATGTTCCCCGTCAGGCCTACACCATGGGTACCCAGACCATCATGTATGCCCGTATGATCCTGGTTGTCGCCAACGGCGAGGCCAAGGCTCAGGCCGTGCATGACATGTGCTATGGTCCGGTTACGCCCGAGTGCCCGGCTTCGATCCTGCAGCTGCACACCAACTGCGTTGTCGTTGCCGATGAGGCCGCCCTTTCGCTCTGCGAGTAGCGCGAATCCTGCAGCTCGACATAGCCTTGCCTAAGGCCTCCGCTTTGCGGGGGCCTTTTTGCTATCCCTTTTTACCCACTTGACCAAAATCTTGCCGCAAGCTTGACGAATGCCGGATGCCCAACAGCTTGATTCATTCCATACCAGATTCTATGCAAAAATGCCACTAGAAGGTCGTAGACGGTAGCGGGTGCTAGGCGAGTTGAATGACATGGCTGAACCTTGTTCATCTGCGTTACACTGCCGCTTAGATGGGACAAGCTGACAAGCTCATTTACCTGCTTAAAGACCGATTAGTCGGGGGATTAATAACAATCGGCCCTCGCTGTACAAAAACTTGCCGCTTGCGTACCAAAAGACAACCTAAAACACAAGGTCGCTCTATTCATAGCGCGGCTTGTATGGTCTTGCGGCTACAGTGTCCATACGGTCGAGTTGAGGAGCGGGCATGGTAAACGATTTGAGCGGTATAGACGACCTCGAGCTGATGCCGCTGGGCGGAGGCTATATGGTGCGACGCGAACGCTTGATGAATGAGCTTATCGCCAAGGGCCGAAAGGCCGGCATCGTGGTTCTTTATGCGCCCGACGGGTTTGGGAAGACCTCGGTGCTGCTGCAGTACACCCATGAGGTTAAATGCGACCCGACGCGAGGCCCCGTGCGGATTATCGAGGCCGATCGCGCCATTGGGCGCGAGGTGTTTATGCAGCTCGAGGTGGTTACCGAAGAACTCAAAGACAAACCGCACTCCCTTATCGCGATTGATAATGTGCCAAACCTCGATCAGCACGATACCGAAGACCTCATCGACAGGATTCGCGGCCTGCGCGCTATGGGGGTTGGGGTCTTTATCTCCTGCCGTCCTTCAAATCGTCAGCTGATTCATGGGCTGGGCGATTCGGTTAAGATCAATGCGCAGATGCTCAAGGTGCATGCCTATGAGTATTCGGCGTGGGCATCGGCGTTTTCGATCAGCACATCGCTCGACTTCTATCAGCTCACGCAGGGCGTGCCCGAGCTCGTTTCGGCATTGCAGACGGGTCTGTATGGCCAAGGCGACGTAGCCGGCCTGCTCGAAAACGAGATTGTCAACGTATATGGCGCGGCACTTGCCGATCTGGCTTCGCTCGACAATAATGCGCTGTTTTGCGTGGCATGTCTCATGGTTTTGATGGGCGAGGGCAATATCGCAGAACTCGAGGCTTGCGGGATGAGGCTGTCGATGGTCGACCAGTCCTATTTTGTACGCGACTACCCGATCTTTGGCTTGGATCCCGCCGAGCGGAGTTTTACGTGTCTGGGCACGGAGGATAACGGACGCTTGCGCTTGCGTAAGTTGGTGGCCGAGGTTCGCCCCGAACTTGTTCCGAGGGCGGCCCGGATTTTGCTTAAGGCGGGCCGATGCGATGCGGCGATGGGCCTGGCGGACGCCTTTTTGGACCGTGAAGCGGTCCTTGAACTTGCTGGGCAGTATGGGGTCGATCTGGCTCTGACGGGGCACGGGGCCGATATCTGCCGAGCGGCGCTGGGCACGATCGATGCCGACGATCCGGCTCCAGAGCCAACGCCTGCCGAAGCGCTTGGCGTATATCTGGCAGCGGTCAGCGTGTCCAATACAAAGCTCGCTCGCTATATGGCATCGGTCATCGAGCGCGGGGGCGAACGGGCGGCCTGCGAAATAGACCCTGTTTCATGGAGGGTGGCCCAGACGCTGACGGCTGTTTGCTATGGGGACAACGGGCTTGGGCTTCCTACGAACCTGGCCGTGCCAGAAATCGAGACATCCCATACCGCACTCGATATGTTGTCTGCGCATATCGAGGTCAAGCGGTGCCTGACCGAGCGGGGAGATGACGGCGGCGTTCTACAGCAGCTCAAAACGAGCAAGGCCTACGACTGCGAGCTCGACATCGCGAGGATTGTTATACGGGCCGATAGCATGCTGGTGGAGCTCTTTGACGGGTCGTTTGCGGGAACCGACGAGCGCGACGACGAGATGACGGTGGTGCGGGAGGCGCTCGACGTACGTGGGCTTAAGGCGATGGCTATCTGGGTGCGCATGGTGTTGGCGGCACGGCGGCTCCTTTCCGGCTTGCCGGTAACCGACGACGCGGCGTTCAACGAGCTCGATCGTTTTGCCGTGCGCATGCGCGACAACCAGATTCAGCTGTTTGGCCTGTTGCTAGAAGGCTGGCAGTCGCTGGCAGAGGGACGGCCGGTTAATGCAAAGTTCCGTGCGGTCCAAGTGCTCAAACTTGCCGAGGAGTCGATTGGGTACATGCGCGATAACGCATTGCTGCTGGAGCGCGCGGCATATCTGCGTAACACCTCGATGGTTTCGGTACGCGAGGAAGCGGAGCTACTCGATATAAGCCAGACGCAGGTTGGTGGCGCAGAAGCCTGGATGGTGGCGCTGCATTTGGCCTGTGCGGGCCGAGACAGCGATCTTGCGGCCTGGATGTCCATGAATCGTGCGGGGATTCTAGAGCCATCGTATCGGCTCTTTGCGCGCCTTGCCATGCATTGTCTGGGCGAGCCGGCGGCCAGGATACGCAAGAAGCTTCCCGTGCGCGAGCTGTCGCGGTACTCGCTGCGCGACGATTTGGAAGGGGAGGGCGAGCGCCTATTCCAGGCCGGCGAGGTTGAAGCCGTTGATACCATCGACCATATCGAGATTCGCATGTTTGGTGCGTTTCGCGCCGAGCGCGACGGGTTTCCCATCACGGACAAAATGTGGCGCCGCAAGAAGGCGGCGACGCTTGCCGAGCGGCTTGCGCTGGGCATGGATGCGCTCGTCGATCGTGAGACGCTGGCCATGGAGCTGTGGCCCCATGCCGAGTTCAATAGCGCCCGCAACAACCTGTACTCGACGATATCGCGCTTGCGGTCGGCTTTGGGACCGACGCCGGATGGCAAGTCGTGCGTGCTCATCCAAAATGAATGCATTGGGCTCAACGGCGACTACGTCAAGACCGATGTACGGCTGTTTGACCAGATAAGCCGCGAGGTTTTGGGAAATCGCACGGGTGCGCGCGGGCCCCATTTAGTTGAGCTGTGCCTTAAGATTGAGCAGCTTTATGCCGGACCGCTGTATGTTCCCAATGGCTGTAATCCCACCTACTTTTTGCGCATGCGGCGCATTATGCAGTCAAAGTACATCGATTGCATGATTAAGGGAGCAAATGCCGCTCTAGAAGAAAACGATCTGCAGTCGGCGATTTGGCTGGCGGAGTCGGGGCTTCGACAGGAAACGGCGCGTGAGGATATGGTGCGCTGCGCCATGCGCGTCTACAGTGCGGCGGGGCGGCGGCGCGATATCGTCGAGCTGTACAGCGGGCATATGCACCACCTGAGGGAGCAGGTCAATGGCGTGCCCGAGCCCGAGACGCGGCGTCTATACGAGCGCTTGGTGGAGGGGCGGCTCAATCGCGTGCTGGTCGAGCGATAAAAAACGGGCGCCCGAAGTACTTGGGCACCCGTAAGCTTGCTATGTGTTGGATCGCCGGATCATTGGCTCTTAGACGAGCTTGATCTTCTCGATGTCCTTGCGCGAGGACTCGCGATACAGTGAGAACTTGCGGCCGATGACCTGGACGACCTCGGCGTGGCAACGCTCGGCGAGCTCCTCGGCGGCCTCGCGGGCGGAAAGGCTGGAGCCATCGAGCACGGAGCACTTAACGAGCTCGTGCTTCTCCAGGTAGGCGACCGTCTGCTCGACGGTGCCCTCGTTGACGTCGGACTTGCCGATGATGATGGCGGGGTTGAGGTGATGGGCCATGCTGCGAAGCTGCTTGACCTGTGCTCCTGTCAGTGCCATGGGTTCTCGCTTTCTATGTATGGGGCGCCCCGCGACGGGGCCTTAATCTACGTGAGCTGTCCCACGATAGCGCAGGAACGGCGTGGTGTGGAGCGCGTTTGCCCAGTTCAAAAAGAATGCGGATGCCGAGTGAGTGGGCGGTGCGGGCTGCGAACAGGCTATGAGCTGGGCGCAGAGACCGGCTCCCATGCAATAAACGCCCAACGAACCTTGCGGACATGATCGAGCATATAGCGCCCCTGCGGCACGCCCTTGGAGCCCGGCTCACCGGCATGGGGATTCTCGATCATGTGCTGGGCGATGTAGTCGCGCAGACGGTCGACCTTATCCTCGTTGCCATGCTCAAGCATACGGGAGAAGTCTGCCACACCTGCCTCAAGGCTATCGAAGGTATCGCGACGAGGCGATTCAAAGTACGTAACCTGCGGCAACGCACCCATCTGAATGAGGATGTTGAAGGCGTACACAAAGCCATTACTGCAGGTAACCGAGGCGCCGATGGCGTTCATCACGTGCAGGTCGTAGCGCGGGCTGGAGTTGGCGACCATCGTGACAGCACAACGCCGACGAGCCGTACGATCAAGCTTGGCAAGCGCGCCTTTTAGATTGGTCGTCGTAACTGACCGACTGGCAAAGGCAACATCCACCGCTTTCGCGACGGGTCCAACCAAATCCCAATCATCATCCCAAGCAAGCTCAAGGGGCGTTATGCGCCCCTCGAGCCCGTAATACTCAATGCCGGCATCAAGGGTGCCCAACATAGCGGGGGAGAAGTCGGCTGCAATCACAGGATGCCCAGCCTGAGCAAGCGGAATAGCAATCGACCCAGCCCCACACCCCATATCAAGTACGGATTCACCAGGCTTTAACGCCAACAGCTTCATAAAGTCCCGGGCATACGGGGCAGTCTCAAGCGGCCGAAAATGCCGAGCCCGCTTATCCCATTCAAAAGAATCATCAGCCCGATGCCGAGCGGCCTGCAGACGCATCCATTCGCCATTCCAATCCGCAGAAAGCAGCTCAGAACGAGAATCCCCATCAACCACGGGCCAACCTCCTAGCAACAAAAAAGCGACTCCCCCAAAAAGAAGAGCCGCAACCAGCATATATCAGAAAAAGAACCGTTCCAACGCCAAACCGCCCTCACAACCAAGGCGGGCAGGAGCGAAGCGACTGCCATGCGGGATAGAACTCAACTGAGGTCCCGTTGTGCGGGAGCCCCGCCGCCGGGCGGCAGACATATAAGGTCGATCGCGAGTTCCGCACGAGCCGGAGAGCACTTAATGTGCTCTCCGTGCGAGTCAGGACTGCCCGAGCAGGCGACCTTATATGTCTGCCGCCCGGCGGCGGGGCTCCTCGCCCGAACCCCTCAGCTAGTTCTTCAGCGAGTTCAGCGGCGCCGGGAAGCGTCCACCGCGGTGGGCAAGCACGGTGCCGGCGTTGGGGTTCACCGGCATGATGGGCGCACGGCCAAACAGGCCGCCGTACTCGACGCAGTCGCCCACGCCCTTGCCGATGGCGGGAATCACGCGGACGGCCGTGGTCTTGTTGTTGATGACGCCGATGGCCATCTCGTCGGCGATGATGCCGGCGATGGTCTCGACCGGGGTGTCGCCGGGGATGGCGATCATGTCCAGGCCAACGGAGCACACGCAGGTCATGGCCTCGAGCTTCTCGAGCGAAAGCGCACCAGCTTCGACGGCGGCGATCATGCCGGCGTCCTCGGACACGGGGATGAAAGCGCCGGAGAGACCGCCCACGCTGGAGCTGGCCATGACGCCGCCCTTCTTGACGGCATCGTTGAGCATGGCGAGCGCGCAGGTCGTGCCGGGGCCACCGCAGGTGCCCACGCCGATGATCTCGAGGATGCGGGCAACGGAGTCGCCGATGGCAGGCGTGGGAGCCAGCGACAGGTCGACAATGCCTTTCTCGACACCCAGACGGCGGGCTGCCTCACGGCTCATGAGCTCGCCGGCGCGGGTGATCTTAAAGGCGGTCTGCTTGATTTTCTCGGCAACCTCCATCATCGAGGCGGAGTCGGGGAGCGTCTCCAAGGCAGCAGCCATAACGCCGGGGCCCGAGACGCCAACGTTGATGACGGCGTCGGCCTCGCCACCGCCGTGGACGGCGCCCGCCATAAACGGGGAGTCCTCGACCATGTTGGCAAAGCAGACAAACTTGGAGGCGCCAACGGAATCCTGGTCGGCCGTGAGTTTGGCGGCATCGATGATGGTCTGGGCGGCCATGAGCACGGCATCCATGTTGATACCGGCGCGCAGGCTGGCGACGTTTACGCTGGAGCAGACGCGGCTCGTGGTGGCGAGCGCCTGGGGGATGGACTGGATGACGCGGCGGTCGGCGTCACCGATGCCCTTCTGGACGAGTGCGGAGAAGCCGCCCAGGTAATCGATACCGAGCGTCTCGGCCGCGCGGTCGAGGGCATGCGCGATGGGGGTGAGGTCCTCATCCTTGCAGCACGCGGCGATCTGGGCCACCGGGGTGACGGAAACGCGCTTGTTGACGATGGGGATACCGTACTCGCGCTCGAGGTTCTCGGCGGTCTCGACCAGATGCTCAGCCGTGTGCGTCACGTGGTCGTAGATCTTCGTGCACATGCGGTCGAGGTTCTCGTCACCGCAACCCATGAGCGAAACACCCATGGTGATGGTCCTGATGTCGAGGTTCTGCTCCTCGACCATGCCGCGGGTTTCCGCGATTTCTGCGGGCGTGATCGCCATCCTTGCGCTCCTATCTGCCAAAACGAGCATAGTCTTATCTATTCTAACGTGCCGCACGTGCCAAGTGGCGCGTGCGGCACGTTTTGGTGCTCGGTTGTTTCCGTTGTGTTACTGCCCAAAGACCTCTTCGGCGATACGAGCGCTCTCGGCGGCGTCCTTGGCGTAGTAGTCAGCGCCGATCTGCTTGGCGTATTCGGGGGTGAGCACGGCGCCGCCTACGATGATCTTGACGCCCGGCACCTCGGCATGAAGCAACTTGATGGTCTCCTCCATGGCGACGACCGTGGTAGTCATAAGCGCCGAGAGGCCGACGAGTTTGATGTCGCGCTCCTTGACGGTCTTGAGTACCTCCTGCGGATCGACGTCGCGGCCCAGGTCAAAGACGGTGTAGCCGTAGTTGTCGAGCAGCATTTTGACGATGTTCTTGCCAATATCGTGGATGTCGCCCTTGACGGTGGCCACGCAGATCTTGCCCTTGTCGGCAATCTCGCCGGCGGGCATCAGGCGCTTGATGGTGTCGAAGCCCACGCGTGCGGCCTCGGCCGAGGCCATGAGCTGCGGCAGGAAGAACTTGCCCTGGTCAAAGAGGACGCCAACCTCGTCGAGGGCGGGGATAAAGTGATTGTTGATGAGGTCCATGGCGTCGTGGTCTGCCAGTAGACGCTCGGTCTCGGCAGCGATCTCGCCTTTGCGACCCGAGACGACCATGCGACGAATCGGGTCGTCGTTGCCGTCGGCGCCGGCGGTGCCCGCGGCAGGCGCGGCATCACTCGATGCGGCCTGAGCTGCTGCCGGGTTTGCGGCGATCTTGTACGGATCGGTCCAGTCGGCGTAGCGCTCGATGTATCCGGTCGAGCCCTCGTCCTCAACGCTCAGGACGCGATAGCTGTAGACGGTATCCATAAAGCGCTTGGAGCCCGGGTTCATGATGGGGGCGTCCAGACCCGCGCCAAAAGCGGCGGCCAAAAAGACCGAGCCCAGCAGCGGGCGGGCAGGCAGGCCAAAGCTGATGTTCGACACGCCGAGCGCGCACTTGACGCCCAGACGCTCCTTGCACAGGGACATGGCGCGCAGGATCTGCTCGGCCTGGCGTTGATTGGTCGAGGCGGTCATGACCAGGCAGTCGATGAGGATGCGGTCCGGGCCGATGCCGTAACGGGCAGCCTCGGCCACGATGTGCTCGGCGATGGCGAAGCGAGCCTCGGCGGTATCGGGGATGCCGCCTTCGTCGAGCGTAAGGCCGACAACGTTGGTGCCGTAGTGGGCGACCAGCGGAAAGATCTCATCCATGATCTGCTGCTTGCCATTGACCGAGTTGATGATGGGCTTGCCGGCGTAGCGGCGCACGGCGGCCTCGACGGCTGCGGGGTCGGTGGAGTCGATCTGCAGCGGCAGCAACGTGGAGCCCTGGAGCTGCTCGGTGGCCTGTTGGATGATCTTGACCTCGTCGATCTCGGGCAGGCCCACGTTAACGTCCAGGATGTCGGCGCCCTGTTCCTGCTGGCTGATACCCTGGCTCACGACGTAGTCCAGGTCGCCGTCGCGCAGGGCCTGCTGCAGGCGCTTTTTGCCGGTGGGGTTGATGCGCTCGCCGATGACGGCGATCTTGTGGCCGTCGCAGGGAAGGTCCACGACCGTTTGGGCGCTCGTGACCGACATGCTGGGCTTGCGGCGGCGCGGGCTGGGCGTGTGGTTATCGATAAGCGTGCGTAGCGCTGCCATGTGCGCCGGCGTGGTGCCGCAGCAGCCGCCCACGACGCTCACGCCGTCGGCGATCATGCCGGCGACGGCCTCGGCGTATTCGGGGGCCTGGATATCAAAGACGGTGTTGCCGTCGTCGTCCACATGGGGGAGTCCTGCGTTGGCCTGCACCATGATGGGTTTGTCGGTGACGGTGAGCATGCGTGCGGCAAGACCGCGGAGCTCGGCCGGTCCCTGGCTGCAGTTGATGCCTAAAACGTCGGCGCCGATGGCGTCGAGCGTGATGGCGGCCACCTCGGGACTCGTGCCCAGAAACGTGCGGCCGTCTTCCTCGAAGGTCATGGTGGCAAAGACGGGCAGGTCGGAGTTCTCGCGGCAGGCGAGGACGGCCGCCTTGATCTCGGCAAGGTCGGTCATGGTCTCGATAATAAAGAGGTCCACACCCGCGGCGACGCCGGCGCGCACTTCCTCGGCAAAGAGGTCGTAGGCCTCGTCGAAGCTCAGAGTACCCAGGGGGCGAAGCAGCGCGCCGATGGGGCCGATATCGCCGGCGACGTAGCGGGCGCCGGCCTCGCGGGCACAGGCGACGGCCGCGGCAAAGACGTCTGCCACGGTGGCGGCACCGTCGAGCTTGTGGGCGTTGGCGCCAAAGGTGTTGGCGGTAATCACGTCGCAGCCGGCCTCGACATATTGACGTTGGATATCAGTGATAACCTGGGGTTCCTCAAAGTTGAGCAGCTCGGGCAGGGCGCCCGCCTTCATACCAGCGGCCTGCAACATGGTGCCCATACCGCCGTCGAACAGCAAGTGCCCCGTGCCCTCGATGGCGGCGCGCAGGCGATCGTCCTTAATGCGCAGATCGTCGATCGTGCGCGTCTTGTACGTGGCACCGTTGCGACGTGCGGCGTCAACAGGCGCCGCCAGCGCGGCACCGTCCAGATCATGAGTGATAAGTATGTTTGAGCTATTCGCCATGTGCATCCATTTCGTCTAGAGCCCACTGAGGAATTTCTATTTGAAGAGATTTGTCGGGCTCGATATCTTCGATTCGCTTGTTGTAGTGGGCAAGAAGCCGTGCGACATTTAATCGAATTAGGCCTCGCTTGTAGAACGATAACTCTTCAATATTGATGCCGATAAACGATTCGAGCGCGATAACCTGTACGCGATTGCCGAGTCCCTCACTTTCGAACAGTCCGTAAGCGAAGGAAACTTTATCGTGGGGGACAACGACGATGGGCCGAATGCCATTTCGAATGTTATCTCGGCATCGATCGGTCAATTTGGCCATTGGCGATACAGTCACATGAAATGCAGCATCATTGATTTGGAAATCGCCAGAACGGTCTGTCTGCTGGTCGGCGGCGTTTGAGTTGTCCTTTCCGATTTCTATGGTTGGAAATAACATCTCTAGTTTTGCACCTACCAGGTGCTGTGCGACGGTACCCGTTGGCTTATCGGACCGTAGGCTTGCTTCGGCTAGGATATCATCGACAATGACAGAAATTGGTTTTTGAAGATCGATTTCGACTTTGATTCTCTGCCGGTTAAAGAAATCGACCTGGATTCGCTCGACGAAGAAATTGGCGATTGCATTCGCAGCTTCAAGACGAGTGTCTTCGCAAGTGTCACTGGGTAGGGCAGAGTTGATAATTGTGGCAAGCTCAAGCGCCATCGGGAGTGTGCCGCGTGAGGTTCTGCCGCCCTCTGATGCGAAGGCACGCGTTTCCCCATGTCTGGCTAAAACTGTTTTGATGCATGCTCCACTTAGGCCTCGTACTTGGCTCCCCTTGTCCGATTGCACATAATCGTCGGTGAGCGGAAAACGGTTTTGCAACAGCTCGCTTATGCCTATGCCAACCGCCATGACGTTACGGTTGACGTTGCCTCGCTTGCTGCGCTTGGATTCGTACCAGAGTTCAATGGCATCCAAGATGTCTTTATCGGGCTCGCTCAAGGAGCAATTGGTCATTTCCATTATTGTCCACTCCGTTCCTTGAAGACATAAGCGCGGGTTTGACTGCATTTTTTATAAGCCAAGTGACAACTGGCACGGCAACTGCATCGCCGAATGCGTAGCGAATCTGAGCATCCGAGAAGCCGCTAAACTGACATGAGTCAGCACCTTGGAGACGGGCATATTCAGTTCCAGTCATCCAGCGAACTTCTATCTTTCCGTTTTCGCATATAACGACTGCCTGTCTTGATGAGCCGCCGCGAGCCGTTCTTAGACATCCGGCAATTTCTTCTTCACGGATTTCCCAGCGCACAACGCCCGATCGCGTGCGACGGTAAGCAGTGCGAACAATTCTTTCTTTGGCATTTAAGAAGCGCTGAAGGCGCTCTGCTTGATGCGGTGCAAGTGAGTCGATAAATGCTTGTACTTGGTTTTTGTTCCACCAACGCTTGTCGTTCTCGGGAATATTTTCAACAACCGTTGCAAGGCCCGTCATGCGAAGTGGACTTGGCTCGTTTAGGTGAGAGACGTGCGTAATGAGTGAAGGGTCGGAGTGAATCCAGGAGACCTTTTCAGGTCGAAGCGAGGAATCGAGTCGGCTGTTGGGAAGAGGGTTTTTTAATCCGACGACAAACATGCGGGGGCGTGACTGGGGAAGCCAGTGCCGTGCATCGATAAAATAAGCGTCGCATGAATAGCCTAAACGATTAAATTCCTGGCAAACGAGTCTAAAGTCATCACTGTTATTAGACGTGGCAAGGCCGATGACATTTTCGAGAACAAGTGCCCTCGGGGCACGATCGCTCATTCCTTCGATGGCCTTAATAAAGCCAAAGAACGCGCTGGACTCTTTGCCAGAGATAAGTCCCTCCCTGTTTCCCGCGAGAGATAAGTTTGTGCAAGGGCTTGACGCCCATGCGATGTCGGCTTGAGGTATTAGGTCGGGGTCGAGTGTGTGGACATCCTGCTCGACTAGATGTTCATCGCCCCAACACTGGCTGTACATGGCGCATTTAGTATGGTCTATGTCATTTGCCCAGATTGTTTTGATTCCGGCTTTTGCCATGCCGGCACGAGCCAAGCCAATGCCTGAAAAAAACTCAAGCGCGGTTAGTTGTGGCGAGAACTGCAGAATGTTGTGCATGTACTGGCTTTCAGATAGTTGTTATTTGGCATCTTATGGTACTTGTTTGTGAGGACATTCGCTTACATACGGATGAGATTCCCTCGATACCGTGCCATCATTGACATTTTATTCAGAATGCGAATAGCAGGTGGTATGGGTGGCGCGGAAGCGGCAGTGCTCGCGCATGCGGCAGATATTGCAGGTGGGGTGGCTCTGGGCGTCGTGGACCTCGCCATCGAATAGGCCGATCACCGCGGTCACGCTTTTGGTGGGCATGAGCAGGCTGGTGGGTGTGACGGTAAGCCCGATGAGCCGCGTGGCGTTGAGCGCATTGACGATCGAGCGCTGGGCCGAGAGCGGGCAGTCGCCGTAGCCGGGACTAAAGCGCCAGTTGCCGGCGAGCCCGTGTGCGGCGGCGTCCGTCTTGACCTGCTGGTCCATTTGCTCAACGGCGGCTTCTACGTAAGCGGAGCACGCGGCGTCGAGCACGGCGCCCTCCAGGGGATGTTGGGCTCCCGTGGTGCGCAGGCGACGCTCGGCGTCCATGCCGAGGGTACATGCCATGAGCGCGGCAAAGCGGGCATCTTTGAGATGTCGATAGATATCGCGACCTCGCAGCTCAACGTTGGTGCCGACCAAGCGAATGCAAGGCTCACTTTGTTCGTCCACGCCCGTGGCATCGACGGCAAACACGCGGCGCACGCCACGGGGCTCAATGTCCAGTTCCAGACGTTCAACGACAAGCTCAATACGTCGTGACAGTTCGGGCTCAATCTGCTGGCCGCCGTAACCCAGATACCGCAGCATCTCGGCACGGTCGACACGGGGATGGTGCGCGGCATCGACACGGTAAAGCGCCGGCGACGCAAGGTCGGCCGGCACTTCGACAGCGGTTGTATCGATGTGCGGTTTTTCCATTACCCCAGGCGCTCCATAATGGTCGCGGCGATCGCAGGACGGTTCATAGTGTACAGGTGCAGGCCGTCGGCGCCGTGCTCCTTGAGGTCGCAAAGTTGGCGGGCGGCATAATCTACACCGGCTGCCTGCAGGCTCTCGGGGTCGTTCTCGTACTTGGCGAGAATCTTGATGACGGGGGAGGGCAGCGACGCGCCGCACATAAAGACCATGCGGCTGATCTGGGACTTGCCCATAAACGGCATGATGCCCGCGGTAATGGGCACGGTGATGCCGACCTTGTCGGCAAGCTCGCGGAAGCGGTAGAAGCACTCGTTATCAAAGAAGAGCTGCGTCACAAAGAAGCTTGCGCCGGCGTCCTGTTTTTGCTTGAGGTGTTCGACCGAGAGGTTGAGATCCTCACAGGCAATGTGGCCCTCGGGGTAGGCTGCGGCGCCCACGCAAAAGCCGGCGTCGACGAGCTCGGGGATGAGGTCGCGGGCGTAGGCGTAGTCGGAGGCGGGCTTGTCGTCCTCGGTCGCGCCGGCAGGGAGATCGCCACGCAGGGCCAGAATGTTTTCAACGCCGGCGGTGCGATACTCGTCGATCTTGGCGGCGATGTCGGCGTGGGTGCGGCCCACGCAGGTGAGGTGTGCCACCGAGGGCGTGTCGAATTCGCTCGAAATCATATGCGCGATGGGGGCGGTGGTGGCACCGTTGCCCGAGCCGCCGGCCGAGCAGGTGACCGAGACAAAGCTCGGCGAAAGCTTGCACAGATTGCCTGCCACTTCGCGAGCCGTGTCGAGGGTGAGCTCGCCCTTGGGCGGGAACATCTCAAACGAAACGGGCGCGGTGCCCTGGGATGCTGCCTGCTTAAAAACCTCGTCGACGCGCATATCGTGCTCCTCTAGATACGTAATAGTGTGATGTGTTGTAAGGATTCTACAGCACCACTGTGTCACGGTGGAGTTTCACTCGTTATTCGGGGATACCAATCAAAGATGCCTTGCTATCGGCTTTCTCTATAACAGAGCGGCTAATCTAGGCACGGACTATAAAGACTGGTATCTGATGCAAAATACCAGTTAATAGAGCTCCATCCCAAATTGACTACCCTTAAACCATGGGGAGAGGTCTGCAATTTATGCAGTTGATTGGCTGTTGAGGGTGGCAACGCCGCCTCGATAGGGTAACCTCATTGATTGGTTTCGCGACAGCAACATAACGGTAATGTCGCGGAAACACGGCGAGTCTAAGCTATGACTCGTTCGTTAGTAATCAACACCGCTTCTCACGCGGTGCCGATACGAAGGGAGTTCCGTATGGCCGAACTTACTGACCGCTTCGGGACCATGGTGTTCTCTGAGGAAGTCATGAAGGACTACCTCCCCAAGGACATTTGGAAGCGCCTTGCTGCAACCCTCGAGGGCGGTGAGCCGCTCGACCTGGATGTGGCCAACGCCGTTGCCCATGCCATGAAGGTCTGGGCCATCTCCAAGGGTGCGACGCACTATGCGCACTGGTTCCAGCCGCTTTCGGGCATTACTTCCGAGAAGCACGACAGCTTCCTGGAGCCCAACCACGACGGCACCGCCATTACCAAGTTTACGGGCAAGAACCTCATCCAGGGCGAGCCCGATGCCTCCAGCTTCCCCAACGGCGGCCTGCGCGCCACCTTCGAGGCCCGTGGCTACACCGCTTGGGATCCCACTAGCCCCGCCTTTATCAAGGACGACGTCCTGTGCATCCCCACGGCTTTCTGCTCCTACACGGGCGAGGCCCTGGACAAGAAGACCCCGCTGCTGCGTTCCATGACCGCGCTCTCGCGTGAGTCCAAGCGCGTTTTGGCGCTGTTCGGTAAGACCCCCAAGAAGGTCGTTCCTTCCGTGGGCGACGAGCAGGAGTACTTCCTGATCAAGAAGGACGCCTACCGCAAGCGCAAGGACCTGGTCATTACCGGCCGCACCCTCTTTGGCGCCGCTCCCTGCAAGGGCCAGGAGCTCGAGGAGCACTACTTTGGCGCTATCCGCCCCACCGTCTCGGCCTATATGAAGGATCTGGACGATGAGCTGTGGGCGCTTGGCATTCCCGCCAAGACCAAGCACAACGAGGTTGCTCCCTGCCAGCATGAGCTTGCCCCCGTCTATGGCGAAGTCAACGAGGCCATCGACCAGAATCTGGTCATGATGGAGAAGATGAAGCTCATCGCCTCCCGCCACGACTTGGTCTGCCTGCTGCACGAGAAGCCCTTTGAGGGCATCAATGGTTCGGGCAAGCACAACAACTGGTCGCTTGGCACCGAGTCCGAGAACCTGCTCGATCCAGGTGACACCCCGCTCGACAACCTGCAGTTCATCGTCTTCCTCACCGCGGTGATCGAGGCCGTCGATAACTATCAGGAGCTCCTGCGTGCCTCCGTTGCCTCGGCCGGCAACGATCATCGTCTGGGCGCCAACGAGGCTCCTCCGGCGATTATGTCCATCTTCCTGGGCGACCAGCTTACCGAGGTCGTCGAGAAGATCATCGATGGCAAGGCTTCCGTCCATGCCACGCGCGGCGTGCTCGACCTGGGCGCCGATACCCTGCCCAAGCTGATGCAGGACAACACCGACCGCAACCGCACCTCCCCGTTTGCCTTCACCGGCAACAAGTTCGAGTTCCGTGCCTGCGGCTCCGAGCAGAACGTCTCCGACTCCAACCTGGTGCTCGATGCCGCCGTGGCCAAGTCGCTCAAGTCCTTCGCCGACGCGCTTGAGGGTACGCCCGAGGATGAGTTCCAGGACGCCGCGCTCGAGTACTGCAAGAAGGTCCTGACCGACCACCAGCGCATCCTCTTCTCCGGCGATGGCTACTCCGACGAGTGGCCCGTCGAGGCCGAGAAGCGCGGCCTTGCCAACAACAAGACCACGGCCGACGCCCTGCCCGCCTTTGTTTCCGATAAGGCCATTGCGCTCTTTGAGGAGACGGGTGTCCTGACCAAGGCCGAGGCTCAGTGCCGCTACGACTGCAAGCTCGAGAAGTACAACAAGCTCATGAACATCGAGGCCACCACGATGGTTCGCGAGGCGCGTCGTACCTATCGCCCGGTCATTACCGCCTATGCCACCAAGGTCGCTAAGGGCCTTGAGACTATACGTGCCGCCGGTGCTGAGGCCGCCATGCAGTGCGAGCAGAACACGCTCAACAAGCTCTGCAACGGTATCACCACCATCAACGACTCCATCAAGGCGCTCGACGCCGTGCATCAGAAGGCCGAGGGCCTCGATGGTCAGGAGCAGGCCAACGTGTACGCGCACGAGGTCGTTCCCGCTATGGATGCGCTGCGTGCTGCCGTGGACGCAATGGAGGAGATCGTGGCCGCCGACTACTGGCCGGTCCCGACCTACGACGACATCCTGTTCTACGTATAGAGCGTAACTGACATATCGTCACGGTATTGAGCCGGGGTCCGCATCATGCTGGCCCCGGTTTTTGTTTGCGAAGGGCGCTTTGAAGCCCGTTTTGCCGCCGATTCGCCTAGGTATAAAGGGTTGTGGGCAAAAAACGTCAAATATGAGTACTGTCACAAGTCCTGTAGCATTATTTATTTGCAAAATATGCAGTGTTACGCAACATATGTCCAAGTACTTAGCCGATAAACGTCTGCAATTTTTCCGCCGTAGGACCCCTGGCGTCTAAATCGCCTTCTGATGGCATGAAATCGCTGTAACTAAAATGGTAGCAGTACTCATATTTGCCATTTTTTGCCCACGGGCCTTGCGATGATGCCGGGCTCCGCACCCTGCCGGGTTCGAATCCCGGCATATCGGTAGCAAAAAGCCCGCTACCGAATTGGTAACGGGCTTCACATCTCAAATGGTGCCCCCAGCGGGATTCGAACCCGCGATATCCACCTTGAAAGGGTGGCGTCCTTGGCCGCTAGACGATGGGGACAGCGGGAAAGAGTATAGCAGACTTTTTTAGCCGTTCACATATCGTTGGCAAACTGAAAAACCACCACAAAGGTGCCTGTCCCCTTTGTGGTGGTGAGGTGCTAGGGGAGGAGCTTCATGGCGGCGTCGTGGGCGGCGTGCTCGTAGGTGTCGTCGAGGGGCTTGAGCGGCAGCAGGGCGGCGGCCTGTGCATCGCCACGGTGCTCGAGGGCATGGGCGATCAGCCAGTCGGCGAGCTCGGGGTTCTTGGGCAGCGCCGGGCCATGCAGGTACGTGCCGATGACGCCCTTGTAGATCAGGCCCTCAAAGCCATCGTCGCCGTTGTTGCCGGTGCCCGCGACGACGGACGTTCCGAGCGGCGTGGCATCGGCGTCCAAAAGCGTGCGGCCGCCATGGTTCTCGAATCCCACAAAGGGCTCAGGTGCCAGATCGGTTTTGACGGCTACGTTGCCGATCAGGCGATCGGAGCCACGTACGGTTTCGGCGGCAATGACGCCCAGGCCCTCGATGCGATCCTCACCCATATAGTACGAACGGCCGAGCAGCTGATAGCTGCCACAGATGGCAAGCAGCGAGCCGCCATCCTCAACATAGGCCGCGACCTTGTCTTTTTGGGCGAGCAGCTCGTGTGCCACGGCTAGCTGGTCGCGGTCGGAGCCGCCACCCATCATGACGATATCGGCATCGGTCAAATCAAGCGTTTCGCCCATACGGACCTCGTCCACGCGCACGGGAATGCCGCGCCAGACGCAGCGGCGCTCGAGCGCGATAACATTGCCGCCGTCGCCGTAGAGGTTAAGGGCATCGGGATACAGGTAGACGATGCGCAGCGGGTGCGAAAGTTCGACTGGCGCGATGCCGACAGGAAGAGCGCTGCCGTCGGCACGGGCTACGGCGCGCCCGGCAACAGCATCGGCGGTGGCGCCTTTCAGCCCGTCGAGCTCCTTGACCAGCGGCGGGAAGGCCGTGTAGTTGGCGACGGCGTAGAAGGTGTCATCGGCGGCCTCGTCTGCCACGGCGCCAATTGCCTGCGCGACGTCCGAGATAATCGCGGCATCGATGCCGGCGTACTTGAGGCGCACCTGCATGTCGTGCGCGCGCGTGCCTCCGGCAAAGGCGACAAGACCCGGCGTGTCGGCGATGCGCTCAAAGTCGACGTCGTAGATCCACGATACATCGTGTCCGTCGGCGTCATTGTCGTTAAGGAAGAAAGCGCAGAGTCTGCCGCCTGTCGTCTTGATGGACTGGATTTGTCGATCGAAGCCTACGGGATTCTTAGCCAGGTTGGCCTCGACGGTGCGGCCGGCGATATCCCAGCGCCCCATACGTCCGCCGGCGGGGACGTAGGCATCGAGCGTAGGCTGTAGAAGCGCCGTATCCACGCCCAACTCGTGCGCGGCAAAGAAGGCGGCGGCAACGTTGTAGACCATGTACAGGCCGTTGTAGCGTGTGGCGATGTGTGCGGCAGCCGCGTCGGGCGCAGATCCAAAGACCAGGTCAAAGTCGTAGCCGTCGCAGCCGAGCTCCACGCCCGTCACGCGACGGACAAGCACAGGGCGGGCCCAGCTGCACGAGGGGCAATGGTAGGCGCCGAGCTGGCCGTATTGCACGTAGTCATACTCCAGCGGCGCGTTGCACTGTGAGCAAAAGCGCGAATCGCTAATACGGTCGGACTCGGTGTTGGTGGCGCCGTCGATGCCAAAGGCGATGTTTGCATTGGGAACGCGTGCGGCGATCGCGGCACACAGCGGGTCGTCTGCGTTGTAGATGAGCGTTGTTGCCGGAGAGAGCTCCAACGCATGGGCGATGACCTCCTGGGTGTGATCGATCTCGCCATAGCGATCCAGCTGGTCGCGGAACAGGTTGAGCAGCACGAAGTACGTCGGCTTGAGCTTGGGCAGGACGCGCACGGTGTAGAGCTCATCGCATTCAAAAACGCCCACGCGCTTGCCGCCGCCGGCTCGCTTGAGGCCGCTGCGCGCCTCGAGCAGTGCACCCACCACGCCCGGCTCCATGTTGTTGCCGGCGCGGTTGCATACCACGGTGGCGCCGCTGGCGGCAACGGCGTCGGCGATGAGGTTGGAGGTGGTGGTCTTACCGTTGGTGCCGGTGATCACCACGCTGCGGTCGATAAGGCCGGCGAGGTCGCTTAGCAGCTCGGGGTCGATCTTCATGGCGATGCGGCCGGGGAGTACGCCGCCCTGGCGTTTGAGGACAGAGCGCAGTCCCCAGCGAGCGATATCGCTCGAGGTACAGGCGAGAGATGAGCGGAGGTTCATGAAACCGTTCCTAACGTAAACGACATGGTCGGGTCGAGTGCGTCACTAAAAACCGTAGCGGCGCGCAAATTCCTGGGCAAGCTGTGACACGTCTTCACAGGCATTGGCCCAGGGGGCAAAGTCGGGAGTGTCCGAGATAATACCGTCCGCTTCCCAAACGGCCTGGTGCGAAAGATCCCAGGGATCGCGCGGCTCGGGTCGGCAGGGAAGGTACGGCGTCTGGTACATGGGGTTCAGCAAGAAGAACGCGCCGCCCTCGCAACGGTTGGCAAACTCACGCAGCGCGCGTGTCGCCGGGCGCATCTTGTTTGTTTTGAACAAGAGGATGGTGCGGGCGAGCAGGTACCAGGGGGAGTTCTCGAGTGCATCAGCCCCCACCTGTTCCTCGAGTTGGTGAGCCAGGGCAAAAAAGCCGTCCTGGTCTTCCAGGCGAGCGAGGGCGAGCAACACGGTGCCTGCGGCTCGGGTGGGGTAGCCTTCCGCCTTAAGGACGCGGCGGGCGTAGTTGGCAGCAGCGCGGTAGCGGGCGCTCGCCATGCACAGCTGCGAGATGGTCTCGAGCGTGTGGAGCCACCCGATAAGAGCCGGCTCGCTCACGGTAAGGTCTGCTGCGGTGACACCGTCGGTCAAAACATTATTGGCCCAGTAGTGCGGGGCTTCCATGTCGAACCCGGGCACGCTTTGCTGCAGGTAATCGGCCGTGGTCGCCTCGAGCTTCATCAGGTCGCCCAGGCAGGCGTCGACGGGCGTGTCCGCCAAAATGATGGCGAGCAGCTGCGCGTCGAGGACATGCGCATCGATGCGGACGATCTTGAGCAGCTCATCGCGCATATCGTCGAACAGACGATTGCGCGTCTGCTCGAACTCCTCGTCGCTGCCCATGTCCTCGATGCGATGGAGCTCGTCGAGCAGGTGGCGATGAACACCGGCGTAGGACAGCAGTGCCTGGGCATGCTCGGTCTGCGCATACTTATGAGGGTTGACGTTCACGTCGTTATGGACAAGCTCGCGTGCTGCATCGGTGAGTTCGGGGTGCGACGCAAGGTAGGCGCGCTCCAGGTAGGCGGGGATGTAGACGCTCGGATCCATTAGAGGTCTCCTCCCTTAAACGGCAGGCCCTGCTCGGCCGCTCGCAGGATGCGCTCGTCGATCTGGGAACGCACGATATCGTTGGTGGCGACCCAGGCGGCAAAGCTGGCGTTGTCGGGAGCGCCCAGGCCCTCCTGCAGCACCGGCGTTGCCTCGGACAACGCAAGGACGAGCTCGTCGGTGGAGCCCACGCCCACGTTGACGCGGGCATAGACGCCATCGGGGAACTCGGTTTGGAAGTAGAGCGCCTCGGCTGCGTGCGGACACGAGCGCGCAAGGATGCGCAAGTAGTGCTCGGCGCCTTCGTAGTCCAGCTCGCGCCAGGCAGCGCTCATCAGCGCGATGAGCGTCCACGGGTCCAAGTCACGCTCCGCATCTTTGGGGCGGCGGCGCAGCGGGGTATTCGCGAGGTACGGCACGGAGTGAGCGGAGCGAAAGCGCTTGAGCTCCTCGGCGGGGTATTCGAGCTTTGCCATGGCGAGCATCGCGGTGTGGCGGACACCAGCGGGGTCGTTGGGCGCAAAGTCCAGGCTGCGGTTTGCGGCTTCGAGCGACATGCGATAGCGGCCGCTAATGAGGGCGCGCGATGCCAAGGCGGCAAGCCAGCGCAGATAGGGGCGGCGCGTAAGGTCGCCTGCGGCCTCGCGCTCGTAGGGGTCCTGAGCCGAGGCGATCTTGAGCGCCAGGTCATGCTCGACTTCATCGCACTTGGACACCAGGTACTGTACGTATTCCTCGTTGGATTCGGCGTTGAGGGCCGTCAGCATGCGCTGGGCATCCCAGTTGGCCGGATCGAGTGCGGCAGCCTCGCGGAGCATGTCCTCGGCAGCTGCCTCTTCCTGCTCTGCCTGGGCATCGTCAGGGATAAAGGGAATGCGGTAGTCGACGGCCTCGACCACCTTGGCAATCAGATGCCCGGCGCGGTCGCGGTCGTGCACGATGAGCGGTGCGGGGTTGCGGGTGAATTGTTCCATCAGACGCTCTACGGTGGCACCGTCGGTGAGCGGGATATTGTCGCGGCGCAAGGCCTCAAGAACGAGGCGATGGCAATCCTCTTGAATGGGATCGAATGCCATGGGGCCTCCTTTGCTGCGGTTAGGGTTCAAATGTTTCTATATAAGGTTCTAGTTTACCCGCATGTGGCACACCGGGGGTGCCGCACTTGGACTTGCACCTTTGCACCACGAAGACGGATGTCGCACAAATGTCGGCACCTTGGACGACCGAGTGGTATTACGGTGCCGCAAACGGTCGATTTTTGGCGGCGAACGGTGCATATTTTGGAGGGGCACCGTCCTGCCCGGGATATGTAGTCAACCTTGATAAAACGTTTGCCCAGCTTGGGAGTATGAATGCCGCACAAGGGTCTTCAGGGATAGAAAAAACGTTTCATCATTGGCGGCTTTAGGTGAATAACTGACCAACCAGAACGGTAAAATAGTGTTTGTCTGAGCGTTGAGACGTTTAGACATCGCGCATTGTCATCGCCGGCAACGCGCAAACCGGTCCTAACGGAGCCAATTGGGTGCTCCGTTATATACGCAAGTCTAAGAGGGGCTTGTTTAGGAGGCACAGTATGGGACGTTTTACCAATCCTCGCGATCTGTACTTTGGTGAGGGCGCTCGCCACGAGGTGAAGAACCTCAAGGGTAAGAAGGCCATCATCGTTTCTGGCGGCAGCTCTATGCGCCGCGGCGGGTTCCTGCAGGACGTTGAGGCCGACCTCAAAGAGGCCGGCATGGAGGTCAAGCTGTTCGAGGGCGTCGAGTCCGATCCTTCCATCGAGACCGTCATGAAGGGCGCAGCCGCTATGCGCGACTTCGAGCCCGACTGGATCGTTGCTATCGGTGGCGGTTCGCCCATCGATGCTGCTAAGGCCATGTGGGTCTTCTACGAGTATCCCGAGGAGTCCTTCGATAACATCATCCAGCCGTTCAGCTTCCCCGAGCTGCGTCAGAAGGCTCACTTCTGCGCCATCTCCTCTACCTCCGGTACCGCTACCGAGGTCACTGCCTTCTCCGTCATTACCGACTACGCCAAGGGCATCAAGTACCCGCTGGCCGACTTCAACATCACCCCTGATGTCGCCATCGTCGACCCCGAGCTCACCTACACCATGCCCGCCAAGCTGTGCGCTCATACCGGCATGGACGCTCTGACCCACTGCATGGAGGCTTACGTTTCCACCTGCGCTTCCATGTTCACCGACGCCAACGCTCTGCACGGCATCCGCGAGATCGTCGAGTGGCTGCCCAAGTCCTATGCTGGCGACCATGAGGCCCGTCAGCACATGCACGAGGCTCAGTGCATCGCCGGTATCGCCTTCTCCTCGGGCCTGCTCGGCATCGTTCACTCCATGGCTCACAAGACCGGTGCTGCCTTCGAGAACGGCCACATCATCCACGGTGCTGCTAACGCTATGTACCTGGGCAAGGTCATCCAGTGGAACTCCAAGGATCCCCGTGCTGCCGAGCGTTACGCTTACGTGGCCAAGGAGATTCTGCACCTTCCCGGCGAGACCAACGAGGAGCTCATCGCCGCGCTCGTCCAGAAGATTCGCGACCTCAACGATCAGCTCAACATTCCGCAGTCCATCAAGGATTACGCGAATGGTGGCGTGAAGGTCGACGCCGAGAACCCGCAGATGGTTTCCGAGGAGGAGTTCCTCGCCAAGCTGCCCGAGATCGCCGCGAACGCCGAGCAGGACGCCTGCACGCCCGAGAACCCGCGTGAGACCAAGGCTGCCGACTTTGAGAAGATCCTCAAGGCCTGCTACTACGACACCGACATCGATTTCTAATCGACTCTTGTTATCGTAACGAGGGGCTCCGCACGTATCCGTACGGAGCCCCTTTCTTTTTTCTTTTAGAGAATGGGATAGTTATGGCTGCAATTTTCAATAGCCCCAGCAAGTACATCCAGGGTCCGGACGAGCTCGCCAAGCTCGGCTCCTATGTCGAGCCGCTCGGCGCTAAGGCCCTCGTCATCGTGACGCCTTCGGGCAAGAAGCGCGTCGGTGCCAAGATCGAGGGCGGCTTTGCCGAGGCTAAGGCCGAGCTGCTGTTTGAGGACTTTAACGGCGAGTGCTCCAAGGGCGAGGTCGATCGCCTGGTTGCGCTCGCCCGCGACAACGGTTGCGACATCATCGTCGGCGTCGGTGGCGGCAAGATCCTCGACACCGCGAAGGCCGTTGCCTATTACCTGGAATCCCCGGTTATCATTTGCCCCACCATTGCTTCGACCGATGCCCCGTGCTCGGCGCTTTCGGTGCTCTATACCGATGACGGCCAGTTCGACAAGTACCTCTTCCTTAAGGCAAACCCCAATATCGTCCTTATGGATACGACGGTTATCGCGGCGAGCCCGGTGCGCCTGACGGTTTCCGGTATGGGCGATGCGCTCGCAACCTACTTTGAGGCCCAGGCGACGCATGATGCCGACGGTGGTACTTGTGCCGGCGGCAAAGGCGGAATGGCCGGCCTGGCGCTCGCCAAGCTCTGCTATGAGACGCTTATGGCCGATGGCGTCAAGGCCAAGGTTGCGCTGGAGAAGGGTGCGCTCACGCCTGCCGTCGAGCACATCATTGAGGCCAACACGCTGCTTTCGGGCATTGGCTTTGAGAGCTCGGGCCTTGCTGCTGCTCATGCCATCCACAATGGCCTGACGATGCTGCCCGAGTGCCACAGCATGTATCACGGCGAAAAGGTCGCCTTTGGCACTATCGTCCAGCTGGTACTCGAGGATGCTCCGACCGAGAAGCTTGAGGAAGTCTTGGGCTTCTGCATTGAGCTGGGCCTGCCGGTTACGATGAAGGAACTTGGCGTTGCCGAGCTTACGCGCGAGCAGGCCATGATTGTTGCCGAGGCCGCCTGCGCGCCCGATGACACCATGTGCAACATGCCGTTTGAGGTGACGCCCGAGATGGTCGCAAACGCCATCCTGGGTGCCGACGCGCTGGGCCACTACTATCTCATGGATGAGTAAATCAAGCTAAGGAAGGGGCAAAGCCGGCAGACGGCTTTGCCCCTTTTTGCTATGGTGCAAAGGGGTCAGGTTGCTTTGCACCAATTGTTGTTGATGAAAGGGCGGATTCTCGTATGGCGCTTCCCATGGTTTATAGCGGTCCCGGACGATATGTTCAGGGGCCGGGTGAGCTCTCGCGTCAGGGCAGGTATTTGTCATGGTTGGGCTGCGCTGCCTATGTCTTGTTTGACCAGGGCACCGAGGATCGGCTGTGCAGGCAGATCGTCGATGGATTTCTGGATGAAGATCTAAGCGAGCCGTTCTTTAAGATTTACAACGGTCCGTGTACGGAAGATGCCGTTGTCGAAATGGCCAAGGAAGCCCGGGCCGAGTATTGCGACATGGTGGTGGGCATTGGCGGCGGCAAGATGCTCGATATCGCCAAGGCCGTTGCGTTTTATGCCGAGTTGCCGTTGTGCGTATGTCCCACGGCGGCGTCGATGGACGGTCCGTGCAGCGTGATTTCCGATGGCGACCTGCAGGGTGTTGCAAATGCGGTCTTTAGAAACGAGCGTAATATGGCCAACGAGCAGGCCAAGGTGACCAAACAGAAGCTCGTGCAGCTCATGTGCGAGGCATAGCTTGGCGCTTGATTGACCTTGTGCAATCGGGGCGGCGATAGGCCATGGGTTATTTCCCTCAAGGTGCACCGCGTGTAATTTGCCCGAGGTGTGGGCCGATAGCGTATCATTATCTCTTGCTTGTTTGCACTGCTCAGGGAGGGGCCGCGCATGGCGCAGGAACACGATCTGTTTGATGACATTATCGAGATCAGCAAGGGTTTCGACTTTCTTAAAAACCCGCTTGGCGGCGTGACCGATGCACTCGATCCGTCGGCGCCGCAGTGGAATCCTGCCGACTACAAGGAGCGCCCGCGCGGCAACACCATTCCGTGCTTGACCTGCAAAAACGAAAAGAGCGGTTGCACCGCGTGCATGGACGTGTGCCCGGTCAACGCTATCGAGGTCGAGGAAGACGCCATCGAGATCCTCGACTCCTGTCGCAAGTGCGGCCTGTGCGCCGCTGCCTGTCCGACCGAGGCGATCATCTCGCCGCGCCTGGCGCCTAAAAACCTGTATGACGATATCGTCTCCGCTGCTACGAGCCACGAGACCGCCTACGTCACCTGCACACGCGCCCTCAAGCGCATGCCGCGCGAAAACGAGGTCGTCGTTGCCTGCGTGGGCGATATTACGGCCGAGACCTGGTTCTCGGTACTGGCGGACTATCCCAACGTGAGCGTCTACCTGCCACTGGGCGTGTGCGATAAGTGCCGCAACACCGGTGGCGAGGACATTCTGGGCGAGGCCATTGCTACCGCCGAGGAGTGGGCGGATACGGGCATGGGCCTGGAGGTCGACCCCAAGAGCCTTAAATGCCATAAGCGCCGCGAGTACGAGCGCAAGGAGTACATGGATAAGATTGCCCGCACCACGGGCCTGACGGTGACCAAGCTCAATCCGGCGACGGCGGCGCTGGCCTCGGTGACGCAGAAGTTGAAGGCTCACCGTCACCAGATCACGCAGCTCGAGCGCACGCTCAACACCATGTGCGGCACCACGACGACCAAGCGTCGCCGTTCGCTCACGCACGGGCGGCAGCTGGTGCTCTCGACGCTGCAGAACCACCCCGAGCTTGCCCAGAATATGCAGGTGAGCACACCGGAATGCGATTTTGACAAGTGCACGTCGTGCGGCGAGTGCGTCAACGTGTGCCCCACGTTTGCCTGCGATTTGGTGGGAAGCGGTCGCTTTGCACTGGAGTCCACGTATTGCCTAGGTTGCGGAGCCTGCGTCAAGGTGTGCCCCGAGCATGCGCTCAAGCTGGTCGAGCACGATGCGTCCAATCTGGTCGTTGTCGACCCCGAGGCCGAGGAAAAGGCCGCTCAGAAGGCCAAGGCCCACGAAGAGGCCCAGAAGGCCAAGGCCGAGGCAAAGGCCAAGCTTGACAAGATGCTCGATCAGGTGGAGAAGCTCGCGGACTAGTCAGCGAGCTCTATCTCTGCTTCATTTGCGCCGCCGCGGTGTCCGGATTCGCCCGGATGCTGCGGCGGCGCTATACTTATACGGTTTGAAGTACCTGTACCAAAAGGAGCTGTCGTGTCCCTTTCCATCGGTATCGTGGGCCTGCCCAACGTGGGCAAGTCGACGCTGTTCACCGCGCTTACCAAAAAGACCGGCCTTGCCGCCAACTACCCGTTTGCCACGATCGACCCCAACGTGGGTATCGTCGACGTGCCCGATAGCCGCTTGCAAAAGCTTGCCGACATCGTTAACCCGGGCCGCATTGTGCCGGCGACGGTCGAGTTCGTCGACATCGCAGGTCTGGTGAAGGGCGCTAACGAGGGCGAGGGTCTGGGCAACCAGTTCCTGGCAAACATCCGCGAGACCGATGCCATCTGCGAGGTCGTGCGCTACTTTAAGGACCCCAACGTCATGCGTGAGGTGGGCCGCACGGGCGAGTTCGTCGATCCCGCCGGCGATGCCGACACCATCATGACCGAGCTCATCCTGGCCGACATGGGCACGCTCGAGAAGCAGCTGCCTAAGCTCGAGAAGGAGGCCAAGCGTGACAAGGAGCTCATGCCCAAGTTCGAGGTCGCCAAGCGCCTGCTTGCCTGGCTCAACGAGGGCAAGCGCGCCGCATCCATGGAGATGACCGACGAGGAGCGTGCCGCCGCCAAGGGGCTGTTCCTGCTCACCATGAAGCCCATCCTGTATGTGGCCAACGTGGACGAGGATATGCTCAACGACGACCTGGCGCCCATCGATGGCGTCAAGCCGTTGCCCATCTGCGCCAAGATTGAGGCCGAGCTTTCCGAGCTCGATCCCGAGGACGCCGCCGACTACCTGGAGAGCCTGGGCCTGGAACAGCCCGGTCTGGACGTGCTCGCGCAGGCGGCCTATAAGCTGCTCGGTCTGCAGTCGTTCTTTACGGCCGGCGAGATGGAGGTCAAGGCTTGGACGGTTCGTCAGGGCGCGACCGCCCCGCAGGCCGCCGGCGTCATCCACACCGATTTTGAGCGCGGCTTTATTAAGGCCGAGGTCATTGGCTATGACGACTACATCGAGCTCGGCGGTGAGCAGGGCGCCAAGGCCGCCGGCAAACTGCGTATTGAGGGCAAGGACTATGTTATGGCCGATGGCGACGTCGTGCACTTCCGCTTTAACGTGTAAGGACGACGCGCATGTTTAAATATGGCAAAAAAGCTGGCTACATGGGTATTGCGCTGCTCGTACTTGCGGTGATTCCGCTGGTGGTTGCAGCGTGTGTTATCCCCAACATTGGCCCCGAGGTGGCAACGAAGTTTAACGCAGCCGGCGAGGTGACGCGCTGGGGTAAGAGCTACGAGCTGCTGGCACTGCCGGTGCTCAACCTACTGCTGAGCGTGGCGACGTACTTTACGGCGGGACGCCAGGCTAAAAACAATGATGACTCCGCCGCCATGGCGCGCATCGTGTGCGAGCGCTACCTGCGCAACGGTTGTATCACGGGTGTGTTCCTCAATGTAATCAACGTCTACTTTATGTATTCGGCGATTACCGGAACGGGCTTTGGCTTTGGTTTCTAGCTTGTCCTTTTAGGCAACGAGCCTGCACGCATATTCAATGGCTGCTGCGAGGCCGCCGCTCGATCGTGGTTTAAAGACCATGTCGGCGGCGGCCTCGTTTTCGTATCCGGCGCCCCGAAGGGCAAGCGCGATACCGGTTTCTAAAAGGAGCGGCAGGCCACGTTGGCTGGTTACGATTACGACAGCCTGATTGAGCGAGCAGCTGTGCGCGTGGCATTGGATGGCAAGTTCACCTTGCGCCGGGCAAGGGACCAGAACGGCGGCGACGCGACTTGATAGCAATGCAAATGCTGTGCGCTCATCGGGAGAAAGGCATTCTGCTTCAACGACGACGAGCTTGGGCGGCGCGCTGTTTGTGCGAAGCGTGGCTCGGTACATGCGGACCGAAGAATCCGACATAGAAAACTCCTGTGTATTCGGCAAAACGTAAACTATAGTTTACGTTTATGTTCGGCTCCATTTCAAACTCGGCTGCATGGACGAACGTGCGAAACAGATTCTTGGCAGGCGGGTCGAAGAGACACGCAAGGACCTTGGTATCTCCAAGGTTGATTTTTGTGTGGCGACAGGAATCAGCCGACCCTACCTCGACCGAATCGAAGATGGAACGGCAAATTTCACGCTCAAGGTTCTATTTAAGATCGCGCCCGCACTCGGCATGACGGTGTCAGAGCTTCTCGAGGGCATTGAATAGAAGATGCCTATTGACCGGTGGTTACGCCATCGGGATGCGGTCGTGGTTGACTTGGCTGTAGAACAGGCGCTGAATCTCGGTCGCATCGCGTGACTGGCCGAGTGCCCACATGGTCTTGGCCACGAGCGTCTCGGTGGTCATGTCATCGCCGCGCAAAATACCCGGATGATCGGCGTAAGCGCGGCCGACCTCATAAACACCCAGGTCGAGGCCCTCTTCTGGGACCTGCGTGGTCATAACGACGGTGCGACCCGAATCGACCCAGCGGAAAATCGCCTCCTGGAATGACTCGCCGGACTCGCCAAACTCGGGAATACCGCCAATGCCAAAGGTCTCCAGGATTACAGCATCGTAGCTATCGGCAAGGGCGTCGAGGATGCCCGGGTTTACGCCGGGCGTAAGCTTGAGTACAAATACGCGCGGATCGATGCTGTCGTAGAAACGCACCGGGTTTTCGCCCTGACGAGTGCCGTGAAGCCCGTTGCGCACGATGCGGTCGTTGCGGATGTAGGCAATGGGCGGATAGTTGACGCTAATGAACGCATTAAAGCTCATGGTGCGCTGCTTACGGGCGCGCGTGCCGGCAATGGCCACGCCGCCAAAAACGATCGAGACGTCGTGCGAATGCTCATCGAGCGCATAGAGCAGGCTCTGGTACAGGTTGAGCTTGGCGTCGGTAAAGGGATTGCCCATGGGCTTTTGCGAGCCGGTGAGCACGATGGGCTTGGGGCTGTCCTGAATCAGGTAGGAAAGCGCTGCCGCGGTGTAGCTCATGGTGTCGGTGCCGTGCATGATCACGAAGCCGTCGTGGTCGGCATAACCCTCGACAATGACGTCGCGGATGCGCATCCAGTCGCTCGGGCGCATATTGGTGCTGTCGATGTTCATGGGCTGCACCACGTCGAGCTCGCAGAGGCCCGAGATCTCGGGGACGCTCTGGGCGAGCTCCTCACCGGTCAGGGCGGGGGAGAGGCCGTTGCCGTCCTCGGTCGATGCGATGGTGCCGCCCGTGGCGATGAGAAGGATGCGCTTCATGCTGGTATTCCTATCGTATTTGCCGCCCCAGAGGCGGAGTCGTTCGGCAGTATTGTGGCACAGGGCGTCCAATGTTCAAACGTATTACATCATCTGCCACGTCTGGTAACACTTCAATTGCCGTCAAATAGGGGCCCAGGTCGTGCGTTTGCCGTGCGCTGATGGCTGCGAGGGACGAGAAACCCCATATAACGTGTACACTATGAAAGTTATTCTCGTTTATTCGCGCGGGTGGGCACCGGCTCCCCCGCCAACAAGAGGGGGAACCATGGATCAAAAGGCTTCCGCAAAGGTCCTCGTACTCGACTTTGGTGCGCAGTACGGTCAGCTCATTGCCCGTCGCGTCCGCGACCTCAACGTGTATTCCGAGATCGTCCCCTGCGACATCTCGGCCGACGAGATTCGCGAGATGAACGCCTCTGCGCTCATCCTTTCCGGCGGCCCGGCTTCCGTGTATGCCGAGGACGCTCCGTCTATCGACCCCGCCATCTTTGACCTGGGCCTTCCCGTCCTGGGCTTTTGCTACGGCCATCAGATCACGGCCGTGACGCTCGGCGGCAAGGTCGGCCACTCCGAGGTGGGCGAGTACGGCCGCGCCACCATCACGCGCACGGCCGGCGCCAAGCTCTTTAACTCTACGCCTATGGAGCAGACCGTGTGGATGAGCCACCGCGACGCCGTTTCCGAGGTGCCCGAGGGCTTTACCGTTACCGCCAGCACCGACGTGTGCCCGGTTGCCGCCATGGAGTGCCCCGAGCGCAAGATTTTCACCACGCAGTTCCACCCCGAGGTCAAGCACTCCGAGTACGGTCAGCAGCTGCTGAGCAATTTCCTGTTTGAGATTTGCGGCCTGGAGCCCAACTGGAGCATGGACAACCTGGTCGAGACCATGACGGCCGAGTTCCGCGAGAAGGTCGGCGACGACCGCGTGATTCTGGCCCTGTCCGGTGGCGTCGACTCCTCCGTCGTGGCCGCCCTGGGCGCTCGTGCCGTGGGCAAGCAGATGACCTGCGTGTTCATCAACCACGGCCTGCTGCGTAAGGGCGAGCCCGAGCAGGTGGAGGAGGTCTTCACCAAGCAGTTCGACGTCGACTTCATCCACGTTCACGCCGAGGACCGCTACGCCGAGCTTCTGGCCGGCGTGACCGAGCCCGAGCAGAAGCGCCGCATCATCGGCACGCAGTTCTGGAAAGAGTTCTTCGCCGTGGCGCAGCAGCTCGAGACCGACGGCAAGCCGGTCAAGTACCTGGCCCAGGGCACCATCTACCCCGACATCATCGAGTCCGGCGCTCGCAAGACGGGCGGCAAGACGGCCACCATCAAGAGCCATCACAACCTGATCCCGTTCCCCGAGGGCGTGCACTTCGACCTCATCGAGCCGCTCGATCACTTCTTTAAGGACGAGGTCCGCGCACTTGGTCTGGCGCTCGGCCTGCCGGGTCATATCGTGTTCCGTCAGCCCTTCCCGGGCCCGGGTCTGGCCATCCGCATCATCGGCGCGGTCGACAAGGAGAAGCTCGAGATTCTCAAGAACGCCGACGCTATCGTGCGCGAGGAGCTCGACGCCTACAACCAGCGTCTGTTTGAGCAGACCGGCGAGCGCAACTCCGAGCACAGCTGCTGGCAGTACTTTGCGGTCCTGCCCGACATTAAGTCCGTCGGCGTTATGGGCGACGAGCGCACCTACCAGCGCCCGATCATCCTGCGCGCCGTCGAGTCCAGCGATGCCATGACCGCCGACTGGGCCAAGCTGCCCTACGACGTGCTGGCCCGCATCTCCGGCCGCATCGTCGCCGAGGTCCCTGGCGCCAACCGCGTGTGCTACGACATCACGTCCAAGCCGCCCGCGACCATCGAGTGGGAGTAGGCTGTAGCTGTTTTCAGGAAACCACTCGCTGCTATTCCCTAGTCGGCACGAGCCTTCAGTAGTAAGCAGAAGCGAGTAAAACCACCGGAAACTTTCAGGAATAACGAACCGAAGAAACCCTTGGAACCGTTTGGATTCTAAGGGTTTCTCTTTACCTTGAACAGGCAAAACGATTCAAGATTATTCCCGAGATGCGATGCAGTTGCGCATATATGGAGGCGGTGGACAATCATGGCGAAAGACGAGAGGACGTTTAAGCCGCTCGCCTCCATTGCAAATGCGGATCTCGGCCGAAAACAGTGATTCTGAATCAGTCGCGAATCACCCCTGTTCAAGAGGGGCGCGAAACTATAAAACCCCTGTTCAAACAAAGGGAATAATATTTCCGGCTAGGCAGCCGGAAACTCCGAAAACAAGGGGGATAAACGCATTGGAATAACGGACGGCGGCTTAAATCTAGAGGGGAAATTATTCCCCTAGGCGGCTTAATCCGAGGTCAGAGACGCCTTCCAAAGCTCGTAATCCTCGACCGTTGTCTCGCCCGAATCAAGCGAATCAATCTTCGCCTTCCAGGCCTCAATGGCAACGGCAAGCTTCTGGGCGTTCTTCGCCCTGGGATCGATGGTCAGGACGGTTGCGCCGTCGACACACATGGGCTTGAGGCCCACCCCGTCTTCAAGCCTGAACAAAAGCTCAAGCGCCTCCCTGGCGCTCTCAATGGAAGTACCGACCAAGGCCTCTGGCGCGATTCCGAGCGCATTGGAAATAGCGCGGATCTGCTCCTCGCCGGGCTCGCGGTTCCCGAGCTCGTAATTCCTGACAGCCGAATCCGACATGTCGCAGGCGGCAGCAAGCTGAGCTTGCGTCATCCGACGCATCTTCCTGTATTTCCTTATCAGCTCTCCAGTGCGCATTCCGCCCCCATCCGTAAACGATGAGGACAGAATAGCACGAAAATGAACGGTATGCTATTGACAGTTCAATAGTGAACGGATACTCTTCAAATCTACCGTTCGGTTTTGAAATGTTAGGAGATGAAATGGTCGAGATGAAACACTACCTCATGAACGTCGACGAGGTTGCCGACCGCCTGAACGTCAAGCGCAGCGGGGCCTACAAGATCATCCGGGAACTCAATCAGGTCATGGAGGGCCGCGGCTGCAAGGTGATTCCGGGAAAGGTGAGCTCCGAGATCCTCGAAGAGGTGTACTTCGTCGGCAGCATTATGAAAGAAGGTGATTCGGATGACCGTAAGCGTCGCTAAGAACGGGACTTGGATGACCCAGTTCCGCTGCAAGGACCGCACGGGCAACGAGGTCCATAAGTGCAAGCGCGGTTTCGCATCTGCCGAAGAAGCCCAGAAATGGGAAGACGAGTTCATCGCGGCGTGCGGCTGCACGATGGAGATGACCTTCGGGGAGTTCGTCGAAATCTACCGGGAAGACGTATCGCCGCGCATCAGGGAGCACACGATGATGAACAAAGAGCACGTCATAAGGACCAAGCTTTTGCCCTTCTTCGGAAAGATGCGCATGTGCGACATCGAGAGCATCGACATCATCCGCTGGCAAAACGAGCTCATGAGCACGTCGCGCAAGAACGGCAAAAGCTACTCGCCCACGTACCTGAGATCCGTGAACAACCAACTCACCGCGATCATCAACCACGCCTGCCGCTACTACGGGCTTCACCCGAATCCCTCGGTCAAGACGATGAAGATGGGCGCGAAGGAGGCAAAGGAGATGCAGTTCTGGACCAAAGACGAGTACCTTCGCTTCGCAGAGACAATGATGGCGCGCCCGCCGGCCTTCATCGCATTCGAGATCCTTTACTGGACGGGCCTTCGCGAAGGCGAACTCCTTGCCCTGACGCCGTCGGACTTCGACTTTTCCAAAGGGAAGCTCAGCGTGACGAAATCCTACCAGCGGCTCAAGGGACGCGACGTCATTACCGATCCGAAAACGCCCAAGTCCGTCCGCGTCGTCAAGATGCCGAAGTTCCTCTCGGATGAAGTGAGGGATTACGTTGAAAGGAAGAAAGGATCGGTCGGCCCGCGAGACCGCTTGTTTCCGGTGACGAAATCGACCCTCGCGAAGGAAATGAAAGCCGGGAGCGAGAAGGCCGGCGTAAAACGCATCCGAATTCATGACTTGAGGCACAGCCACGTATCGCTTTTGATCGATATGGGCTTCAGCGCCCTCGCCGTCGCGGATCGTCTCGGTCAGGAAGCCATCGACATAACCTACCGCTACGCCCACCTATTCCCCGACGTGCAGGACGACATGGCAGAAGCGCTCGACGGGCAGGGGTGGTAGGCATGCCGTGCCCCAACAGCGCAAGGAAGCGAACCATAAGCATCGCCATCCGCGTGTCCCCAGAGGAAAGAGACCGGATCAAGCTGCTCTGCGCCGCGACGGGGAAAACGCAGAGGGAGATCCTTGAATGCGCGGCGAGCAACGTGAGCTTCGTGGTCGAACCGGACATCCGAACCTTCAAGGCCCTGAAGGACCACATGGCTATGGTCCACTCGGAGCTAGCGCGCCTGCTTGATGCCGGCGGCATGGACGAAAGACTCATCCAGCGAATCGAGCTATTAAGCGATCTTTTCGCGGGCACGGCTCCCGAAGGGACCATCCCGCAGCTCAAAGCGGAAGACGACATGATCGACGCGATGGACAGGCTTTAGCCGACCCGCTCCCCGCCTTTCCCTCGACCTCAACCGCGACGAAAGCGGCCAAACGCTTAGACTCCTTCCGCTTCCGGCTTCTGCGAGCAAGGCCGGCCTCCGATCTGGCAAAGACCCTTCGCCTTCCTTGGATTCGCCACGTTCGCGCAACGGGACCCACGCCGCAAGGGCGCCGAAACTTTCCCGAATTCTTTTGCAGGATATTCAGAGGGCAGGACTGAAAAAGAATTAGGGAAACTTGCGGCGGAGAAGGTTGGGACAAGACGCCTTCGGCTTTCCTCCCTTGCGGCGCGCACCCCGCGGCGCAGCCTTCGAATCACAAGGCAGGACAAAGGGTCCAGCCAAGATTCGATGGAGGTCAACCATGAACGCAGAGCAACTCAAGCCCAAAGCAATCAAGGCATCCGAGCGATTCCTGGAGTCGAGGGGCTACGAAATCCTCGAGACCAGCTGGGAATGCGCGGCAGGCGGCGCCGATATCATCGCCCTCGACGATGCGGCCGTCGTCTTCGTCGAGGTGAACGCCAGGACGGGCGCCGAGGCCGGCTTCCCGGCGGAGGCGGACACCGAAGCGAAGCGCGCCAAGTTCGAGCGCACCGCAATCGCCTACATGGCCGGCTACGAGGAAACCGACGTGTCCGTCCGCTTCGACATCATCTCGATGGTGGTCATCGGCGAAAGTCGCGCGATGCTCCGCCACCACATCAACGCACTGTCAGCCGATCCGGCCTAGCGACCTCCGGGCCGTTTCGGGTAAGCAGCGGCCCGCCGAGGGTAACCTCGGCGGGCTCGCCTGCGGCAAATGAGCCCAAGCGGCGGATATGGGCGCGGAAGCTGAGCATGGGGACTCCTCGTCCCCAAACCCCTGCGGCAGGATGCGAAAGCATCCTGCACCTGTCGCGGAAAAGCGGTTCAAAGGCGCTTTTCCGTTTCTTCGGAGCTATTGCCATATCAAATACCGTTCAATATCGAACGGTATTTGATACAATGGAAACGTATTACGAAACCCCCGGCTGCGCCCCTTCCACATCTTGCGCAGCCAGGGCGCGAATGCAAAGGAGGAAGCGATGAACACCATCGCCATCTCGAACTACAAAGGGGGCGTCGGCAAGACAACCACAGCCGTCAACCTGGCTACGCTGTTCGCCAAGAACGGCAAGAGGGTCCTGCTGATAGACCTCGACCCCCAGGCATCGGCGACCGACTACTTCGGGCTATACGGCGAAGCCGAGTCCACCGGACGCAACTCCATATCGCTTCTCTACGGAAACGCCCCCGTAAAGAAGGTGACCCACGAAACCAAGATTCCGAACCTTAGCATGGTGCCGTCGCTCATCGACCTTATCGACCAGAACGAGCTGATGCTTCGGGAGCAGCGGCTCAAATTCGCGCTCGACGACGCTTCGGGCGATTACGACATAGCGATCGTCGACTGCTCGCCTGTCATGAAGCGCCTTGCCTTCAATGCGTACCTCGCCGCAACGGACGGCGGACTGGTGATCGTGCCCGTGAAGCTCGACGGGTCGGTGATGCGAGGGACCGCGCTCACGGTGAACGCCACGCGCGCCATCGTCGACGCCCTGCGAATGCCAACGCCTCGCTTCAAGATTCTGAGGACCTGCGTTCCCGGCCGCGCGACGCGCAGCGAGGCAACGGGCGCAGAGGTTCTCGATCGCTTCTTCCCGAACGACCAACTCCGAACCGTGATCCACTCTTCCTCGAAGGTGATGGAGGGCAGCTGGCAATGGCAGCCGGTCGTGGAGTTCGACCCGAAGAACCGCGCGGCAAAGGACTATGCCGCACTCGCAGAGGAGGTCTCCGATGAGCTCGGCAAGTGACGTGGCCGCAGGGTTCTCCATCAGCGGACTGCTCGATGCGGGCGCTAAGACCAGAAGCAAATACCCGGTGGCAGAGCTCGATATCGACGCCATCGAAGACAACCCGGCAAACGCCGTCTACTCTATGGAAGAAGCCGCCATCGAGGCGCTGGCGGAATCCATCGAGAAAGACGGCCTCACTGACTTGCCGCTTGTTCGCAAGCTGACGGACGGGCGCTGGCAGCTTATATCGGGGCATAGGCGCCGCGCCGCGTTCAGGCTGCTGGCTGCCAAGAACCCCGCCTATAGGAAGATGGGCTGCCGCATCGTCGAGGGCATAACCGACGAGCAGGCGGTGTCCATGCTTCATGCGGCCAACTACTTCGTGCGCGAGCTCACGGTGGCGGAGCGCGCCGCTGCGACGAGGGCCCTCGGCGCGCAAGTTCAGAACATGCGCGATGCGGACCCAGCGCTTTCGGGCGTGCGCACCGAGGACATCAAAGCCTCCATCATCGAGAAGCAGACGGGGCGCAAGGTATCGGGAAAGACCATCAAGCGCGACGAGGCTCTGGCGAAGACGATCGAGAAATCGGTGTCGGACTCTTGGAAACCTCTGGCAAACGCCGGCAAGATCTCGGCGGCGGCAGTGAAGGAGCTCGCCGCCATGCCCAAGCAAGCGCAGGAGAAGGCTTTCAAGGAGATGGACGTCGACGGCATGTCGAAGCGCGATATCACCCAATCCCTTCTCTCGATTCGCCCTTCGGAATCGCGACCCGACGACTCGCTGGCCAAGGCAAGGAAGCTCGTCGAAAAGTATGCGAAGGACCTTAAGGGAATGCCCGCGCCGCACGACGCGAAATGCATCGAGGCGATTCAAGCCGTCCTTCGAAAGCTGATGGATGCATCGGAGGCGTCTTCGACCCCTTAATTAGCAAGTAGCCTATTCCGTAATACGTTTTCCAACGCATGCCGGAATAGCACTTGTCCGAGCCGATGCGCAACGGCCGAAGGCGCCTTGGCGACGTGCCGAGCAATGGCTCGGAACAGCTTCCTCCCAGCGGCGACGCCGCCGCTGGGAGGAAGCATGCGGGGGCTGCCCCCGCTCCCCGGCGAGCAATAGCTCGCTCAAGAAACGAACCGCGCAGCGTCTTCCACGTTTGGCTGCGCCAACTGCAAAGGAGAATCCCATGGCCACGAAAACCCACATGGTCACCTGCAGGCTCGACGATCGGGACTACGGATCTCTGCACGAGAACGCCTCGGCCCTCGACGTCGCCCCGTCGACCTACATGCGCTACCTCATCCGCATCCCAGTATCGGCATGCCCAGACCCAAAGGGATCAAGGGTGCTTGTCGTCGATGCTAAGACGCTCGGCGCCCTGCGCTACGAGCTCGTCCGCTGGGGGCGCCATTACAACCAGGGCGTCCACGCCCTCAATGCGATTGCGTACACAGCGCGCAGGAAAGCTCCCGAATGGGATTACTTCGTCCAACAGATCGGCATCGCGAACGATAAGCTCGATGCGGTCGAAGAAGGGCGGCGCAGGCTTGAGGGACGGATTGACGAACTGGAAGGCTCCATCGTAGTAGGCGACGGCCTATGCCGATACTGAAGCCGATATCCGGGCACACGGGCTGCCGCAACGTTCGGAAATACCTTGAGAAGAACGGGCGCGCCATAGCCCGCGACTTCTTCAACCTGTCCTGGGACGAGCGAGAGATGAGCGGCTACGACCAGGCTGGCAAGGAAGCCGTTGAATGGGACCGCGAGATGGACCGAATGCGTGCGTCCTTCGGAAACGACGCGCCTTGCAAGGGCAGGAAGGCGCGCACCTACAAGCACTTCGTCATCTCGCCCGACCCGGAGGACGGCATCGACATCGAGGCGCTGCGCGGGATAGCGAGCGACTGGGCGCTCCGCTTCTTCGGCGACCATCAGATAGCCATCGTATACCACGACGACAACGCCAACGGGATACCGCACGCGCATGTGGTGGTGAACAACACCAACCTGAAAACCGGCAACAGGATGCAGACGAGAAACCCGCTCGAACTCAACCGCGCCTTGCAAGACATGGCCCGGGAGCGCGGACTGCGCGGCCTTTCCAACGAGTCGAAGGCTAAGAGCGGCGTCGAAAGGCTTGCAGAGAAAGAGCATGGGCGCAAGATGCCTTCCAAACGGCAAGACGTCCACATGAGCCGCGCCGAGCACGAGATAGTCGCTGAAGGCGGTTACTCATGGGTATCGGATATCAGGTGCCGCGTAGGCATAGCGAAGGAGCTCTCAAGAAGCGATGCCGAGTTCAGGCGGGTGGTCGGGTTGCTGGGCATCGAGATCTCGCCGGCATCGACACGCGGCGGACGGGACGACTGGGTCTACAGCATGAGGGAAACGCCGAAATGCAAGGTTTCCGGAGGCAAGCTCGGGTACGCCTACACAAAGCAAGCCGTTGGGAGGAGTTTCGGCGGAACGAGCCTCGAAGGCATGAGCAACCGCGAGGTTCTGAAAGCCGCAAGGAACGTGATCGCGCTTGAGAGCCTGAGCGACCTGCAAGATCTTGCAAGTGCCCTGGAGACGTGCTCTAAGTACGGGATAGCGAGCCGCGCGGACGCGACAGCAAGGGCACGCGCCATGGAGGCCAAGGCGGAACAGAGCTTCAGCGACCCTCGTGCCATCGCAGCCGCGACGGAAATCCGCGAGGCAGCCCAGATACTCGCCTCGTACGGGCTGCTGCCCGAGAAGGGCGAGCCACGCACGCACCCCAACGATGGCAGGCGACAGGCCAACGCCCATGCGCCAAACAGTCGAAACAAGGAACAGGAGGCAGCGAAACAACGCCTACAAGAGCAACGCCGGGGAGATCGAGGTGAACGGTAAATGAGGATAGAGATGGCGTATCAAAACGGCAGAGTCGACGTGTTCGACACGATGTCGTTCACAGCCCCAAGCCCGTTGGGAAAAGAGAACGCGCTCACAAACTTCGAACTGCGCTTCGACGAGCTTGCAAAAACGGGATTGTGGCTTGCCGCCCATCATTACGACGCCGACCTTTCGTGCGCCGAGGAATGCCCTGACGACGAGACGCCCGTTGCAAGGCGCAGGCGCGGCTGGCGCTTTCTACTGGCGGAAGCTTCGGAGTTGGACGAACTCGAGTGGGTCGCCGTTGACGGTGAGGTGTCCTTAGCGCGCGTCCTCGGCGAGATGGTCGATGTTGGCAAGCTGATGAGATCCGCAAGGCTATGGCTCGGAACGCCGAATCAATCGGTTGCGGAGACCATCGTGCAGCTGTTCGATGAACTTTCAGCCGTCTCGCAAGCCGACTGCGGTATCGCATGCGATGCGATACCGCGGCACTGCGGCTGCTCGGAAGAGCTCGTCTACCGACTCAAAGCGGCTTGCCCCGGGCAATCATCGAACGAAGCAGAAACCGACAATCGAGAAGAGAACTGGCTGGAAGGATTTGAATATGAAGATCGTTAAATGCGTGTTCGGCATTATCGGAAAACTATGCCTAGCCTTCATTGGGCTTGTGGCATGGATCGGCAAGCGCGTGCTATAAAGACGTCGCCCAGAATCGCAAAATACTCCGGGCGGAAAAACAATTGCACGCGGCCCCAATCCCCAAAACCCGTGGCAAGATATTTTGATATCAAAGCCAGCCGGTGGCCGAGCAGAAAAACTACGTTCGTCGATATCGAATTATTCAACGACCGAGAAGGTAAGGCCTTGAACGCCTAGAGCTCGAGCTCACCGATTACTTGCTTCATAGTGAGAGCCCACCTGAGCTGCTCCGATATGAATCCCGGCCAGGCGGTCTCGTTGTCCTTAATCTTGCAGCCGTCTTTGTAGAAGCGAAGCCCCGATGCCTTCTTGGCGTCAAAAGGTGTGGCCGCAAGGCCGAGACGCTTTTCAAACAAACTGGTGTTGTCGATGGCCTTGCGGCCGATTTCCTTGTCGTCGGGCACGTAGAACTCGATGCCAATACGGCCGCGCTGCGTGTCTATAAGCAGGCCGATGTGATAGGCGGACGTGTCGCAGCGCAGAGTGGTCCAGTGGTTTTTCGAGGGCTTCTGCGGGTTGAAAACCTTCAAAAACTCGGGAGTCGCCTGGGCCACCTCGCGATATTTGGTCCAGTACGATAGCTTGACACGTTCGGTCCCTGAGAGGCCCTCGCTGAGCTTGATCGCCTTCGTCCACTCGTTGGGCTGCTCGACCACGGAGAAGCGCGGCGCGGGCAGGGAGTCTCCGATGGACCACAGCTCTACCTCCACCAGGAAGAACCCGAAATCGCTGTCGGTGTGCTGGTTGAGCCACTCGATGGCCTGACGGTGCTCGTCGCGTGCGCGGGCCACCACCCATATGACGACCTCGGCGCCCTTGCCGGCGGCGTAGGTGATTACTTTGCCTAGGTGGTCGTGGTTGGTGTCCTCGAGCTGGTTCTCGATTATCACCTTGCGCCCGGTGCCGGCTTCCTGCGCATAGATGTCGACGTTGAACGAGCCCACCGACGACTCGGTCTCTATAAGTTCGAGCTCAATGCCGACTGCAGCGCTCAGCATGGCAAGGTTGGGCTCCTCGGAGAGCCACTTGGTGAAGTCAAGCGCCTCATGAGGCCATACATCGCGCAGATCGACCTTCTTGAGTTTATCGAGGTTGTACTTCGCCATCACTATATCCCTAATGCCTTTCGTGCAGCCGAAACGGCGTCTCCGTCCGGGTAGAAATCGGGGCTCACGCTACTAGCGAGCTCCATCGGGATGGCCTGCAAATCCTTGATGGCGCCGAAAGGCAGAAGGATCCGCTTCGCGCCGGCATTCTTCGCTACGCGCAGAATGTCCTCAAGGCCTTTAACCTCATCCATGGAGCCGGAAAGGCGAAGAACGCCAGGGATCGCCAAGCCTGCGGCGACGGGCCTGTTGCAAGCCGCAGAGCACAGACCCACGAACTCCGCCAGACTCACCTCGTCACTCGGCCCTTTTGCTTGCAGGTCGTTGAAGAACAGCAGATAATCCTTTTTATCGAGATGCATGCCGGCAGCGACCCTGTTCGCGTTGTTCACGAAGTAATTCCAAGCCGCATCGATGCTTTCGCGGGCGCCTCTCGACCCGATGCCCTCGCTTTGGAAGTGGCAACTGCCCGCGATGGCTTTGTTCTCGAGTTTGTACACGGCGTGTTTGCCCTCGATGCTCCTGCCTATTCCGAAGACGTGTCCCGCCTGCAGCGGCGTCTCTGGCACGAGGCTGTTGTCGCTTTGCTCGGGCACGCCGACGATCGTTACGGCGGCCGGATTGTCCAGCTCGCTGTAGCCGAGGTTGACATCCATGAATTCGATACCGGCCATGATCTTCAACTGCTCCTTGACGCGTCTGCGCCCCTCGATGGCGTAATCGAGGATCATCTTCGCGTCGTCGTGCGACATCCTCTCGTCCGGGAACAGAAGCTTCATAAGGCCGCTGAACGTCTTGCGCACTCCTATCTCGTCGCGCGTGTTGAAATCACCGTTGAGCCTATAGAAATCGTCCAGATGATGGGTGTAGTCGCGCTTGCGCATGCCCTTGCAGAACTCGCTCAGGCAATCGGTGATGAGCCCGTAACGCTTCGTGAGCAGATCGCTGCGCATCTTGGGCACCTCCCAGCCGGGAAGGTAGCAGTGGATGCGGTCGAAGAAGGCAGAATCCTCGTTGAACTCGGGTGGGAACGGGTCGAACAGGTGCGTCGTTTTGAGCACGTTCTGCACGCTGTCGTTGATGTTTCCCTCGAACACCATCGACGCATCGCCGTTGAAGCTTTCTCTGCCACGGGCGTACGTGCCGCCGGCCATGTACCCTTTGAGAATCTGTACGGCATTCATGTCCTTGAAATGCATACCCGCAACCTCGTCGAATGCCACAACGTCCCAGTTTCCAACCAAGCCCGTGCGATCGAGCGATGAAGACTTCTTCGCGCTCGCATTCAGTCGCCCGAAAAGGTTCGCTGTGGTTGTTTGCCCGCCGGAAAGCAGGATGGCGTAGGGGCTCACCTCATTGTAGATATGGCTCTTGCCCGTTCCGCGCGGCCCAAGCTCACAAAGGTTGTAGTTGCGCTCGACCAAAGGCACCATGCGCTCGATGAAATGAAGCTTCGTCCGAAGGTCAAGCGAATCCGGCTCGTACCCGGCGGAGCGCAGAAGTAGGTCCATCCATTCTTCGGTCGTGAACGACTTTCTCTTGGAGATGATGTCGTCTAAGTCGATGTTGGGCATTTGGATGGGCGTGAGGTTGCCAATGCGGTACGGGTTGTCTTCGGGCCCGCTGTTCTTGCTCTTTCTGGCGGGCTTCGGGTCGCCGAATACATCGGCGAGCTCATCGTTCAGTTCGTCATCGAGCTGAAAGTATTCCATCCTCAGAATGCACCACATGCCGCCGCACAGCATCTTCGGGTAGCTGCGCACGTAATCTTCCGGCATGACGACGGGATCGATGCTCAGGTTGGCGAACGTGGCGACATGGATTCCCCGGTATTCGTCGAAGCGCACCGACACTTTGTCGATGATCGTGTACTGCCTCAGCTCCCAAATCTTCGATTTAATGCGCTCGGACTCATCTGGGCGCACGTAGTTTTCGGTGAGGATCTTCCGAATTCTAGCAAGGCCCTGCTCAACCATGTCGGGGTCGTCCGTCGAGCAGTACATTCCGAGAAGGTATTCCAAGACAAACGTGGGCACGTTGGCGCCGCGCTTCATGACGGCGGTAAGGTCCTTGCGAACGGTTTTTCCGGGAAAAGCCTCAACGATCTTGGCATCGAGGCCATCAGGCTCGCGATAGTCGATCGCCGCGCCGCCCTGTTCTTCCATACTGGTAGCTCCTTAGAAATCGAAGTCGTCCATGGGGACGAACGCTATCTCGACGCTGAATTCCTGACGCCACGCCTCGCTGCCGTCATCTTTGCTGCGACACGACAAGTAATAAGGTTTCTTGGGGTCGTATTGCCTGCCCGCTTTCAGCCCGAGCTGGATACGCGAAACGCGCACCGTCTCGTCCGTTGTCGCCATGTCTGCATGCGCCGGACGCGTGTCGCTCACTGCGTTTCCCGAAGCGTCGAGCAGAGTGATTTCGTACTCGGCCGGCAGGATTTTGCCGCCCACCGCCTCGGTCTGGAAAAGCTCGACGTGGAACAGCATCGAAGTGATGCGGCGCGACGTCGAGAGCAGCTTAAAGCCCGCCCTCTGGCGCTCTTCAAACCCTTTGGCCCCTGAGCGCCTGTTCCTGAACTCCACGACCGGCACGCAGCACTCCTGAAGGCTCAGCCCCCCATGAACGTAGTTGTCGCCAGGCCCCGCTTTCTTGATGCGCACGCATTCGCGCGGGGCGAGGCCCGTGTACGCGCCGCCGTCGATGTCATCCATGTTCATCTTTACGAACAGCACGTCATCGACGCCGGGCTCGTCGCTCACAAGATAGCGCCGACCCTGCTTCACGACCCTTGCTGATGCATCCGCCGCCGACACCTTACTGCGCTCCTCAAGGGGGTTGCGCGTGTAAAGGAAGCCGTGGTCGGCGGTTATGAGAACCCTGCTGATGTTTAAATCGTTGACGGAGCTCTTCACTAATGCCACCAGGTCTTCTATCGCGGTTTCGCAGGCGTCGAACACCATATGCTCGGTGTTGAAATCCTCGCCTACGGCATCGATCTTGTTGTGGTACACGTAAACGACGTCTGCGTCGCCCACGAGCTGCTTGCGGGCTGATCTCTTCGCTGCGAGTAGCGTTTTGCTCTGGATGCAGCGTCCCTTGGGTTTGCGGCGCCTAAGCGCAGCCTCCCGCTCCTCGGTGGAGGCAACGGGGACGTCGCCATCAAGGAAGACCGCCATGTCAGATTCCCGCAATCCCATCGAATTGTGCGGGAGCAACGCCGCCATGCCGAATTCCGTAACCGACGGGAACACGCCTTGCATGCTTTTCAGCTCAGCCGTCCCCGCTGTGGCGCGCTGGAGGCGTTGGGCAAGCTCGTCGGCGACCTCGAAGCGAAGAGCATCGCTGATGATAACCAGCGTCCTTTTCACATCGCCGGAGCCGGCAAGCACGAATTCGTCGAAAAAGCGGCGCTGCCTGGGTACGCCCTCGATGTAGCCAGACTTGCTCCACTGATCTTCCGCGGCGTTCACCCAGCAACGGTTCGTCTCGGACAGAAACCAATTGACGTATACGCCTTCGACCCATGCGGCGAGGTTCTCAAGCTCGTCGGTCACGCCGCCGGCTATATCGAAGGACGACTTGCCGCAACGGTCGAATTCCGAGCAGAAAGTTCGGTACCAGAAGTCCATCATGCGCCATTCGCCCGTGTAGGCGCGCCACACGTCGCACGCGACAGCGACATGGAAGCCTTGCGCGTGCTCGCGATAGAATCGCTGCATATGGGCGGACGCCTCAAGGGCGGAAAAAAACGGCTCCACACGCGAGAACCATTTCAGGTCTTTGCGCCTCTGCGCAATCTGCAACGCCTCGTCAAAGCGGTCGGCGCCTTGGGCCATGCTTCCCAGGAGGCTTGCTAAAATGCACTCATTGATGCACGGGAACACATCGGCGGCCTGCAGCTGCACGAGGGGGATTTCCGAGAAACGCTTCGCAAGGCCGCAAAGCCGCTCGGTGTCGCGAGCGAGCTCGAACAGCACGACGAGCGATTTTTCATCGCCCATCCAGGCTCGCACCACGTTAAGGCACGGCTGGCCGTGCGGAATCGAGATCCTGCCCTCGAGGCCTTCGAGGAACTCGCCGGGCAATTGTGTGGACAACGCCGTGAGCAAGAGATGCGCAGCGAAGTCGTCGCGCGAGAGCAAATCGCCGTTGTAACCGATTCTTTTCGAAACGAGCGATGCGAATAGCGAGTCAGCCCCGTATTTCGAGAGCTGGCCCAAAGGCTCTGACCCTTCGCAGAGCAAAACGAGATACGTTCTGACGATGGTCTCGAGCGACAAATCGCTCGCTCCCAAGGTAGCCCCGATCACGCCGAGAGCGACATCCGCCTTCGTTTCCGCCTGCGGCATGAGCTTTACGAACCTCGCCCTGCGATCGGTCGCGTTGAAGAACTGCCTGAACATGGACACGCCTTCTATGGCGGCGTCCTTTGCTCCAAGGCTTTCGGCAAGCAGCGATGCGAAATCGGCCTGGAAGTGCTCAGAGTAAATCTCGACATCGGCAAGCCAGTTCTTTTCAAGCGCTTTCGGCGAGAAATCTTTGGGCTCCGTCGTATACACGAGGAAATCGTCGCCGGCATGCAGGCGATAGAGCTCGCGCTTGGCGACAAAGCGATTGCTGTCGGACAGCTTAAGCAAGCGGACGGTTCTCTCGGACGGGATTCCTTCTTTGGCAAGGGACTCGAATTGGCCTTCAAACGACCCGTCGACGTCATGCCAGAACACCACGCGTCGCTGCTCGAATTCCTCGAGGGGTTTCGCAAACCTGTCTTTAAGCTGCTCAACCGCATCTTGCTGCGCCATACGCGAACCACGCTTTCCCAAATAATGACCAACCGCTAATTGCCTTTTTAACCTTTCTATTATCCCACAACACCAACAAACCTCTCTCGACCCGCTTCCATTGTGCTTGACCGGCAATCCGACCGGTCCGTTTATAGAACAGAAAGAGAGGAATCCATGAACCAAGAGGAAGACAAGACGATGACTTACCGCGCAGTCGTGGAGCTATGGGCGGCCGAACGTGAAAGCCTGCAGTACGTATCGCCGTATACGGCGCGCAAGGCAGCTCAGAAGGCCCTGCTGTTCTCGCCATGGATGGCAGAAGCGGAAATCGACCAAATAGAGCCGTCCCAGGTAAGCGCCGCCTTAATGCATTTAGGAAGCAAAGGCGGCCGACAGAATAAGGGTCTCTCGACAGCTACCCTCAGGGCGGCGCATCTAGCCGGCAGCCAGGCATGCGTCTGGGCGGTTGAACGAGGCTTCGCCAGTAAGAACCCGTTCGCACGCGTGACCAGGCCGAGGGCAAATTATCGGCAATCGCAGTTTCTCACCCAGGGCCAAGCGACCAAACTCGCACGTGCGGCAAGCAGATCTTTCAGTAAGAACTTGTCAAGCAGCGACGTCGCGCGTGCTTCGTTCGCGCTGGCGGTGTGTATAGCGGTTGCCACGGGGTTGCGCCGGGGGGAGATATTCGCCCTTAGTTGGGATGATTTCAACGATACAAAGATGCGACTGAGTGTAAGCAAGGCCATCAAGGGGGATGGCTCCTTAGGAAGGCCCAAAAGTGTGGCGAGCATCAGGAACATCGCAATCGGGGAAAAGCTATGCAAGCTATTAGCGAAGATGCGGGCATGGCAAGAAGAGAGCTTCCCAGAGAAGGACTGGTCGCAGAGCGCTTTCATCATGTGCAACGCAGAAGGCGAACGCGCGAGCCTGAACGCCTTCGAGCATTGGTGGCGCTCCTGGGCGGACAAAGGCGGCTGGAAGGGTCTGCGTTTCCATGAGCTTCGCCACACCCACGCGACGCTTTTAATCTCTAACGGCACCGATGTGAAAACCGTCCAGATGCGTCTGGGCCATTCCTCTGCCGAAGTGACTATGTCGTGCTACGCGCACGCCCTGCCGATGGCGGACGGATCGGCGGCAACGCTGCTTGATTCGACGCTTTTCTCGCGGTAACGACGCCCCGCAAGGGACCTCGCGCACCATAGGCGCGCGCCTGCTCACGAGGGCCTTCAAGCAGCTCGTCGCGAACGGGTCGAACGACGCCGTTTTCTCCGAGCACCGCGTCTGCGCCGTCATCGGCACGGGAGACCCCGGGGTCGCCTCCGTCCCTTTCGTCGCCCTCGAGGACATCATGTCGACGGCGTCCGCCTCTAAGGTCGATGCCGTGTTCGGCAGGTGGCTTGACGCTTCCGAGCTCTCTTCTTTCCACGAGAAGCTGCTCTCGAACATGACGCTGCAGAACGTCATCCGCTCCATCACCATCCTCGACCCGGAGCGGCTATTCCATGAGATCGAGAGCGCCGTGCACGAGCTTCAGCGCAGGACAGGCGAGAAGATCGGCAGCAACGCCATCATTGGGCTCTACGTCCACCTCTGCTGTCTCGTCGAGCGCCTTGTTACCAGAAACCCCATTGAGACCTACGTTGGCCAGGACCGCTTCGAGGAGGAACGCGCCGATTTCATCGAGTCCTTCAGGCAGAGCTTCTCGAGCATCTCGACGCGCTATCGCGTAGAGGTTCCCGTAAGCGAGATCGCATATGTCTTCGACTACATAAGCGTGAGCGCCGCCCCGGCGCGAGAAGAGCGCCTCGGCTCCTCGGACCTCCTGCTCGACGAGTGACCTTCCCCGCGCCGCCGCAAGCTGACCGCGCGTCCTCAATAATCCGATAACCCCTTGCCCGGCGCGAATCCGGATAGCGCCGAGGCAGTACCGAACGTAAAACTTCATTTGATAGGAGCAAACATGAGTGTTGTTATGGCACGAATCGACAATCGCCTGCTTCACGGCATCATCGTGACGCAGTGGGCCCCGGTGTCGGGCGCGACCCGAGTCATGGTCATCGACGACAAGGTCGCCGGCGACGAGGTCCTGAAGTCCACTATGAGGATGGCGCGCCCCGCGGGCATGGCCGTCTCGATCATCTCCGAGCAGACCGCGCTCAAGAACTTCGCGGCGGGCAAGTACGACCGCGAGAAGGTCTTTGTCATCGCCAAGGAGCCCGAGACGATCCTTCACCTGGTCGAGTCGGGCATCGAGCTCCCGTCGCTGATCGTCGGCGGCTCTCTTGTCAAGGAGGGCGGCGTCCAGCTCACCCAGCGCGCCTATGCCTCCGCCGAGAACGTCCAGAGCTACAAGGCACTCATCGCCCGCGGCGTCAAGGTGACGGCACAGTTCGTGCCCGCCGACAAGCCCGTCTCCGTCGCCGACCTCATCTAAGGAGGGATCATGGTCAACTTCACTATCCTGCAAGTCGTCCTTTTGACCCTGCTGGCCTTCATCAAGCACGTGGACTACTACGGCATCCCGATGATCTTCGTCAACTATGCCGTCTTCTGGGGCCTTATCACCGGCGTCGTCATGGGCGACTGGCAGACCGGCCTCGTCATCGGCGGCACCATCCAGCTCATGCAGCTCGGCGTCGCGGGCTTCGGCGGCTCGTCGATTCCCGACTACGGCACGATGGCCATCATCGCCACCGCCTACGGCGTGACCCTGGGCTCCGACACGGGCCTCGCCATCGGCCTGCCGGTCGGCATGCTCGGCATCCAGCTCGACGTCATCGTCAAGATCCTCAACGGCTTCGTCGTCGAGAAGTCCCAGAAGTTCTGCGACGAGGGCAAGTTCAAGCAGATGAACGCCATCCTGTGGGTCTGCCCCGTGCTCTTCGGCCTGTGCGCCGCCCTGCCCGTCTTTGTCTCCGTGACCCTCGGCCAGCCCGCCGTCAACTGGCTCCTCGAGGTTATGCCCCAGTGGTTCCTCTCCGGCCTCACCCTCGCCGGCAAGATGCTCCCGGCCGTCGGCATCGCGATGCTGCTGCGTTACATGCCCACCGGCAAGTACTTCCAGTACCTGCTCGCCGGCTTCTTCCTCTCGGCCTTCCTGAACGTGCCCATCATCGGCGCCGCCATCGTCGGCGTTGCCCTCGCGATCGCGTTCTACCAGCGTGCCGAGAGGGACACCGAGCTCGCCGCCCACGCTTCCGCAGACGCCTTCATCGGAGAGGATGAGTAACCATGGAAAACGAGAACATCACCGCCGTCGCCGAGGGCAAGCCCTCCGGCTACAAGGTCACCAAGAAGGACCTGCGCAACGCGAACTGGCGCTGGCTCATGAGCGTGTGCACCTTCAACTACCAGACCCAGCAGGGCGCCTCAGTCGCCTACGCCCTCTCGCCGGTCCTGAGGAAGATCTACACGAACGACGAGGACTATAAGCAAGCGCTCAACAACCACTTCCGCTACTACAACACCCAGCCTTGGCTCGCCGCCATCATCCTTGGCGCCTGCGTGGCCATGGAGGAACGCGACGGCCTAGCGGCGGCGGACGCTGTCCAAGACCTGAAGATCGGCACCATGGGACCGCTCGCCGGCGTCGGCGACTCCCTGCTCATGACCATGATCCCGACCATCATGGGCTCCATCGCCGCCTACATGGCCATCGAGGGCAACCCCGTGGGAGCCGGCATCTGGTTCGCGCTCATCCTGGCCATCTTCTGGGTCCGCATGCACGCCCTCGAGTTCGGCTACAAGCAGGGCGTGAAGCTCGTCACCGACTTCAGCGAGAAGCTTCCCAACCTCACTGCCGCCGCCTCCGTGCTCGGCCTCACCGTGGTCGGCTGCCTCATCGCCTCGGTCATCGGCGTCACCTGCCCGATTAGCTTCAGCTTCGGCGACGTCTCGATGGAGATTCAGCCGCTGCTCGACAAGATCCTGCCTGCCATGATCCCCGCTGCCATCACGGGAAGCGCGTATTACCTTCTTACCAAGAAGAACGCGAGCATGACGGCCCTCATCCTCGTGGTGATTGTCCTCGCGATGGTCGCCTCCGCCGCCGGCATCCTCGCCTAGCTTCGACCCAAGAGATTGGTGAATCAATGAGAAAGATAGTTGTGGCGAGCCATTCCCTTCTCGCCCAGGGCTTCAAGGACACCCTCGAGTTTCTTACGGGTAAGAGCGACGCCGTCAACGCCGTGTGCGCCTACGTGAACGACAACGGCGAGGGGCTCGACGCGGCGGTCGAGGCGGCTCTTTCGGGCACTGACGAGGTCGTCGTCCTCACCGACGCGCTCGGCGGCAGCGTGAACCAGCGCTTCTCCCGCTTCGCCTCCGACCGGATCCACGTGATCGCGGGTGTCAACCTCCCGCTCGCCATGACGGTCGCGCTCGCGCGCCCCGACGAGAAACTCGACTTCGACGCCCTCGTCGACGAGGCGCGCCAGCAGATCGTCTACGTGAACGGTGCCAGTTCCGCCGAGTGCGAAGACGACGAATAGAGGAGGTCGACGATGAGAGAGTTCCTTAAGGACGTGTGGATGCACGGCGGTGAGGAAAGCCGCGCCATCACCCCCGAGAACATCACGGGCGAGAAGGGCCGTGCCGCCATGTCGGCCAGCCACCTCGGCGTCGGCCGCAAGGGCTCGTGCTGCGTGCCCCTTGAGTCCGGCGAGACCATCACGCTCGCGGACATCGAGGGCCCCGGCATCATCCGCCACATCTGGATGACCGTCCCCGACAAGACCGCCGCCGGCAGCTTCGTCATGCGCGACCTCGTGCTGCGCTTCTACTGGGACGACGAGGAGACCCCCTCGGTCGAGTGCCCTGTCGGCGACTTCTTCTGCAACGGCTTCGGTGAGCGCGCCATCGTCAACTCGATGCCCATCTGCGTGAACCCGACGGGCGGCATGAACTGCTACTTCGAGATGCCTTTCAGGAAGCACGCCAAGGTCACGCTTACGAGCGAGCACCCCGGGTTCATTAAGTACATCTTCTACACGTTCAACTACGCGCTCACCGACGTGCCGGACGACGCCATGTACTTCCACGCCCGTTTTAACCGCGAGCGCAGCACCCGCAGGGGCGTCGACTACACCGTGCTCGACGGCGTGCGCGGTAAGGGCTACTACGTCGGCACCTACATGGCCCTGTGCGCCCTGGAGCGCTATTGGTGGGGCGAGGGCGAGATGAAGTTCTTCCTCGACGGCGACGAGGAGTTCCCCACGGTCACCTCGACGGGAGCCGAGGACTACTTCGGCGGTGCCTGGGCCTTCCTCGACAGGCCGCCCCACGCGCTGCCCGAGGCGCAGTGCTTCAACACGCTGTTCGCCGGCTACCCGTACCGCTCGACGCGCGACGCCACGCGCGACCGCTTCAGCGCGGGCAAGCCGAACCCGAACCCGATGCTCGCGACCAACGACGACGCGCTGCCCAGGCACGGCCTCTACAGGTGGCACCTTCCCGACCCGATCTCGTTCAAGGAGGACCTGCGCGTGACGTTCCAGGACCTCGGCAACGACGACATCAAGCTCTACGAGCGCGAGGACGACATCTCCACCGTCGCCTACTGGTACCAAAGCGAGCCGCACGCCGTGCTCGCCCCGTTTGCCGCAAGGCAGGACCGCGTGCCCAGGTAGGGTCGCCTCGAAACAAGCCAACGTTATGGGCGCCCGCGGTTGACCATGACTGCGGGCGTCCCTTTGTAAGGAGGATCACATGAGCGAAAAGCAAATGAGGCTCGGCGCCCTCGAGGCCGGCGGGACCAAGATGGTCTGTGCCGTGGTGTCCGGCGACGGCGAGGTCCTCGACCGTATGGAGACCCCGACGCTTACGCCCGCCGAGACCGTCCCGCAGATGATCGAGTGGTTCACCGTCCGTGATGTGGACGCGTTGGGCATCGGCGCCTTCGGCCCGACCTGCGTCGACCCCAACGACGAGCGCTACGGCTCCATCCTCCAGACGCCCAAGCTCGCGTGGCGAGGCCATGGTCTTCGCGCCGCGTTCGCCGACGCCCTCGGGATTCCGGTGGCCTACGACACGGACGTGAACGTTGCCTGCCTCGGCGAAGTGGTCTACGGCTGCTGCAAGGGGCTCGAGGACGCCGTCTACGTGACCATCGGCACCGGCGTGGGCGCGGGCGTCATGTGCGCGGGCAGGCTCCTTCACGGCATGCTGCACCCCGAGGCCGGCCACATGCTGGTAAGGACCCGTCCCACCGAGGAGGGACGCTGCGTCTGCCCGAGCCACGCGAGCTGTCTCGAGGGCCTCGCCTCCGGCCCCGCCATTGCCGCGCGCTGGGGAAAGCCCGCGGCCGAGCTCGCGGACAACGATGAGGTGTGGGCGCTCGAGGGGGATTATCTGGGGCAGATGTGCGCGAACCTCGTGCTCATGTACTCGCCTCGCCGCATCGTCCTCGGCGGCGGCGTGATGCACCAGGAGCAGCTCTACGGCATCGTCCGCAAGAAAACCCTCGAATATCTGGGTGGCTACATCCAGACCGCCGAGCTTAAGGACATGGAGCGCTACATCTGCGCCCCGGGCTGCGGCGGCGACCAAGGAATCCTCGGCGCGGCCGAGCTGGCAAGAAGGGCGCTCGCGTAACTTGCGCTCTCTCCGCCATACACGCGTTAAGAAAGACGAGCGCTTCTTGCCAATTGAGCGGCAAGAAGTGCCCGTCTTTTGCATTTTTTGTCTCTCAAAATCTTATTTTCACGATTTGCATTTTCATCCCGTTGTCACCGACCCTTGCGAGAAACCGGAAAAAGCCGCTGACAGAAGGGTCTCTCAAATCGTTATAACCCAGCATATAGCCGCGACTTGTGACCTGCAGACGGCTGTCCCACGTGCCGATTTCCTTGGCGGCATCCGAAACCGCAAAATATGCCCCCACATCCTTGATTTTTGCAGTCTTAAGCCATGTTTTTGCGATCATCTTTACTGCTGTCCGATTGGCAGCATCAAAGACCAGCACACCGCCGGGGAAAGCGTCCGCCATCTCCCGCACCAGTTCCCGGACCTGCTGGGTCAGGAAGTAATAGAACACCCCGGAGGCGAAGAACACCGCCCCGCCGGAGGCATCGATTTTGCCAAACCATGCGGTGTCTTTCAGGTCGCAGGGGATATTTTGTTCCCGATCCCCGGCGGGCAGTAGCTGCTGCCGCAAGGCGATCACATCCGGGAAGTCCAGATTGTAAATCTTGCATCTACCGTTGTCGCAGGTTCTGCCGGTGTTGTCCAGCCCACAGCCCAGATTGACCACCGCCGCATTAGGGTGGCCTTTCAGGTAATCCCGCACCTCGAAAGCAAGATCACTCTGCCGCATGGCCACCTCCAGCGCACCAAAGCGCTGCATCAGACTGCGGGAGTTTTTCTCTGCCTCTGAAAAGTCGTAGTCGATCTGGTCGAGCAGACGAACCGCTGTTTCATCCCTGTAAAGGTTCGGGTACAGCTCCGTACACAGCTTCCGGGAATACAGCGGGAGGATCAGCGTCTCCTGCACGGTGTTTTTCTCGATTTTACATTTCATAGGTTCCTTCCTCAGTGAATAAAAACTGTCGTAATTGCCGCCAGCACAGCCGCTATGGCCGTCATGCCTATCGCCATGTGCGGGATGGATGCAAAAATGCCCGCATGGCGTCCTCAAACGCCATATCCGCCACACTGCCTTGCAGAACGGCGCAACGCCCCTCCTGAATTGCAGTTCGGTTGAGCTTTCTAGCCTTCTCCACGCTGACGGGCGAATAGTCGATGCCCTTGACGACGCCATGCGGGCATTTTTTCAGCAGTCGTTTCATGTTTGCCCCGCCGCCGCAGCCACAATCCAGCACTTTGACATTTGGCGCAAGTCGCAGAAATCGAAGTCCCCACCGCGCCACAGGGCCGTGGCCCAGATTCATCATGGCAACCATAAGTTTTCCGCCGAGGCCCACGGGCTTGCGGGTGTTTTCAAAGAACGACATCTGGCCCCTCCGATTTCGTGCATTCCGTATAGGTCAACTGGAACGAGGCCTTCAGCACCGCGCTTTTCTGCACCGCCCAGCCGTTTTGACGCAGGAAACGCAGGTATTCCTCGCTTGTCCACCTGCTGTGGAGGGGGAATCCCGCCATGCTCATGAAAAGGGCTTTTGCTTTGCCGGAAACCGAGTTCCCCGCGTGGGTGAAGGTTGGCGCGATGAGCACGCCGTCGTCCTTCAGCACCCGCCTGATTTCTTGCAGGGCCTTTTCCGGATGCGGCACTATGTGAAGCGCGTTGGACGCGATCACCACATCAAAGGACTTCTGTGCATAGGGCAGGCGGAACATATCTTGTACGGAAAAGTGCAGCTTTGCGGATTGATTGTCACGCTTTGCTTCAAGGATCATCTTTGCAGAAGCGTCCGTAGCCTCGATGTGCGCCGCCGCATTTACGATGCTCTTTGCGATAAGCCCCGTGCCGGTGGCAACCTCCAGTACGGTTTTTGCTTTCACCACCGGCCTGATCAGCTCATACATCTTCTCATACGCCGCCCGGTCCTTTCGCATGAAACGGTCGTACCGACCGGCATTCTTGTCCCAGAAGCCCTTGCGTTCGTGCATTGCTATCGCCCCCAAATAGTTAGAGACATCTAACTATAACACACGAATCATGCAGTAAGTCCTTGTGTCCGTTCATGAGAGGCTCGGAGTGAAACGGAATGTTGGGGAGGTCAGCCCTGGCGAGCTTGGTCTCATAGCCCGTGACCGCTTCGGCGATGCTGTCTGCCTGGTCGTGGAAGACGAGTGTGAGCAGGTAGTAGCGAGCCTTGCCGCCGCCGAATAACGCGTTGGCCGATGCGATGGGCCTCACCTGGCTCCTGCTAATGCTTTTGGTCATGGTCGTCCTCGAGCTCCTCTCGTCGCGAGGTTCCCTCGCGTGCCCGGCCGCGGGCGGCTCCCGGGGCGGTCGCCGCCGTCATTTCCTCCCGCTCCTCGACTCGATGTAGGCGTCCACTGACGCCCTCGAAACCAGGAGCTTCCTTCCGAGCCTGTACGAGTTGATCTCGCCCGACCAGATGAGGTCGTATGCCTTGTTTCGGCTCGCCCTCATGTACTCCTGCATCTCGATCACCGTCATCCATTCGTCCCGATCTTGGCTTCCCTCGGGCGCGGCGCATTCGGCTGTGCGTGCCATGGTTCCTCCAATCTTCCCGTGCGGCACCGCGCGAGGACACCGCACGACACCGTGTGCCTTTTCGTCTGCGCGACGATTGAACCGCCTGATGGCGATAAGTGAGCACGGCGCGAGCGGAGATGGGTCGAAGTGGGTCGAGCTGGTCGGGCCTTCACGAAACGGCCATGAGCCGCGCGCCTTAGCTCGCAGCTAAGTCCTTGAAAAGTAAAAGGCGCCCATGCGGGCGCCTGCCTAGTGGCTGGAGTTGTTCAGTTTTGGTTGGAATGCTTCTCTTCCGCGGTGCTGTCGTCCGGGGTCCGGCATCTGTCGTTCGCCTCTTCTGTCGTGTTTGATGTTGCGTGTTCTGCGAGCGACCTTGCACAGGTTTTTCAGCCCGTTGCCCCAGGTGCACCCTGATAAATGGTACCCATCCGTTGGGACACGGACATTGCGGGAGGGCTTTCTGGGCAAGCTGGGATGGACGAGCGGCGGGGTTCTAAATGTAGTAATTCGAGCTAGAGGGCCTTGTGCTCTATTTTGCAAAACGCGAGGGACGCAATCAACTCGACGATTTCCCCGAACCCTTTCTGAACCAATGGGACGCGAATGCGGAAGCCATTGAGGCATGCAAGAAATAGGGGCAAAAAATAGGGCAGAATCGCTTTCACGATCCCGCCCCGCAAACCCGAGGGTTTCTAACTGGAACCTATTATGCAGCTAAGTGGCGCCTTATCAACCCCCCGCGTAACAGACTCCATTGTCGGTAAACGCTCCGCCAAGGGCCGATCGCCTCTCTAGACGAGCTTCTTGCGCGTCTCCTTCAGTATGCCCTTCTTGAAGTCGGACCACTTGCCGAAAAACTTCTCGTCCGTCGCGGTGGCGGTGTGCTCCGCGTATTTGATCGCGGTGAGCTCCATGGTGCAGATATAGTCCGCCGCCTGCGACAGACGGTACTCGGAAGGCTGCGCCGATCGGTAGACGACGGCGTCCTTCGACAGCGCGTACTCGATTGCGCGGTGCAGCGACTCGGCGATGGAGCGCTGGCCGTTGTCGTAGTAGACCTTGACCATATCGTAGGATTGCAGCTCCGCGAGGTTGTCGAACAGGAAGTTCACGATATCCCTTCGCATCGCCCCCGCGAGCTTGTCGAGCGAGGCGAACTGCTTGGTCGCGTATGCGAAGGTGTGGTACTTGACGGGCATGTGGCGGAAGAAGACGCGGAACGAGCCGAGCATCATCTTGCGCGTCCTCAGGTCGAGCCTCGAGTACTGGTCCTTGCCGTTCATGAGCGGCGACGCATGGAAGGGTATGTCCGGG
>UQIH01000007.1 GCA_900541145.1 uncultured Collinsella sp. | reverse complement strand
GGTTTTCGTAGATTCCGCACGAGCCGAAGAGCACTTAATGTGCTCTTCGTGCGAGCCAGGACTTGACCGAGCGAAAACCTTGCGCCTGGCCTTTGGCGGCGCGGCCGGATGGTGGAATTGTGTACAGCCCGGTTTTCCGTTGACCGACGCCGGGGTCCCCGCCATAATATTTTCGGTTCACGCACGAATCCGCTGCCAGAGACAGCCGGCGCAAACGGGTCTTACCCGCGAGCTTAATGGGATATCCCGCCAGCCGAGGTGGTCGAGTAGATATGTCTTCTCGCCCCCGTCGCTCATGCAGCGCGGGGGCTTTCTTTTTGGACATGCCCCCGTCACGTCCTTGTGGCGGACCGTGCCCGGAAAGAATTCGAGGAGGTGTAATTCATGCCCCAGCAGTACAAAATCGACAAGGTTGCAGAGATCGAGTCCCGTATCGCCGAGAACGCCGGTCTGTTCGTCGTCAACTACAACGGTCTGACGGTTAAGCAGGCTCAGGAGCTGCGTCATCAGCTTCGCGAGTGCGGCGCCGAGATGAAGGTCTACAAGAACAACCTGGTCAAGATCGCTCTCAAGAACCAGGAGCAGCCCGAGCTCGACGAGATCCTCGCCGGCCCCGTCGCTTATGTGTTCTACGAGTCCGAGCCGGTCGAGGCCGCTAAGGCCCTTAAGGACTTCTCCGCTAAGTCCAAGGGCGTCCTTGAGATCAAGGGCGGTATCTCCGACGGCAAGGCCGTTTCCGCTGATGATGTTAAGGCTATCGCCGAGCTGCCCACCAAGGATCAGCTTCTCGGCCAGATCGCCGGTCTCATCTCCGGTTTCGCTCGCGACATCGCTGTCTGCGTCAACGGCGTTTCCTCTGGTCTCGCTCGTTCGATCCAGCAGGTCTCCGAGCAGAAGGCAGCCTAGTCGCTGTTTTCACCCGCGGCGGCAACGCCGCACCCCTGGCGCATTCGCGCCGTGTTTTAACTGATCTCCGTGCACAGACACGGAAACCGAAAGGACTTAGAAATGGCTAAGCTTACCACCGATGAGATCATCGATGCTCTTAAGGAAATGACCCTTCTCGAGGCTTCCGAGCTCGTTAAGGCTATCGAGGACACCTTCGGCGTTTCCGCCGCTGCTCCTGCTGCCGTTGTCGCCGCTCCCGCTGCTGGCGCTGCTGAGGCCGAGGAGAAGACCGAGTTTGACGTCGTGCTCGAGGGCTTCGGCGACAACAAGATCCAGGTCATCAAGGCCGTCCGTGAGCTCACCAACCTTGGCCTGAAGGAGGCCAAGGAGGTCGTCGAGGGCGCTCCCAAGGCTGTTCTCGAGGGTGCCAAGAAGGAGGACGCCGAGGCTGCCAAGGAGAAGCTCGAGGCTGCTGGCGCTGCTGTCACCCTCAAGTAATCAGGCTTTCTCGCCAGATTTCTTTACAGACGGGGCTCGCTATGCGAGCCCCGTCTTTTTTGTTTTTGGCTCCTCATTCCCATTGCTCGGCACGCAGAGCATCGTTGTCTTCGCCGTGCCATTCCCGTTACCGCTGGGGCGTAAAATTGCACCATTCGAGCAATAATTTGCGTTGACCTGCTGAAGAATTGCGTTTGCCTTACGGCGACGTATGTCTCCGGCGGTAAGATACTTCGGTATCGCAATTTGGTCTGCGGCCGCCGTGCCGCACGCACAGGGCGCATTCTGCGCCTGCGAAAGGATCCTTGAATAACATGAAGGCAATCATCCCCGCCGCCGGTCTTGGCACGCGTTTTCTGCCTGGCACCAAGTGCACGCCCAAAGAGATGCTGCCGGTGCTCGACAAGCCGGTCATTCAGTATGTCGTCGAGGAGGCGCTCGACCCCGAGGAGGTCGATGACGCCATCATCGTTACCTCTCCCGGTAAGCCCGAGCTGCTGAGCTACTTCCAGCCCGATCGCTCGCTCGAGAATCTGCTGCGCGAGCGCGGTAAGGACGCCTACGCCGACGCCGTCGCCCATGCGGGCGGTATGCCGGTCGACTTCCGTTATCAGTACGAGCCCAAGGGCCTCGGCCATGCTATTCGCTCTGCTGCCGACGCCGTGGCGGGGGAGAACTTCCTGGTTCTTCTGGGCGACTACGTTGTGCCCAACCGTGACATCTGCGACAAGATGCTCGCCGTCTCCAAGGAGCACGGTGGCGCTTCGGTTATCGCCGTTGCCGCGTGCGCTCCCGAGGAAGTCAGCCGCTATGGCGTCATCGCCGGCGATCGCGTGGGCTCTCTCGAGGGCTTCGAGAATGCTGCCGACGACGAGCCCGGTGCCGTTTGGCGCATCGGCGGTCTGGTCGAGAAGCCCGCTCCCGAGGCGGCTCCGTCCAACCTGTACATCGTCGGTCGCTACCTGCTGAGCCCGCTGGTCATGGACCTGCTCGCCGATCAGCAGGCCGGCAAGGGCGGCGAGATCCAGCTCACCGACGCCATGGCCCGCTCGCTCGATCGCGAGGCCATGTACGCTGTCGTCATCGACCCGCTCTCGGGCTACGACACCGGCACTCCGTCTGGCTGGATGGCCACCAACGCCCTCATGGCCGCAAGCGATCCTCGCTTTGCCAGCGCCTTCTGGGACGCCATCGACGAGCGCGGCGGCTTGATGCGCAAATAAGCCTTCGGGCATCGACATTTACGGGTGCGGACTTCGGTCTGCACCCGTTTTTTATAAGAGCTGCGATTGCTGGCTCTCTGTTCACAGAAAATATATGAACAGATGTTCGATACACATACATCTACCTGCGTGTTTTCTGCCGAAAAACTTTGTTACTCCAAAAACTCAATCGCGTCAAGGCTTTTCTTGCCCAACGGTCGGTAGCTGATAAACTATTAGGTTGCGATAACTGGCGAAGCTATGCCTCGCCAACCCACCGAGCATTTCCGTGAAGGAGGAAAAACCTGGTGACCTACGCATACACTGCCACTGAGCGCAAGCGCGTCAGCTTCGGGAAAATCCCGGAGGCCATGGAGCTCCCCAACCTTATCTCTGTTCAAAGGGAATCCTTTGAGCGTTTTAAGGACGAGGGCCTTCGTGAGGCGTTCAAGGAATCCAGCCCCATCCAGAGCCAGAACCATGTTCTCGAGGTTACCTTCGGCGAGCATCAGTTCGGCGACCCCGCGCACACCGTCGAGGAGTGCCGCGAGAAGGATATGACCTATCAGGCTCCGCTTCTGACCGACGTCCGTCTCACCAACAAGGAGACCGGCGAGATCAAGGAGCAGCTCGTCTTCATGGGCGACTTCCCCATGATGACCGATCAGGGCACCTTCATCATCAACGGTACCGAGCGTATCGTCGTCTCGCAGCTCGTCCGCTCCCCGGGCGTGTACTACAGCTCCGAGATGGATTCGGGCAAGCAGATCTACAAGGCCCAGATCATCCCGTCCCGCGGTGCCTGGCTCGAGTTTGAGGTCGACAAGCGCGACCAGCTCATGGTCTCCATCGACCGTAAGCGCAAGCAGAGCGCCACGATGTTCCTGCGCGCCCTTGGCATCGCCGTCACCAACGACGACATCATCGAGCTGCTCGGCAACTCCGATGTGATCAAGCGCACCCTGGAGCGCGATACCGCCCTCACTCGCGAGGACGCCCTCATCGAGATCTACCGTCGCCTGCGCCCGGGCGAGCCTCCCACCGTGGACGCTTCCCGCAGCCTGCTCGAGGGTCTGCTCTTTAACCCGCAGCGCTACGACCTGGCCCGCGTCGGTCGTTACAAGGTCAACAAGAAGCTCAACCTCACCACCGAGGAAGAGGTCACGGTGCTTACCGACGAGGATATCGTCGCGACGCTGCGCTACCTCCTGTCCCTCGCTGCCGGCGAGCAGGGCTTCAAGGTCGACGACATCGACCACTTCGGCAACCGCCGCATCCGTACCGTCGGCGAGCTCGTCGCCAACCAGTTCCGTATCGGCATGAGCCGTATGGAGCGCGTCGTCCGCGAGCGCATGAGCTCCCAGGACATCGACGAGATCACCCCGCAGTCGCTCATCAACATCCGCCCGATCGTGGCCTCCATCAAGGAGTTCTTCGGTTCCTCGCAGCTCTCGCAGTTCATGGACCAGGCGAACCCCCTGACCGGTCTGACCCACAAGCGCCGTCTGTCCGCACTCGGCCCTGGTGGTCTTGCCGGCCACAAGTCCGGCTCCAGCCGCCGCACCAACGTGCCGACGGCCGTCCGCGACGTTCACAATTCGCACTACAGCCGCATGTGCCCGATCGAGACCCCCGAAGGCCCCAACATCGGCCTGATCGGCTCGCTCGCCCTCTACGCCCGCGTTAACGAGTATGGCTTCATCGAGGCCCCGTTCCGTCGCGTCGAGAACGGCGTTGCCACCGACCAGATCGACTGGATGACCGCTGACGAGGAAGAGAAGCACGTCATCGCGCCGGCCAACACGCCGCTCGATCCCAAGACCAACGAGTTCATCACGACCGATGCCGAGGGCAAGATCGTCCGTCCGCACACCGTGATCGCCCGTACCCGCGACTTCGACGGCTCCTTCGGCGCTCCCGCCGACGTGCCCGTCGAGGACGTCGACTACATGGACGTCTCGCCGCGTCAGATGCTCTCCGTCGCAGCCACGCTGATTCCGTTCCTGGAGCACGACGACGCCAAGCGTACGCTGATGGGCGCTAACATGCAGCGTCAGGCCGTGCCGCTGGTTCACCCCGCCGCTCCCTATGTCGGTACCGGCATGGAGCGTCGCGCCGCCCTGGACTCCGGCGAGGTCACCCTGGCCAAGAACGCCGGTGAGGTCATCTTTGCCGACGCCGCCAAGATCATCGTCAAGCATGCCGGCGGCATGGATGAGTATCACCTGGCCAAGTACCAGCGCTCCAACCAGTCCACCTGCATCAACCACCGTCCGCTCGTTCGCGTCGGTGACACCGTTGAGCAGGGCGAGCCTCTGGCCGACGGTCCCTCGACCGATCACGGCGAGCTCGCACTGGGCCAGAACCTCACCGTGGCCTATATGCCGTGGGAAGGCTTTAACTACGAGGACGGTATCGTCGTGTCCGAGCGCCTGGTGGCCGAGGACCTGCTGACGACCATCAACATCACCCGTCACGAGATCGACGCCCGCGACACCAAGCTCGGCCCCGAGGAGATCACCCGCGAGATCCCGAACCTCTCCGAGGACATGCTTGCCAACCTCGACGAGGACGGCATCATCCGCATCGGCGCCGAGGTCGGCCCTGGCGACATCCTGGTCGGCAAGGTCACGCCTAAGGGCGAGAGCGCTCTGACCGCCGAGGAGCGCCTGCTGCGCGCCATCTTCGGTGCCAAGGCCCACGACGTCCGCGACACCTCCCTTAAGATGCCTCACGGCGCTTACGGCCGCGTCATCGACGTCGTCCGCTTTAGCCGCGAGAACGGCGACGACCTGGCCCCCGGCGTCAACGAGCAGGTGCGCGTCTACGTCGCCCAGCGTCGTAAGATCCAGCAGGGCGATAAGATTGCCGGCCGCCACGGCAACAAGGGTGTTATTTGTAACGTTCTGCCGGTCGAGGACATGCCCTACATGGCTGACGGTACCCCGATCGACGTTATCCTCAACCCGCTGGGCGTTCCTTCGCGTATGAACGTCGGCCAGCTGCTCGAGTGCCACCTCGGCTGGGCCGCTGCCTGCGGTTGGGATACCGAGCAGGCCGACTCCGACAAGTACGTCCCCGGTCCGTTCTTCACCGCGACGCCCGTCTTCGACGGCGCCAAGGAGGACGAGATCGCCGAGGTCATCCGTCGTGCCAACAAGAACATGCTCAACAAGGCCACCGCTGCCTTTGGCGATCACATGCGCCCCGAGTTCGTCACCCAGCTTGATGAGCGCGGCAAGACCCGTCTGTTCGACGGCCGCACCGGCGAGGAGTTCCGCGAGCCCATTACCGTGGGTACGTCCTACATCCTCAAGCTCGGCCACATGGTCGACGACAAGATCCACGCCCGTTCGACTGGCCCTTACAGCCTGGTTACCCAGCAGCCTCTGGGCGGCAAGGCCCAGTTCGGCGGCCAGCGCTTCGGCGAGATGGAAGTTTGGGCACTGTACGCTTACGGTGCTTCCAACGTCCTGCAGGAGATCCTGACCGTCAAGTCCGACGATACCGTGGGCCGCGTCAAGACCTACGAGTCCATCGTCAAGGGCGAGAACGTTCCTGTCCCGGGTATCCCCGAGTCCTTCAAGGTTCTCGTCAAGGAGATTCGCTCCCTCGCACTGGACATCGAGCCCATGCACGATGCCGACGAGGACGCCTCCGCCCCTGTGACCGCCGAGGAGACCTCCGCTCTCGACGACCTGGCTGCGCTCGCCGGCGTTGACGCCGACGTCGAGGCCGAGGATGCCGAGACCGCCGAGGCACCCGAGGCTGTCGCCGCCACGACCACTGATAAGGAGTAGTTGACTGTGGCAGATTTCGAAGCTACTGATTTTGACTCGGTAAAGATCTCCCTTGCCTCCGCCGACCAGATCCGTTCCTGGTCGCACGGTGAGGTCAAGAAGCCGGAGACCATCAATTACCGTACCCTCAAGCCCGAGAAGGACGGCCTGTTCTGCGAGAAGATCTTCGGTCCCGCCAAGGACTGGGAGTGCTCCTGCGGCAAGTACAAGGGCATCCGCTTTAAGGGCATCGTCTGCGAGCGCTGCGGCGTCGAGGTCACCTCGGCCAAGGTGCGTCGCGACCGCATGGGTCACATCGAGCTCGCCGCTCCCGTGTCCCACATCTGGTACTTCAAGAGCCCCACGAGCTTCCCGATGAGCCGTATGCTCGACATCAAGTCCAAGGACCTCGAGAAGGTTCTGTACTTCGCCAGCTACATCATCACCGAGGTTGACTATGAGGCCCGCGAGGCCGACGCCGACGACCTGCGCGAGGAGCTCGCCGCCGATCTGGAAGAGATCGATGCCGAGTGCGCCCGCCAGATCGAGTCCCTCAAGGAGCAGGGCAACCCCGAGAACTTTGACGAGTTCTCCGACGAGGAGCCACTGACCCCCGAGGAGATCGCCTCTGGCATCGTCGACATCGAGGAAGAGTGCAAGGACGAGAAGCAGCTCCGCACGGACGCCTTCAACGCCTTCATGAAGCTCAGCGAGCGCGACCTCATTTCCGATGAGCCGCTGTTCCGTGAGATGACCCGTTACTACTCCATGTACTTCAAGGGCGGCATGGGTGCCGAGGCCGTCCGCGACCTGCTCGCTGCCATCGACCTCCCCTCCGAGGCCGAGAAGCTCAAGGCCATCATCGCCGACGAGGACTCCCAGAAGCAGAAGCGCGAGAAGGCCGTTAAGCGCCTCGAGGTCGTTGACGCCTTCCTGAAGGGCGGCAACAGCCCCGCGAACATGATCCTGGACGTCATTCCGGTCATTCCGCCCGATTTGCGCCCGATGGTCCAGCTTGACGGTGGCCGTTTCGCCGCGTCCGACCTCAACGACCTGTACCGTCGCGTGATCAACCGTAACAACCGACTCAAGCGCCTGCTCGACCTGGACGCCCCTGCGATCATCGTGAACAACGAGAAGCGCATGCTCCAGGAGTCCGTGGACGCCCTGTTCGACAACGGCCGTCGTGGTCGCCCGGTCTCTGGCCGTGGCGGTCGCCCGCTCAAGTCGCTCGCCGAGGCCCTCAAGGGCAAGCAGGGTCGTTTCCGTCAGAACCTGCTGGGTAAGCGTGTCGACTACTCCGGCCGTTCGGTAATCGTTACCGACCCCAAGCTGCTGCTGCACCAGTGCGGTCTGCCCAAGACCATGGCGCTGGAGCTCTTCAAGCCCTTCGTCATGAAGCGCCTGGTCGAGCTTGGCAAGGTCGAGAACATCAAGGGCGCCAAGCGCGCTATCGACCGCGGTGCCACCTTTGTGTGGGACATCCTCGAAGAGGTCATCGACGGCCGCGTCGTGCTGCTCAACCGTGCACCGACCCTGCACCGTCTGTCCATCCAGGCCTTTGAGCCGGTGCTGGTCGAGGGCAAGGCTATCCACCTGCATCCGCTGGTCTGCTCGCCCTTCAACGCCGACTTCGACGGCGACCAGATGTCTGTCCACGTGCCGCTGTCCAGCCAGGCTCAGGCCGAGGCCCGCGTGCTCATGCTCTCTGCGAACAACCTGCGCTCGCCGGCATCCGGCAAGCCGGTCAACATCCCTTCGCAGGACATGATCATCGGTGTGTACTACCTCACCCAGGTTCGCGAGGGTCTGCCGGGTGAGAACCACGTGTTCTCGAGCTTTGACGACGCGCTGCACGCCTATGACTGCCGCTCCGAGGTCGACATGCAGGCCAAGATCCAGGTCCGCGTGTCCGCTGCCGATGCCAACGTCATCAACGAGGACGGCACCCGTATCTTCCGCGTTAAGAACGGCAAGAACGAGTTTGTCGACTACGACGTCACCGGCAACAAGACCGCGCGCTTCGAGACCTCTATCGGCCGCATCATCTTCAACCGCCAGTGCCTGCCCGAAGACTATGAGTTCATGAACTACAAGATGGTCAAGGGCGATGTGGCCAAGCTGGTTGCCGACTGCTGCGATCGTTACCCCGAGGCCAAGGTCGGCCCGATCCTCGACGCCATCAAGTACTCCGGCTTCCACTACGCTACCCGCGCCGGCCTCACCATCTCGGTGTGGGACGCTCTTATCCCTGCCGAGAAGCAGGAGCTGCTCGACCGCGCCCAGGCCAACGTCGACCAGATCAACGAGTACTTCGAGGAGGGCTTCATCAACGAGACGGAGCGCCACATCGAAGTCGTTAACGAGTGGACCGCTTGTACCGATAAGGTTGCAGCGCTCATGCTCGACATGTTCGACGAGGAGAACCCGCTCTACATGATGGCCGACTCCGGCGCCCGTGGTTCTAAGACCCAGCTGCGTCAGCTCGGCGGCATGCGTGGCCTGATGGCAGACATGTCCGGCGAGACGATCGACCTTCCCATTAAGGCGAACTTCCGCGAGGGCCTGCTGCCGCTCGAGTACTTCATTTCGACTTACGGCGCCCGTAAGGGCCTGGTCGATACCGCATCCCACACCTCGGACTCTGGTTACCTGACCCGTCGTCTGGTCGACGTGGCCCAGGACGTCATCGTCCGCGAGGAGGACTGCGGTACGCACGAGGGCGTCACCTACAACCTCATCATCCCCGGCACCACCGACCTCAACACTGACCTCGTCGGCCGTTGCTTCATCGAGGACGTCGTGGCTCCCGATGGCACCGTGCTCTTTGAGCAGGACGGCTACATCGAGAAGGTCGCCGACATCCAGAAGATGGTCGATGCGGGCCTCAAGAAGGTCAAGCTCCGTGCGCTGCTCACCTGCCGCTCCAAGTACGGCGTGTGCCAGAAGTGCTACGGCTGGGATCTTTCCACCCGTCGTCCGGTCGCCATCGGTACTGCCGTCGGCATTATTGCCGCCCAGTCCATCGGCGAGCCCGGTACACAGCTTACGATGCGTACCATTCACTCCGGCGGTGTCGCTGGCGTCGACGATATTACGCAGGGTCTGCCTACGGTCAGCCGTATGTTCGATATCGTCGGCAACGTCAACGAGAAGATTCTGGGTCGCGAGGCCGAGCTGGCTCCGTACTCCGGTCACCTCTCGATTAAGCCCGAGAAGTCCGAGTACGTGCTGACGCTCACCGACTCCGAGGATCACACCCGTGTCCTCGACGAGCGTCGCGTCCCCGCTTCGGTGCGCTTTATGCCCGAGATCGAGGACGGCTGCGAGGTTCGCGCCGGCGACCAGATCACCAAGGGCTTCGTCAACTTCCGCAACCTGCGCAAGCTGACCGACATCGAGTCGACGATGCACACCTTCGTCGAGAGCGTTAAGGACGTCTACACCAGCCAGGGCGTCGACCTGAACGACAAGCACATCGAGGTGCTCGCACGTCAGATGCTGCGTCGCGTTCAGATCACCAACCCCGGCGACTCCAAGTACCTGCTTGGTCAGTACGTCGACCGCTATGAGTTCGCCGACGAGGTCGAGCGCGTTGCCCGTCTGGGCGGTCAGGCTCCCGTGGCCGAGCCCGTCATCCTGGGTACGCTCAAGGTCGCGTCCAACATCGACTCCTGGCTGTCGAGCGCTTCGTTCATCCGCACCGCCGGCGTCCTTACCGAGGCTGCCATCGAGGGCAAGGTCGACCACCTGCTCGACCTTAAGTCCAACGTCATCGTCGGTAAGAAGATCCCGGCTGGTACTGGCCTCAAGCCGTACGCCAACGCCAAGCTGACGTATCGCACGGCCGATGGCTATGTCGACATCGACGGCCCGGCTTCGCCCAACGCCAAGTCGCTGCCCGAGTGGGCTCCTGTGGAGCTCAAGGACCTGGACGAGCAGCTCCCGCAGCAGCTCGACTGGGCCGGCTACGACGAGTTCGGTGGTGCTGACGGTTCGTTCACCCGCAACGGCCACACCATCTCCGCCGAGAAGGCTCGCCTGTACCTGTTCGATGACCTGGGCGTGTCGCAGCGCTGGACCAACAAGTTCAGCGAGGTCGGCATCGAGACGGTCGGCGACCTGGTCGGCAAGTCCGAGGAGGATCTGCTGCGCATCGATGGCATCGGTGCCAAGGCGATCGAGGAGCTCCGTGATGGCCTCGAGGCCCACGACCTGCTCTACATCCTCGAGAACAACGACGACGTTGCCGACGAGGAAGACCTCTCGCAGCTTCTGCAGATGGTCTTTAGCCCCGACGGTCCGGACGACATCCTGCTGGGCACCTCCGCCGCGCCGACGCATCACGCCGACGCTGACGAGGAGCTCCTGGGCGCCCCGATCGACGACAAGAAGGCTCCCGCCAACGGTGCCATCAACGAGGACATGGCTTCCCTCGACGAGCTGCTCAACCAGCTCGTGGACACCGACGACGCCGAAGAGGCCAAGGACAACGACGAGGAGTAACTAGTTCCGCCGTTCTAACGAACGGCGGCGACCTCCGTCGCTGCGCGGCCCCCAGAGCTACAATCTGTCATTCAAAAGGCAGGGCATGACCAAAAGGTCAATGCCCTGCCTTTTTCATGCCACCTTGTACGCTCTGGGGGCCGCTCGCTTGCGTATGCTCAACCTGTTGCGTTCCGTTGATCCCTTGCCAATAAGGGACAGGTTTATTTTGGTAGGTTTTCCTGCTTGAATTTGAAACATTTCGTCCGGCCAGAGCGTATCTATGGTGAGGACCTCATCAAGAATCAGTACCGTCACCGGGAGGTGATTATGGAAGAACAAACATTTAGACAGGCGGTCGAAGATCACCGGGATGTCGTGTTTCGAATCGCATTGACGTATCTGCGCGATCGCGCCGATGCCGATGATGTTGCCCAAGATGTCTTTCTTAAGCTGCTCAAAAGCGATACGCAATTTGAGAGTTGGGGGCATCTTCGTCGCTGGCTTATCCGGGTCACGATCAATGAATGCAAATCGCTCTTTCGAAAGCCATGGAGGCGTGTGGAGGATATTGAGAACCTGGCCGATTCGCTTTCGACGGCGCAGGAGGAGACCAAGGTGGTCCTGTCAGACGTTATGCGACTTCCGGAGCGATTCCGCGTCCCCATCGTGCTCTATTACTATCTGGGCTTTTCGACCTCAGAGATTGCCGAGTTACTGCATGTGCCAGCCGCGACCGTTCGAACGCGTTTAGCTCGCGGTCGATCGAAGCTCAAATTCATCCTAGAGGAGGGCGACCGTGAAATCCAATCAAATCAAGCAGGCCTTCGAGTCCATCCAAGCCGATAGCGATCTTGCCGATCGCGTTCTTAATGCAGCTGAAGGCGAGCCGCTTCGCAAAAGGGGTCATGCTAAGCCCCTCTATGTTGCGGTTATCGGGTGTCTTGTCGGAGTGTTGGCGACCGGAGGGGTCGCCTACGCCGTTATCAATTCCAGCTATTTTGCCTCAGCCTGGGGAAACCACGGCAACGGGGATTCCATTACCTGGACAAACGGCGGCTCATCGGGGACTAAATATACCTACACCAGAGAGTTTGGTGATGGCATCGCGCCCCAAAGCCTGGAGGGTGCAGTCCAGGAGGTTAATCTGTCCGTCGAGGGCAACGGCTATACGCTCGATATCCATGAGATGGCAATCGACCAAAACGGCTGCGGTGCTGTGACGTTTACGCTATCCAATCCAAATGGTGTTAACTACTACAAGCCGGCAGCAGAGACTGGCGAACTTGTTCTCTATGGTGAAGAAGAACAAGGCATCGGCACGCCCGGCATGAACTTCGGCGAGGAATGGGCTGACACACGCTGCACCATTGATAAGGACACATCAAGCGATACTGTCATTAATGGCACGATGTACTTTGCTTCTATGGATCGCGAGCGAGGTTTTCAACATGCGGTCACCTGGAATATCTCGTGGACCGAGGGCGAAGGCGAGGATGCGAAGCCGTTCGAGGCATCGACGCCCGAGTTAAGCGTTGGAGCGTACGTCGATACAAAGGAACTCCGCTCCGATGACTCGCCTCTCGAGATCAGCCCGTTTTCTATCCAGACACACATCGATGATTTGGGCATTGACGCAGTCACGAAGAAGTTGACGGTTACCTACAAGGATGGATCGGAGCAGATTATCGAAGATGACGACGCAGGGGCGTTCAACTTATATTTTTCTTATACGCGCAATAGCGGAGAGAACATCTGGGTGCCAACGAAGTTGATTGATGTCGACCAAGTGGTCTCAGTAACGCTTGAGGGCACGAGGTGCACGTCAACAGGAGAGACCGAAACGGAAGAGTCCTTTACTATCGTCTATTCGTAAGGTCTGAGGCCGCTTCCTACTAAGGGAAGCGGCCTCTTTTGCGTTAAATGGAAACGCCGCCGATTTCCATGCGACAGATGAGAGCAGATTACCGCTGGAGCGCGACGTTTCCCCAGATAAAACCGACCAAAATAAACCTGTCCCTTTTTGGCAGGTAACGTTGCCCCGACGAGCGCATCGGATTCCCGGTCCGGGCGGCCGCCCCCGCGCACAGAAGGGGATTCCTTTTGTGTAGGCTTTGCGGAAATATGCTCATTTTGGGATACGCCCGGCGGCGTGGTCTGTTGACGGCACAGCTAACGCCACGTATCCTATCGAACTGCGTGTTTCGTAGGGGGATGCTGACCCCTCGATTCAAGCCGTTGCACTTTACAGAAAGCTGGAATCATTCGAGAAGGAGTACGCTTTGCCTACTATTAACCAGCTGGTTCGCCAGGGCCGTCGTTCCGTGCCCAAGAAGTCCAAGAACGCTGCTCTGCAGCACAACTCCCAGAAGCGCGGCGTGTGCACCCGCGTCTTCACCACGAGCCCCAAGAAGCCGAACTCGGCTCTTCGTAAGGTTGCCCGTGTTCGCCTCGTCAACGGCATCGAAGTTACTGCTTACATCCCGGGTGAGGGCCACAACCTGCAGGAGCACTCCATCGTGCTCGTCCGCGGCGGTCGTGTCCGTGACCTCCCTGGTGTCCGTTATCACGTCATCCGTGGCGCCTACGACGCTGCTCCGGTCCAGAACCGTATGCAGGCCCGTTCCAAGTACGGTGCTAAGCGCCCCAAGGCCAAATAAGCCAGATAACGTTTTGATACTTTCGCTGTGTGCCGCCTAAGCGCCGCACGGTAGACACTTAAGGAGATTTCACATGCCGCGTCGTGCAGCAGCTAATCGTCGTGAGGTTCAGCCTGACGCCGTTTACAACAACCGCCTGGTGACTCAGCTCATCAACAAGGTCCTTCTTGACGGCAAGAAGGCCACCGCTGAGCGCATCGTTTACACCGCTTTCGAGATCGTTGCCGAGAAGTCCGAGGGTGGCGACGCTCTCGCTACCTTCAAGAAGGCTATGGACAACGTCAAGCCCACGCTCGAGGTTAAGCCCAAGCGTGTCGGTGGCGCTACCTATCAGGTCCCGATGGAGGTCAACTCCCGTCGTTCCACCGCTCTGGGTATCCGCTGGATCGTCAACTTCTCCCGCGCTCGCAAGGAGAAGACTATGGCCGAGCGTCTCGCCAACGAGATCCTCGACGCTTCCAACGGCCTGGGCGCTTCCGTCAAGAAGCGTGAGGACGTCTTCAAGATGGCCGAGGCCAACCGCGCGTTCTCTCACTATCGTTGGTAAGTTAAGGTAAGGAACTAACATGGCTAAGCCTAAGTACAAGCTTTCCGATACCCGTAACATCGGCATCATGGCCCACATCGATGCCGGTAAGACCACCACGACCGAGCGTATTCTTTACTACACCGGTAAGACCCACAAGATCGGTGAGGTCCATGAGGGCGCTGCCACCATGGACTGGATGGTTCAGGAGCAGGAGCGCGGCGTAACCATTACCTCCGCTGCTACCACGTGCTTCTGGAACAAGGACGGTAAGGACTACCGCATCCAGATCATCGACACCCCGGGCCACGTTGACTTCACCGCCGAGGTCGAGCGCTGCCTGCGCGTCCTCGATGGCGCTGTCGCCGTCTTCGACGCCGTTGCCGGCGTTCAGCCCCAGTCTGAGACCGTTTGGCGTCAGGCTTCCACCTTCAACGTCCCCCGCATCGCCTTCATCAACAAGTATGACCGCGTGGGCGCTGACTTCTTCAACGCTATCGAGACCATGAAGGATCGTCTCGACGCTAACGCCGTGGCCGCTCAGGTCCCGATGGGCGCCGAGGACAACTTCTGGGGCGTCATCGACCTGGTCACCATGACTGCATGGGACTTCAAGGCCGACGAGAAGGGTATGACCTACCCCGAGCCGATGGACGAGATCCCGGCTGAGTTTGCCGACATTGCTGCCACCAAGCGCGAGGAGCTCCTTGACGCTGCTGCCAGCTTTGACGACGAGCTCATGGAGAAGATCCTCATGGAGGAGGACTTCACCGTCGAGGAGCTTAAGGCTGCTCTGCGCAAGGGCGTTCTGGCCAACGAGCTCAACCTCGTCTTCGTGGGTTCCGCCTACAAGAACAAGGGCGTTCAGGAGCTGCTCGACGCTGTCGTCGACTACCTGCCCAGCCCGCTCGACGTTGAGGCCGTCACCGGTACCGATCCGGACACCGGCGAGGAGATTCAGCGTCATCCTTCCTTCGACGAGCCCTTCTCCGGCCTGGTCTTCAAGATCATGACCGACCCGTTCGTCGGTAAGCTCACCTATGTCCGCGTTTACTCCGGCCGTGCCGAGTCCGGCTCCTACGTGGTCAACGCTTCCAACGGTCAGCGCGAGCGCCTCGGCCGCATCCTCGAGATGAACGCCGCCGAGCGTATCGACCGTGACGACGCTGCCGCCGGCGACATCGTCGCTTGCGTCGGCTTCAAGAACTCCACCACCGGTGACACCCTGTGCGAAGAGGGCAAGGAGATCGTCCTCGAGAAGATCGAGTTCGCTAAGCCCGTTATCGACGTTGCCATCGAGCCCAAGACCAAGGCCGAGCAGGACAAGATGTCCCTGGCTCTGACCAAGCTCGCCGAGGAGGACCCGACCTTCCAGGTGTCCACCAACCACGAGACCGGCCAGACCATCATCGCCGGCATGGGCGAGCTGCACCTCGAGATCATCGTCGACCGTCTGCTCCGCGAGTTCAAGGTTGACGCTAACGTTGGTAAGCCCCAGGTTGCCTACCGCGAGACCGCTGGTCACGACGTCGAGAAGGCTGAGGGCAAGTTCGTCCGTCAGTCCGGCGGTCGCGGTCAGTACGGCCACGCCGTCATCAAGCTCGAGAAGATGGAGGAGGGCTTCGGCTACGAGTTCGTCAACGCTATCGTCGGCGGCGTCGTGCCCAAGGAGTACATCCCGTCCATCGACAAGGGCATCCAGGAGGCCCTGAACACCGGTGTAATCGCCGGCTTCCCGGTCCTCGACGTTAAGGTCACCCTGTTCGACGGTTCTTACCACGAGGTCGACTCCTCCGAGGCCGCCTTCAAGATCGCCGGTTCCATGGCTATCAAGGACGCCCTCAAGAAGTCTGACCCGCAGCTGCTCGAGCCGATCATGGCTGTCGAGGTCGAGACCCCCGAGCAGTACATGGGCGACGTTATGGGCAACCTCTCCGGTCGCCGCGGCAAGATCGAGGGCATGGAGGATCGCAAGAACAGCAAGCTCATCCGTGCCAAGGTGCCGCTGGGCGAGATGTTCGGTTACGCTACCGACCTTCGCTCCCAGACCCAGGGCCGTGCATCCTACACGATGCAGTTCGACTCTTATGAGCCCGCGCCCAAGTCCATCGTGGACGAGGTCATGAGCAAGAACGCCTAAGTTCGAGCTCCCTGTTACGTAATCCGCGAGAACGTCTCTCGCACTCTTTGGAGGTTTAAGTTGGCTACCCAGAAGATCCGCATTCGCCTCAAGGGCTATGATCACGAGGTCGTCGATCAGTCCGCGAAGCTCATCGTCGAGACCGCTCAGAAGACCGGCGCTCGCGTTTCCGGTCCTGTCCCCCTGCCCACCGAGCGCAACCTGTACACGGTTATCCGCTCGCCGCACGTGAACAAGGACTCCCGTGAGCAGTTCGAGATGCGCACTCACAAGCGCCTCATCGACATCCTCGACCCCACCTCGGGCACCGTTGATTCGCTCATGCGTCTCGACCTTCCCGCTGGCGTCGACATCGACATCAAGCTCTAAGCGATATCGCTCATAGCTTAAAGGGCCCCGCTGCCGTTACGGTAGCGGGGCCCTTTTGTTTTGAGTTTAGATTTTGGGATAGCGAATTCGTCTGCCGAGCCGACGGCTGCGGCGCCCTATTCGCTCAGGGGGCGCAAGGATGCTTCTTCGAAGTGGAAGACGCACAAGCCGCTCTCGGTCTCAATGCATGCGCGGCCGCAATCGTCGACCGTTCTAAATATGCCTCGTGCCAGCTCGTCTCCAGCGGGGGAGCGGGCGATAACGTGCTTCCCAATCCAATTGAGATGAGCGATATATTCGGCGTGGACGGGCGCGAGCGGACCGGCGTCTTCTTCCTTGGCGTTGAGGCGTTCTGCCCAGGCATCTACAGCGTCTATAACTGCGTGATAGACCTCATCGAGGAGCATGTCGACGGCGGGAACGTTCTCGTTGAGATCCGAGAGACCGATTGCCGGCAGGCCGCCATCGGGCACCTCTTGGGGCGCATAGTTCACATTGACGCCAATACCGCAGACGGCGAAAGGTTTGCCTTCGTTATCGCGTGCGGCCTCGACCAGAATGCCGCCGAGTTTGCGTCCACGCGCGACCAGGTCGTTGGGCCATTTGAGGCCAATCTCGTTTGCAAGACCCTGTTTTTCGAGTGCCTCGAGCACCGCTAGGCCGCTGACGGCGGCAAGACCAGAGAACTTTGCAGGATTAACGCATGGGCGCAGGACAATCGAAAGCAATAAGTTGCCGACGGTTGAGTCCCACTTGTGCCCGCGCCGACCGCGTCCTGCTGTCTGAGCCCGGGCGGCAAGTCCTGTGCCGTGCGGCGCTCCCTGTTTTCCTGCTTCGAGCAGGTCATCGTTGGTCGATCCGGTTACGTCGACTATCGTTAATTTGGCATCCATAATGGTTGCTACCTCCTAAGTTAATAAGGCAATCGCTTAATGGTGTCGAGAGATAGACACAATGTGAAGCCTTTGTCGCATTTGGCCAATTTAATGTTAACACGTCAACAACGACTAAAATGCGCTATCCTCTCTTGGTCGATGTAAACACGTCAACAACTCAAAGGAGGCTAGTGATGGGTTTCACGATTCTTGGAACAGGCTCGGCGCTTCCTGAGCGCAGTGTTTCCAATGACGAGCTGTCTGAGTTCCTCGATACCTCGGATGAGTGGATTTTTACCCGCACCGGTATCAAGAGCCGCCACGTCTGCACCACCGAGTCACTTGACGACCTTGCCGTAGCGGCGAGTGAGCGGGCACTCCAGGTGTCCGGAATCGACGCGAGCCAGCTGGATCTGATCGTCTGCTCGACGACGACAGGTGACCACCTTGTTCCCGCTGAGGCGTGTGCCGTTGCTGAGCGACTAGGCGCGACGTGTCCTGCCTTCGATGTCTCGGCGGCTTGTGCCGGCTTCGTATTTGCGCTCGATGTCGCCGAGGGCTATATCGCCCGCGGTCGCGCCGAGCGCGTGCTTGTCGTTGCTGCCGAGCAGATGACGCGCGCGCTCGACTGGACCGACCGTGCCACCTGTGTGCTCTTTGGCGATGGGGCAGGCGCCGCAGTGATTGAGGCTGGGGGAGACAGTCCCCTTGCCGTTGAGCTTTCGACGGCGCCCGACGTCGAGACGTTGCGCGTTCCCGGTCTGGTCGGCACCTCGCCGTTTAAGGCTTCCGCAGATAGCGCGAGCGTGCTGTTCATGAATGGCCGCCGCGTGTTCAAGTTCGGCGTCAACGCCATCTGCGACACGGTCCATAAGCTTGCGATCGATGCGGGCATTTCGGTCGAAGACATCGATCATTTTGTATTCCATCAGGCTAACGAACGAATCCTGAGCCAGGCGGTCAAGCGTCTGGGCGTGCCGGACGACCGTGTGGTTCGCACGTTGCGCGAGACCGGCAACATTTCGAGCGCATGCATTCCGCTTGCCCTCGACCGGCTGGCAAACGCCGGTGCACTTCACACGGGCGACACCATCGCCCTCGTTGGATTTGGCGCCGGTCTGGATATAGGTGGCTATCTGCTTCGTTGGAAGCAGTCGCACATAGGTAATAAAAACGCCCCAGGGGCAAAACAAAAAGGAGAAACACCATGGCAGATCAGAAGACCTTCGAGCGCGTTTGCGACGTTATCCGCGAGACCGCCGGTCTTGACGATGTCGAGATGAAGCCCGAGTCCACGCTCGAGGAGATTGGCCTCGACAGCCTGGGTACCGTCGAGATCCTCGTTGCCGTCGAGGACGAGTTTGGCATTGAGCTCGATACCGAGGAGAACCCCAAGACGGTCGGCGAGTTCGTCGATACGGTCGAGGCGGCATTGGAGAAGTAGTGATGCTCAAGTCTCCTCTCTGCGATCTGCTCGGCATCGAAAAACCCGTGTTCCAGGGTGGCATGGCCTGGATTGCCGATGCCTCGCTGGCATCTGCCGTGTCCGAGGCGGGCGGCTTAGGCATTATCGCGGCCATGAATGCCGACGCAAACTGGCTGCGCGATCAGATTCACGAGCTGCGCGCCAAGACGGATAAGCCCTTTGGCGTCAACGTTATGCTCATGAGCCCGTTTGTCGACGAGGTCGCACAAGTGGTGATCGATGAGCGGGTGCCCGTTGTGGTGACCGGCGCCGGCAATCCCACCAAGTACATGAAGGCCTGGAACGATGCAGGCATCAAGGTCATACCCGTCGTGGCTTCGGTGGCGCTGGCGCGTCTCGTGGCGCGTCGCGGAGCAACTGCCGTGGTTGCCGAGGGCACCGAATCAGGCGGCCATATTGGAGAGACCTCGACGATGGCGCTGGTGCCGCAGGTTGTCGATGCGGTCGATATTCCCGTGGTTGCAGCTGGCGGCATCGCCGATGGCCGCGGTGTGGCGGCCGCCTTTATGCTCGGCGCTGCCGGCGTCCAGGTGGGAACACGCTTTCTGGTCGCAAACGAGTGCACCGTATCCGAACAGTACAAAGAGCTGGTGCTCAAGGCAGGCGACATGTCGACGCGTGCGACCGGTCGCTCGACGGGACATCCGGTTCGCGCCCTCAAGAGCCCCTTCACCAACGCGTATGCCAAGAACGAGGCGGCGGGCGCAAGCCCCGAGGAGCTTGGGGCCATGGGCACGGGCGCGCTTCGTAAAGCCGCAAAGGACGGTAATTACGAAGAGGGTTCGTATTTGTGCGGACAGATTGCCGGCATGGTCAACGAACGCCAGAGCGCACGCGAAATCGTCGACGATCTGGTCGATGGCGCCGAGCATGTCCTGAAGGGTGCGTCCGCATGGGTAGCGTAGCGTTTCTGTTTGCCGGTCAGGGTGCCCAGCATCCCGTGATGGGCGTCGATCTCATCGAGGCATCACCGGCGGCTGCCGAGGTGTTCGCCATTGCCGATGAGGTGCGTCCGGGAACCAGTGAGCAGTGCCGGAGCGCCTCGAAAGAGGAGCTCTCGCAGACCGAGAACACGCAGCCTTGCGTGTTCGTGCACGACTTGGCTGTTGCCGTCGCCCTGCGTGAGCGCGGCGTGGTGCCTGCCGCTTGTGCGGGATTCTCGCTGGGCGAGGTCGCCGCGCTCACCTTTGCGGGGGCATTCGATACGCGAGCGGGCTTTGAGCTCGTGTGTGAGCGCGCGGCGCTTATGGCCACGGCGGCCGAGCGTCACCCCGGCGGCATGCGCGCCGTCATCAAGCTCGATGCAGCGCAAGTTGAGGGCCTGGCAAAACAGGCAGGCGAGGACTGCTGGCCGGTCAACTACAACAGCCCCCAGCAGACGGTTGTGGCCGGAGCGCCCGATGCGTTGCAGACCCTCGACGTCCTGGTAAAAGAGGCTGGTGGCCGGGCCATGAAGGTCGCGGTGTCGGGTGCATTCCATAGCCCCTATATGGCCGAGGCGACCTGTGGCCTTGCTGCATATATCGATGCCGGTCACGCGCCGTCCTCGTTGCTCATTCCTGTTATGGCAAATATGACGGCGGCGCCCTATCCGGCCGACCCGCAGGCGGCATCGGAGGTGCTGACCAACCAGGTGAGTCATGCCGTGCGCTGGGTCGACACGCTGCATGCTCTGCAGGATCAAGGCATCGACACGTTTATTGAGGTCGGCCCCGGCAAAACGCTGTCGGGCCTGGTCAAGCGTACGCTGAGCGACGTTCGCGTGTATTCGTGCGAAACGGCCGAGCAGGTCGCAGCTATTGCCGACGAGCTCGCATAGCCCACAGGGCAGTAACCCGAAAGGAACGACATGGGCAACTTGAACAACGTCGCGCTCGAGCGCGACGGATCGCGTCGTGTGGCACTGGTCACGGGCAGCTCGCGCGGCATCGGTCGCGCTTGTGCCGTGGGCCTGGCGGAGGACGGCTTTGATATCGCCGTCGTCTATGCCGGTAGCGCAGATGCGGCGCGCGAGACGTGCGAAGCCTGTGAGGCGGCTGGCGCCACGGCGCGCGCATATCAATGTGACGTGGCCGACCCCGCCGCCGTCAACACTTGCGTGGAGACGGTCCTCAACGACTTTGGCTCCATTTGGGCGCTCGTCAACAACGCCGGTATCACGCGCGATGGCCTGCTCATGCGTATGAGTGACGATGCCTTCGACCGCGTGCTCGATGTCAATCTCAAGGGCACGTTCAATACGACGCGCGCGCTCACCAAGACCTTTATGCGCCAGCGCGGCGGTTGCGTCATCAACATGAGCTCGGTTGTGGGCCTGATGGGCAATGCCGGGCAGGCCAACTATGCAGCCTCCAAGGCGGGCGTCATCGGCCTGACCAAGGCGGTAGCGCGCGAGCTTGCGTCCCGCGGCGTACGAGTGAACGCGGTCGCCCCCGGGTTTGTCGAGACCGATATGACGGCAAAGCTTTCGGAGAAGGTTCGCGCGGCAACCGAGGAGCAGATTCCCCTAAAGCGCATGGCGCGCCCCGAGGAAGTGGCCGGCGTGGTGCGCTTTTTGGCGAGTGATGCGGCTGCCTACATTACGGGCGAGGTCGTGCGCGTCGACGGCGGAATGGCGATGTAGAAACTAGGGCCGAACAACGGCTTGAATGAGGAGACCATGATGGAACAGAGAGTTGCAATCACCGGTATCGGTGCCGTATCGCCGCTCGGTAACACGGCGCTTGCTACCTGGGCGGCCATGTGCGCCGGCACGTGCGGCATCGGCCCGATCACGCACTTCGATACCGATGCGTTTGCCGTTAAGGTGGCGGCCGAGGTCAAGGGTTTTGACGGCAACGAGTACTTTGGTAAGCGTGACGCCAAGCACCTGGACCCCTGCGTTCAGTTTGCCCTGGCAGCGTCGGACGAGGCCATGCACGATGCGGGCTTTGATGTCGAGGGCGCCATCGATCGCGAGCGCCTGGGCGTCTACGTGGGTTCGGGCGTGGGCGGCATGCAGACGCTTGTCGACAACGTTCACACGATCGCCGATCGTGGGCCCCGTCGCGCATCGCCCTATATGATCGCGATGATGATCCCCAATATGGCTTCGGGCAATATCGCAATCCGCCATAAGGCAAAGGGCCCGACCTTGCCCGTGGTGACCGCCTGCGCGACCTCGGCCCATGCCGTGGGCGAGGCGTTCCGCGCCATCAAGCATGGCTATGCCGATGCGATTCTCGCCGGCGGTGCCGAGGCCGCAATCATCCCCGATGCCGTTGCGGGCTTTACATCCTGTCGTGCTCTCACCACTAATCCTGACCCGTCGACGGCTTGCCGCCCGTTCGATGCAGACCGCGACGGCTTTGTGATGGGCGAGGGCGCCTGCGTGCTGGTTCTCGAGAGCATGGAGCATGCGCAGGCGCGCGGTGCGCACATTTATGCCGAGGTCGTGGGCTACGGTAACACCGATGATGCCTATCACATCACGAGCCCTGATCCCGAGGCTGCCGGCATTGCCCGCGCGATATCGCTGGCGGTGACCGAGGGCGACGTCAGGCCTTCCGAGGGCCTCTACATCAATGCCCACGGCACATCGACCAAGCTCAACGATTCGTCCGAGACGGCGGGCATTAAGCGTGCGCTCGGCGAGGACGCGGCGCGCGCCGCGCACGTCTCGTCGACTAAGTCGATGACCGGCCATATGATCGGTGCCACGGGTGCCATCGAGGTCATGGCCTGTGCCATGGCGCTCGAGCAGGGCGTGGTGCCGCCGACCATTAACTACCACACACCCGATCCCGCCTGCGATCTTGACTACACGCCCAATCGCGCGGTTCGCGCCGACCTTACCTGGGCGCTTTCGACCAACCTGGGCTTTGGCGGACACAATGCCGCCATCGCGCTGCGTAGATATGCAAGGAGCTAGAGCATGGATTCCAAAAGACTTGCCGAGATAGCCGATGTTATGGAGGACCGCGGCCTCACGCGCGTGCGCGTTGAGGAGCCCGATGGCACCGCGGTCGAGCTCGAGCGCGCGAGCGCCGCACAGCCGGTTGCCGTGCCCATGCCTATGCCGGGTGCCGTGACTGCTCCGGCGGTGGCTCCTGTCGCCATGCCTGCTGCCGCACCGGAGCCCGCCGCGCAGGCGCCTGTCGCCGCACCGGAGCCCAAGGGCACCGAGGTGACCGCTCCCATGGTCGGCGTTTTCTATGCTGCCCCGGCGCCGGGCGACGAACCGTTTGTGCACGTGGGCTCCAAGGTCAAGGCCGGCGAGACCCTCTGCATCATCGAGGCCATGAAGGTTCTCAACGAGGTGACGGCAGAGGTGGATGGCGAGGTGCTCGAGATCTGCGTGGCCGACGGCGACCTCGTGGAGTTTGGCAGCTGCCTCATGAGGATCGGATAGGTGATATCCATGAACAAAGAAGAGCTCAAGAAGCTGTTGCCGCATCGTGAGCCGATGCTTTTGCTCGACGAAGCCGAGCTGGTGGGCGACGAGACCCACGGCAAGATCACGATTACGGGCGACGAGTACTTTTTGCAGGGGCATTTTCCGGGAAACCCGGTCGTCCCCGGCGTGATCCAGTGCGAGATGCTCGCCCAGAACTGCTGCGTGCTGCTGATGGGCGATGAGGAGGCGCGCGGCGCGACGCCGTTCTACACGAGTCTGGACAAGGTGCGCTTTAAGCGTCCGGTGCGCCCGGGCGACACGGTGGATTTGGTGTGCTCCATCACGCGTGCGCGCGGGCCGTTCCGCTTTGCGACGGGTACTGCGAGCGTCAACGGTGAGGTTTGCTGCCGCGCCGATATGTCTTTTGCACTCATGCACGAAAGTTAAGGAAGGCTTCATGTTCGACAAAGTGCTCATCGCCAACCGCGGCGAGGTTGCGGTCCGTGTTATCCGCGCGTGCCGCGATATGGGCATCAAGACCGTTGCCGTTTATTCCACGGCCGATGCGGACGCGCTGCACGTGCAGCTCGCCGACGAGGCGTATTGCATCGGCGGCCCGCGTCTTGCCGAGAGCTACCTCAACGACGATGCCGTGCTCACCTGTGCCGTGAAGTCGGGGGCAAAGGCGATCCATCCCGGCTACGGTTTCTTTTCCGAGAAGGCGAGCTTCGTGCGCGACTGCGACAAGTATGGCCTGGCGTTTGTTGGTCCTTCGGCCGAGGTGATCGACAGCATGGGTGACAAGGACGCCGCACGTCGAACGGCTGCCGCGGCGGGCGTGCCCATCGTGCCGGGCTGCGATTTGCTCAAAAGCCCCGAGGAGGCGACAGCCGAGGCCGAGCGCATTGGCTGTCCCGTGCTCATTAAGGCGCGCGCGGGCGGTGGCGGTCGCGGCATTCGCAAGGTCGAGCGCGTGGAAGATGCGGCAAAGGCGTTCATCGAGGCGCGTGCCGAGGGCGAGGCCGTTTTTGGCGACGGCGAGTGCTACATGGAGAAGTTCGTCGCGCCGGCGCACCACGTTGAGGTGCAGATTATGGCCGATAAGCAGGGCCATGTATTTTCGCTCGGCGAGCGCGAGTGCTCGGTGCAGCGTCGCAACCAAAAGCTGATCGAAGAGAGTCCCGCGCCGTGCCTCGACGGACACAACGACATTCGTGCTCGCATGCACAAGGCAGCGCGTGACCTGGCTCGTGCCGTCGGCTACGAAGGAGCCGGTACCATCGAGTTTCTGTATTCGGACGACGGCAATTTCTACTTTATGGAAATGAACACGCGCTTGCAGGTGGAGCATCCGGTTACAGAGTTTGTGACCGATACCGACTTGGTCAAGTGGCAGCTGCGCGTGGCAGCCGGCCAGCCTCTGCCCTTTGAGCAGGAGGACATGCCGGTCCGCAACCACGCCATGGAGTGCCGCATCAATGCCGAAACGCCGGACTTTCTGCCGTCATGCGGAACGGTCACCGCGTTGCGTGTGCCGGGTGGTCCGCGCGTGCGCTGGGATTCCGCCATGTTTACCGGTGCGAAAGTTCCGCCGTACTACGACTCCATGCTCGGCAAGCTCATCGTGTGTGCGCCCACGCGTGACGGCGCCATTCGCAAGATGCGCTCGGCCCTGGGCGAGCTCGTGATTGAGGGCGTGAGCGAAAACAGCGAGCTTCAGCTCGACGTGCTGGCAAACGACGAGTTCTTGTCGGGCATGTACCACACCGATCTGATGGGGCATCTCTATGCTGATGAATAGAAAAGCAAAGACGGTCAACGTCCTCGAGGGGCCGATGACCGAGTCGTGCGCCGAGTTTCCCGCGCGCCACGTGTTTATCAAGTGCCCGGAGTGTCGCCGCGTGATCGATGAAGCACGCCTGCACGACAACCTCGAGGTCTGCCCTCGTTGCGGCAAACACTTTCGCGTGAGCGGTCGCGCGCGCATGCGCATGACGGTCGACGAGGGCACGTTTGAGGAATGGGATGCCAATCTGGCGTCGGAGGACTTCCTCTCGTTTCCCGGCTATGCCGACAAGCTTAAGAGCGTGTGCGAGCGTTCGGGCGAGCGCGACGCCGTTGTGTGCGGCAGGGGCAAAATCTGCGGTTGCGATACCGCGCTCTTCTTTATGGACGCCAACTTTATGATGGGCTCGATGGGTTCCGTGGTGGGCGAGAAGATCTGTCGCACATTTGAGCGAGCGACCGAGCTTGGATTGCCAGTTGTCGGCTTTACCGTTTCGGGCGGCGCGCGCATGCAAGAGGGCGTGACGTCGCTTATGCAGATGGCCAAGATTTCTGCGGCGGTTAGGCGCCACAGCGAGGCGGGCGGTCTGTATATCACGGTGCTCACCGACCCCACGACCGGAGGCGTAACCGCGAGCTTTGCCATGGAGGGCGATATTATCCTGGCCGAGCCCGATGCCCTGACGGCATTTGCCGGCCCGCGCGTGATCGAGCAGAACATGCACAAGCGCCTGCCCAAGGGATTCCAGCGCTCCGAGTTTTTGCTGGAGCACGGCTTTTGCGATGCCGTTGTTCCGCGTGGCGAGATTGCGCTCACGGTAGGCGAGCTGCTGGCACTGCACGAAGGGCACGCGCCCGGCCTGGGGGCACCGCATGAGATCGTGCATACGGGTCGTCGCGGCAAAAAGCTGGGACACTTGTTCAAGCGCTCGACCGCACCAAAAACCGCGCTCGAGATTGTCAAGCAGACCCGCTCGGCAGATCGCGCCACGGCGGGCGAGATGATCTCGCTGGGCCTGGATGGATTTGTGGAGCTGCATGGCGACCGTTACTTTGGCGACGACGCCGCCGTGGTGGCTGGCATTGGCTGGAAAGACGGGCGACCCGTGACGGTTATCGCCGTCGAGCGCGGTACCACGACCAAAGAGCGCATGCGTCGCAACTTTGGTATGGCACATCCCGAGGGCTACCGCAAAGCGCGTCGCCTTATACGCCAGGCCGAAAAGTTTGGTCGACCGGTTCTGTGTCTGGTCGATACTTCGGGCGCGTTTTGCGGCATCGGTGCCGAGGAGCGCGGCCAGGGCGAGGCGATTGCCCAGAATCTCATGGAGATGAGCGGCCTCAAGACGCCGATTGTCTCGGTGGTGACAGGCGAGGGCGGCTCTGGTGGCGCGCTGGCGCTGTCCGTGGCCGACCGCATCCTGATGCTCTCGAGCTCGGCCTATTCGGTCGTGAGCCCCGAGGCCTGTGCGTCGATCCTGTGGAAGGATACCGAGCGCGCGAATGAGGCCGCCGAGGCGCTTAAGCTCACGGCCCCCGATCTGTTGGCGCTCGGCATCATCGACGGCATTGTTGACGATAGGGGCCTGTCGCATGAGGAGATCGCCGGTGCCGTCATGTCCTCGGCATTTGATGCCTTCGATACGCTTGGGCAGCTCGACGACGCGACCCTCACAAACCTCCGCTACGAAAAGTACCGCGCAATCGGTCAGTACCGCACGATGTGACAAAGGGACAGCCCGCATGTCATATTGGGAAAGGCGTTCCATGCTACAAGTTTCTAACACCTCGTTTACAACGACGGTTTCATCAAACGCCATGGCCGTGGTGGACTATCTGTCCAAAAGCATGATGTCGGCGCTGCCGTTTATTGTCTGCGCGGCGTTGTTCCGCACCGTTGCCGTCATTATGGGCGAAGGTATGCTGGGCCTGTGGTCTGCCGATTCCGAAATCTATCGCCTGTTCTACAGTTGGCTCTATAACGCCGGCTACTACTTTTTGCCCATTTATCTTGGTTGGGCGGCCGCCCGCCAGCTCGGTTGCTCGGAGCAGCTAGGCATGATGCTGGGCGGCGTATTGATTGCGCCCGATCTGCTTAAGCTCGTCGATGCCGCATCGACGACGGGGGCATCGATGACTTCCGTGTATGGTCTGCTTCCCGCGCCGGTCAACGATTACACGACGACTGTTATTCCGGTTCTCATCTCGGTGCCCGTGCTATGGCGAGTGGAGTGTTTCTTTCAGCGCGTTATCCCTAAGGCCGTGGCGTTTTCGTTCGTTCCGTTTGCGACCATGCTTGTCATGGTTCCGGTTTCGCTGTGTATTACGGCGCCGGCGGGCAGCTATCTGGGCATGCTGTTGGGCCAGCTTATGTTTATGCTTGGCAATTCCGGTGGCATCGTGTCGCTGCTCACGCTCATGGGGCTTGCCGCGGGTTGGGAGTTTCTTAAGATTGCAGGCGTCAGCAACGTTGTCCTATCGCTTGCCTATGCTCAGTTTATGAATGTGGGAACGGATTCGTGCATCCTGATCGCCGCGACGATGGCGACGTTCGCCGTTTGGGGCATGCCCTTTGGCGCGTCGCTCCGCGTTGCGGATAAGGACGAGAAGGCACTCATGCTGGGCTATTCAATCTCGGGTATTCTTGGCGGCGTAAGCGAGCCGGCGCTGTACGGTTGCGGCTTTAAATATGGCAGGTGCCTGACGTACATGGCCATTGGCGGCGCCGTCGGAGGCCTTGTTGCGGCCGTGGGCCACGTTACGGCCTATACCATCGGCATGACGAATGTCCTTATGGTCATTGGCTTTGCCACGGGCGGCATCTCGAACCTGCTGTGGTGCTGCGTTGCCGGCGGTGTGGCATTTGCGGTGTCTGCGGCGCTGAGCTACTGCTTTGGCGTGGTGCCGGCGCAGGGACAGGCGGCAGAAGACGGGGCCGATTCACCCGAAACAGTGGCGAGCGCTGCTGAAGTAAGCGCATAAACCTGTGCGACAAAAGGACGATTCTTTTGTCATGCTCCAAGGCCGTGGCCCGTGCGGGCTGCGGCCTCTTTGTATCTGGGAGACAAAGTGGCTACACTACAATCCGTTTGAGCAATAGATATATAGGTAGTACCGTGGGGGCGGATGCAGATGGTCGAGTGGATAGTTAAGCGCGCGCAGGGCGATCGTGCGCGTGTGGGCACGTTAGCGGGCATGGTGTGTATTGTCGCCAATGTGGCGCTTTGTGCTGCGAAGGGCGCAATCGGTGTGGTTTCGGGATCGGTTTCGATTGTGGCGGATGCCATGAACAACCTGTCCGATGCCAGCTCGAATATCGTGAGCGTGCTGGGCTTTAAGCTGGCGAGCAAGCCCGCCGACCCCGAGCATCCATACGGCCATGGTCGCTACGAGTACCTCTCGGGTCTTGTCGTGGCGGCGCTCGTGCTTCTCATTGGCCTTGAACTGGTGAAGTCCTCGTTTGAGCGTATCATCCACCCCGAACCTGTCGAGTTCTCGCTTGCCCTGGTGGCAGTCCTGGCGCTTTCGATGGTTGTTAAGCTGTGGATGGCGGCGCTCAACCAAAAGCTCGGCGACCGTATCGAGTCCGAGACACTGCATGCGACTGCCCAGGATTCCAAGAACGATGTTCTTGCCACAGGCGCCGTGCTGGCATGTGCAATTGTTTCGCAGGTGACGCACATCAATCTTGACGCATGGGTTGGCCTTGCCGTTGGCGCCTATATTGGCTGGAGCGGCTTTGAACTTATTCAAGATACGGTGAGCCCGCTTTTGGGTCAGTCGCCCGATCCTAAGCTGGTCAAGCACATTCGAGACAAGATCATGAGCTATCCCGGCGTTTTGGGAGTTCACGATTTGATGGTTCACGACTACGGCCCGGGCAGGAAGTTTGCAAGCGCTCACGCCGAGATGGCAGCCGAGGCCAGCCCGCTGGAAAGTCACGACACGCTCGATAACATCGAGCAGTCGTTTAGGAACGAAGACGGCATGATTGTCACACTTCACTACGACCCCATCGTGACCGACGATCCAAAGGTGGCGAGCATGCGCTTGCGCATCAACGCTATGGCTCAAGAGATCGATAGCCGCCTTTCGATTCATGATTTGCGCTGCGTGCCGGGCCCCACGCACACCAACGTGATTTTTGACTGCGTGCGTCCCTCGGATTTGGCGATGAGCGCCGAGGACCTAAAGCACGCGCTGGCACAACGGGTCGAATCGGAATATCCCAAGTCGATTGCCAAGATTACGATCGACGAAGACTACGTAGGACATACCCACGAGTAAGGCTGTGCCGGCAAAGCAGGTTATGCAGAAGGGGAGAGCATGAAGAAGCTGTATCTACTCCGCCACGGTCAGACGGAGTTCAACGTCAAAAAGCTGGTCCAGGGCCGCTGCGATTCACCGCTGACCGACCTGGGCCGCAAACAAGCGGGAATGGCAGCCGCATGGCTCAAGGGCCACGACGTTGTCCCCGACAAAGTGGTCTCTTCGTCCTTAGGCCGAGCCATGGACACAGCTCAGCTCGTCGCAACCGAACTCCTTGGTCCGGACGCAGCAGTCGAGTCCTGCGAAGGCATCATCGAGCGCTGCTACGGCACCTTCGAAGAGGGCCCACACGACGCGCTACCCACCGACGTCTGGGATCCGGGCGAGGACCTGGTCCCCTTCGGAGGAGAAGGAAGCCGCGCGCTGCAAGAGCGCATGGTAGACACCCTCACCAATCTCATGGGCGCCGAGGGCATAGAAACCCTCCTAGCAGTAAGCCACGGCAGCGCCAGCCGCCAATTTATCAAGGCTGCAGCCCCAGAGGGCTTCGAGCTCCCAACAAAACTCCCCAACTGCGCCATCATGATCTTCAATTTCGATGAGGCAAAGCCACAAGCAGAAGGCGAACCGTCCCAATGCAAGTTCACCCTCCAGCAAATAGTGGACCCCCAACAAAGTCATTAGTCTGAGCGAGCAGAGTTAAGCAGACATCAACGTGTCGTCTCCCGAGCTTGGCAGAGGGGCGGCGAAATATATTAAGTTTGTCGCGAGTTCCGCACGCAAAGGAAAGCACTTAATGTGCTTTCCGTCTTGCGCAGGACTGTAGAGCAGCAAACTTAATATATTTCGCCGCCCCTCTGCCAAGCCCAGGCGACTCCACGCGCTTTACCTGCGTAAACAATGTGAGTGAAATATGAATCTCGATGGATACGCCCGCAGCCGTGTATACTGAACAGCTGTGTGTAACCAGGGGAGTATTCTGGCTGGACAAAATGCCTGCTTAATAGGGTTGTCAGGTAGTCCGGGCGAAATACAAGGCTGGGGAGCACGTCGTGTAAGTAGTGGTCCTCTAGGGGCGTACGCTCGGTGGTGTACGCATTGTCCCAAGACCACGCGAGAGTTGGGATCATATCTTGATCAGCATGATTCTCGGCCGCAAGATTGGCATGACCCAGGTTTGGGACGAGGACGACAACGTCGTTCCCGTCACGGTCATCCAGGCTGGCCCCTGCGCTGTCTCGCAGGTTAAAACTCAGGCAACCGACGGCTATGACGCCGTCCAGATCGGTTTCGGCGACATCAAGGCCAAGAACGTGAACAAGCCCATGGCTGGTCACTTCGCCAAGGCTGGCGTCGAGCCTGTCCGCTTCCTTCGTGAGGTCCGCGTCGAGAAGGGCGAGGAGCACAAGGTCGGCGAGGTCGTCACCGTCGCTGATTTCGCTGATGTCGAGAAGGTCGACGTCATCGGTACCTCCAAGGGTAAGGGCTTCCAGGGTCGCATCAAGCGCTGGGGTCAGCGCCGCGGTCCTATGACGCATGGTTCTCACTTCCAGCGTCACCCCGGTTCTATCGGTCAGTGCGCCTATCCTGCGCGCGTCCTCAAGGGCGTCAAGATGGCCGGTCACATGGGTAACGAGCGCGTTACCGTCAAGAACCTTTCCGTTGTCCGCATCGATGCCGAGCAGAACCTCATCTTGGTCAAGGGCGCTGTCCCGGGTGCCAAGAATGGTCTCGTCGCCATCCGTATGGCCTAAGGGCCCAGCCCATTTAGCCCAGCGTCATACCAAGGAGAACACTTAAATGGCAAAGTTTGAAGTAAAGAACAGCGAGGGCAAGAAGGTCGCCGAGGCCGAGCTCGCCGCTGAGGTGTACGGCATCGAGCCGAACATCCACGTTATGCACCACATCGTCAAGTGCCAGATGGCCTCTTGGCGTCAGGGCACCCAGTCTGCTAAGGGTCGCTCTGAGGTTTCCGGTGGCGGCAAGAAGCCTTGGCGTCAGAAGGGCACCGGCCGTGCCCGCCAGGGTTCCATCCGTGCTGCCCAGTGGCGTCACGGTGGCGTTGTCTTCGCCCCCAAGCCCCGTTCCTACGCTAAGCGTATGAACAACAAGGAGGTCAAGCTGGCTATGCGCTCCGCGCTGTCCGCCAAGCTGGCCGATGGCGAGCTCGTGCTCGTCGACGACTACGGCTTCGAGAAGCCTTCCACCAAGGCTGCCGTCGCCATGCTCAAGGCTCTCGGTCTTGAGGGCAAGCGTCTGACCATCATCGTTCGCGATGAGGACGTCAACGCCTACCTGTCGTTCCGCAACATTCCCAAGACGTTCATCATCACCGCTGACGAGGCCAACACCTACGATCTCGTCAACAACAACGCTGTGCTGATGCCCGCCGACATCGCCGCTCACTTCGGGGAGGTGCTTGCATAAATGACCGCCCACGAGATCATCATCCGTCCGATCGTGTCCGAGCGTTCCTTCTCCGGCATGGAGCTGAACAAGTACACGTTCGAGGTCGCCAAGGATGCTAACAAGTATCAGATCAAGGACGCTGTCGAGGAGATCTTCGGCGTCAAGGTCGTTCGCGTGAACACCCTGACGGTCAAGCCCAAGACCAAGCGCGTGCGCTATGTCGCCGGCAAGACCCGTTCTTGGAAGAAGGCCATCGTCACGCTGGCCGAGGGCGACACCATCGAGGTCTTTGGCAACCAGGCCTAAGACTCGCTGCTGTTGAGTGAGCTCATGCCTCCCAAATAGGGGAGGCGAGAGCTCAAGGTTTTGGGCGTATAAAATGGACACGCCCGGAACCGTGTATACGTCCGGTGTCATCGCACCCGAGGCAGAACCTCGAATCCCTGTCTGCGATGGCTAACGGATTCCTATTGAAAGGGATTGTAATGGCTGTAAAGCACCTTAAGCCGACCTCCGCTGGTAGGCGTTGGCAGACGATCTCCGATTTCTCCGAGATCACCTGCACCAAGCCCGAGAAGTCTCTTCTCGAGCCCCTGCCCAAGAAGGCCGGTCGTAACAACAACGGCCGCATCACCACCCGCCACCAGGGCGGCGGCGTGAAGCGTCGTTACCGTGTGATCGACTTCAAGCGCAACAAGGACGGCGTGCCCGCCAAGGTTGCCACGATCGAGTACGATCCGAACCGTTCTGCTCGCATCGCTCTGCTGCACTACGCTGACGGTGAGAAGCGCTACATCCTGGCCCCCAAGGGCCTCGAGGTCGGTCAGACCATCATGTCCGGTTCTGACGCCGACATCAAGCCGGGCAACGCTCTGCCCCTCGCCGACATCCCCGTCGGTACGCTCATCCACGCCGTCGAGTTCCAGCCGGGCAAGGGCGCTGCTATCGCCCGTTCCGCCGGTAACTCCTGCCAGCTGATGGGTAAGGAGGGCAAGTACGCTATCGTCCGTATGCCTTCCTCCGAGATGCGCCGCATCCTCGTTACCTGCCGCGCCACCGTCGGTGAGGTCGGCAACGCCGATCACTCCAACATCGTCATCGGCAAGGCCGGCCGTAAGCGTCACATGAACGTGCGCCCGACCGTCCGCGGTACCGTCATGAACCCTGTCGACCACCCGCACGGCGGTGGCGAGGGCAAGAACCACACCTCTGGTCGTCCCTCTGTTACCCCCTGGGGTAAGCCGACGAAGGGCCTTCGTACGCGCAAGAAGAAGAAGGTCTCGAACCAGCACATCATTCGTCGCCGTAAGAAGTAATTTCGGATACCGAGTTTTAGGAGAAAGCACTTATGAGCAGAAGTCTCAAAAAGGGCCCGTTCGTGGAGACTCGCCTTCTCTCGCGTATCACCGCGATGAACGAGGCTGGCAAGAAGGACGTCGTGAAGACCTGGTCCCGCGCGTCCACCATCTTCCCCGAGATGGTTGGTCACACCATCGCCGTCCACGACGGCCGCAAGCATGTGCCCGTGTATGTTACCGAGTCCATGGTTGGTCACAAGCTCGGCGAGTTCGCGCCGACTCGTACGTTCCGTGGCCACAAGGCCAAATAGGGGGTTAACCGTAAATGGCAACTAAGTCTATTGAAACTGAGGCCACCGAGGTTCGCGCCGTCGCTAAGTACGTGCGTGTTTCCCCCAGCAAGGCCCGCCTGGTGGTCGATCTGATCCGCCGCAAGCCTGTCGCTCAGGCCTTCGACATCCTCCACTTCTGCGACCGCGCCGTCGCCGTGGATGTCGAGAAGGTTCTCCGTTCCGCCGTTGCGAACGCCGAGAACAACAACGGTCTGCGTGCCGACAACCTGGTTGTCGCCGCTGCCTATGTTGACGAGGGTCCGACGCTTAAGCGCATCCGTCCCCGCGCCAAGGGTTCCGCTTCTCGCATTCTGAAGCGTACTTCCCACATCACCGTCGTCGTTGCTCCTCGAAAGGAGGCGTAAAGCTGTATGGGTCAGAAAGTCTACCCCACCGGCTTCCGTCTTGGCATCACCGAGAACTGGCGCTCCCGCTGGTTCGCAGAGAAGGATTACGCTAAGACCCTCGGTAACGATCTCGAGATCCGCAAGTATCTCGAGAAGCGTCTTTCCCGCGCAGCTGTCTCCCGCGTCGAGATCGAGCGCGCTGGCGACAAGGTGAAGGTCATCATCCTCACCGCTCGCCCCGGCGTTGTCATCGGTAAGAAGGGTGCCGAGATCGATACCCTCCGCACCGAGCTCGAGAAGGTCGCTGGTGTCTCCAAGGGCCAGCTCTCCGTCGACGTTGTCGAGATCAAGCGCCCCGAGCTCGACGCCAACCTCGTTGCTCAGTCTATCGCCGAGCAGCTCGAGGGCCGCGTTGCCTTCCGTCGCGCCATGCGCAAGGCTGTCCAGTCCGCCCGCAAGGCCGGCGCTAAGGGCATCCGTATCCAGTGCTCCGGTCGTCTCGGCGGTGCCGAGATGGGCCGTCGTGAGTGGTATCGTGAGGGTCGCGTGCCTCTGCACACCCTCCGTGCCAAGATTGACTACGGCACGGCTGTCGCCAGCACCACCATGGGCGCTTGCGGCGTGAAGGTCTGGATCTACCTGGGCGAGAAGCTCCCGGGCCAGCCTGTTCCCAACCCTGCACTCGAGGGCTCTTCCCGTCCTCGTCGTCGTAACTCCGAGAGGAGGGGTCAGTAGTGCTTGCCCCTAAGCGTATTCTTCACCGCAAGGTGCAGCGTGGCTCCATGAAGGGCCAGGCCAAGGGTAATACCGAGCTGCATTTCGGCGAGTTTGGTATCCAGGCTCTCGAGGCCCATTGGATCACCAACCGTCAGATCGAGGCCGCTCGTATTGCCATGACCCGCTACATGAAGCGTGGCGGTCGTGTCTACATCACGATCTTCCCCGATAAGCCCATCACCAAGAAGCCTGCCGAGACTCGCATGGGTTCTGGTAAGGGTAACCCCGAGGAGTGGGTGGCCGTCGTCAAGCCCGGCCGCATCATGTTCGAGGTCAAGGGCGTGCCCGAGGAGGTCGCTCGCGAGGCTCTGCGTCTTGCACAGCACAAGCTTCCCATCAAGACCAAGATTGTTGCTGCTAAGAACGCTGAGCAGCGCATCGAGAAGGAGATGGCTGAGGAGGCCGCTCTCGAGGCCAAGTGGGCTGCTGAGGACGCCGCCGCCGCCAAGGAGGAGAACTAATGAAGCCCGCAGAGATTCGTGAGCTCTCGGACGCTCAGCTCGTTGAGAAGCTGAAGGAAATGCGCGCCGAGCTCTTTAACCTTCGTTTCCAGATGGCCACCAGCCAGCTGGACAACACCGCTCGCGTCAACACCGTGAAGAAGGACATCGCTCGCGTCCTCACGGAGCAGCGCGCCCGCGAGATCGCAGCGGAGAAGTCCGCTGTCGCCGAGTAGGACCTAAGGAGAGAACATGACTGATTCGCGTAACTCGCGTAAGGTCCGTACGGGTGTCGTTACCTCCGTCTCCGGTGCCAAGACCATTGTTGTCACCATCACCGAGCGCAAGCGTCACCCCAAGTACGGCAAGATGATGACCAGCTCCAAGAAGCTGCACGCTCACGACGAGGAGTGCACGGCTGGCGTGGGCGACACCGTCCGCGTTATGGAGACCCGTCCTATGTCCAAGATGAAGCGTTGGCGCCTCATCGAGGTCGTCGAGCGCGCTAAATAAGCAGTCGCTCTTACGACTTGTACGTTTCCGAAGATGTGCGTATGCCTGGCTTGCATACCACAGGCCGTCTAAAGGCTGCGCACCTCTCTTCGGTTCTTAGTTCGGAGGAACATCTACCATGATTCAGATGCAAACCATGCTGAACGTCGCCGACAACTCCGGCGCTCGCAAGATTCGCTGCATCAAGGTGCTTGGCGGTTCCAAGCGTCGTTATGCAGGCATCGGCGATGTGTTCATCGGTGCTGTCCAGGAGGCTACCCCTGGCGCCAACGTCAAGAAGAAGGACGTTGTCCGTTGCGTCGTCGTTCGCACCGTTAAGGAGATCCGCCGCAAGGATGGCTCCTACATTCGCTTTGATGAGAACGCCTGCGTTGTCATCAACAACGATGGTTCGCCCGTCGGCACCCGTATCTTCGGGCCCGTCGCTCGCGAGCTTCGTGACAAGAAGTACATGAAGATCGTCTCGCTCGCTCCCGAGACCCTGTAGTTAGGGGAGATATATGTATATCAAGAAGGGCGATAAGGTCCAGGTTCTCTCTGGTAAGGATCGCGGCAAGCAGGGCGTTATCCTGCGTGCTCTCCCCGCCGAGAACAAGGTCGTTGTCGAGGGCGTTTCGGTCGTCAAGAAGGCCGTCAAGCCCAACGCTGCCAACCAGCAGGGCGGCATCGTTTCGCAGGAGGCTCCCATCGACGCCTCCAACGTCAATCTCGTTTGCCCCGAGTGCGGTAAGGTTACCCGCGTCGGTCACGAGAAGGACGGCAAGAACAAGCTGCGCGTCTGCAAGAAGTGCGGCCACAAGTTCTAAGCTGCCTGCAACATCAAGTTGCTAGCAAAGGCCCGGATGCCACGGCACCCGGGCCTTTTTCTATCCCCACTCATTGGGGATACTCATTGGGGACAGACTTAAATGAGTACCCTAACTGGGTAAGCATAAATGAGCGGGTTGTGCTGTATAAATTGCTTGTGTGCGCGTTTATGCGCGTTAGATTGCGTTTAATTACGCACCTATGCGTATATATGCGCCGTTTACGGGGCAATAATGACCGTTTAGCGGTGAGATACGCAAAAACGCGCACAGACGCGCGTGTTTGTGCGAATATAGAGCTGTCAGAAATGCAAGACGTTCTATGACACAGGAGACACATAATGGCAGATTCCAAGCAGGCTCCACTCGACGCCGCGGCAGGCGCCAAAGCAGCATTTGCTTCGGTCCAGGACAAGCCGTTCCCTAACGACATCTTTACGGCTCCCGAGCTCCGTTGGGCTGTGATCGGTTGCGGCGTTATTGCCAACCAAATGGCCCAGTCCCTCGCGCTGGCCGGCCGCAAGCTTGCGGGCGTCGCCAACCGCACGCTGTCCAAGGCCCAGGCTTTTGCCGACCAGTACGGCGTCGAGAAGGTCTATGACACGGTTGAGGATCTCTACGCCGATCCTGACATCGACGCCGTCTACATTACCACCCCGCACAACACCCATATCACCTATCTGCGCGCCGCCCTGGCGGCCGGCAAGCACGTTCTCTGCGAGAAGGCCATCACGCTCAACTCCGCCGAGCTCGATGAGGCCCGCGCCATTGCCGCCGAACACAACGTGGTCCTTATGGACGCCACCACGGTGCTTCACATGCCGCTGTATCAGGAGCTGCGCCGTCGCATGGATGCGGGCGACTTTGGCCGCATGAACCTCGCCCAGCTCAACTTTGGCAGCTATAAGGAGTACGGCGACCTGACCAACCGCTTCTACAACCGCAGTCTTGCCGGCGGCGCCATGCTCGACATTGGCGTGTATGCCCTGTCCGTCATGCGCCTGTTTATGGCCAGCCAGCCAGCCGAGGTCGTGTCTCTGGGCAATACCTGCGAGACTGGCGTTGACGTCGCGGGTGGCATTGTCTGCCGTAATGCTGAGCAGCAGCTGGGCGTTGTGAGCCTTACGCTCCACTCCAAGCAGCCCAAGCGCTCGGTCATCAGCTTCGATAAGTGCTATATCGAGGTCAACGAGTATCCGCGTGCCGACCATGCGACCATCGCGTGGACTGCGGACGGTCACCGTGAGGAGGTCCACGCTGGCACCGAGGCATACGCTCTGTGCTACGAGATGGCCGACCTGGAGAAGGCCGTTGCCGGCGATGATTCGAAGCGCGAGCTTCTGGGCTATGCTTCTGATGTTATGGAGCTGATGACCAAGCTCCGCGCCGACTGGGGAGTCGTGTACCCCGAGGAGGAGTAAGCGATGCTTGCGGAAGATAGGCTCAACGCGATCGTGACGATGGTGCAGCAGGCCGGCTCGGTTACCGTGCCGGAGCTTGCTGAAGCCCTGGGCGTGACGGCGTCTACCATTCGGCGCGACCTGCAGGCGCTCGACCGTGCACACCGTATCGCCAAGGTGCACGGAGGCGCGACGAGTCTGGAGCGTGCGCACGTGACGCGCGACCTGACGATCAGCGAGCGCAGTGATCTCCATAACGATGACAAGGAGCGCATCTGCGCCCGTGCGGCGGCGCTTGTGGAGCCCGAGGGCTTTGTGTATATCGATTCGGGCTCCACGACCCTCAAGCTCATCGAGCATCTTCCGCGCCTTGAGGGCGTCACCTATGTGACCGATTCCGTGCTTCACGCTCAGCATCTCGCCCTACGCGGCATGCGCACCGTGGTGCTGGGCGGCGAGCTCAAGCCCGAGACCGAGGCGCTCGTCGGCCCCGATGCCTTGGCAACTCTGGACCGCTATAACTTCAACTGCGGCTTTTGGGGTTCCAATGGCATCGCCGCCGAGCAAGGTCTCACCACACCGGATATCGAGGAAGCGCAGGTCAAGCGTGTCTCGATGCGCCATACCGCCAAACGCTTCGTAATCTCGGACGCCAGCAAATTTGGCATGGTGGCGCCCGTCAAGTTCGCGGACTTTCGCGACGCAACGATTATTACCGCGGGTGAGGTGCCAGCCAAGTACCAGTCGATGGACAACGTCATCACGGTCTAGCGATGGGACAAGGCCAAAACCACCACAAAGGTGCCTGTCCCCATTGTGGTGGTTTAGGGCTCCCAGGGGCAGGGGGCTTCGATGTGGATGTGCTCGCCGGTTACGGGATGCGTAAAGGACACGCTGTGGGCATGGAGCATCAGGCCGCAGGGACGCGGCGTGCCGTAGAGCTCGTCGCCCACCAGGGGATGACGCTCGCTCGCCAGATGCACGCGGATCTGGTGTTTGCGGCCGGTGAGCAGCTCGACATCGATATACGAGCGCGTGGGCAGGCCACGACGGCTCTTAAGACGCTTGAGCACCTTCACGCGCGTCTGAGACGGCTTGCCGCTGGCGCCGACGCGCATCTTGCGGCTGTCGTGCCGGTCGCGGGCGATGGGCTTGTCGATGAGCTTTTCGTTCCAGTCGATTTTGCCCTCGGCGAGCGCCAGGTAGTGCTTCTCGAAAGCGTGGTCGATGACCATCTGGTCAAAGGCGGGCTGCGTCTGCTTGTCGAGCGAGAACAGCACCACGCCGGTGGTGTCGCGGTCCAGGCGGTTGAGCGGCTGCATGTCGGTCGCGGCAAAGCCGTCGCCCATTGCCAGCAGCAGGTCGCTGGCGTAGTCGGTGAGCGTGCGCTCGCCGGTGCCGTCACCGTGGACAATCATGCCGGCGGGCTTGTCGATGGCCATGAGCCAGGCGTCGCAGTAGAGGACTTGAGGTTCTTCGTTCACGTGTAAGCCTTTCGGTTAGCTGATTCCCACAAACATGCAGCCCGAGGTCGCCCCGCGTAGGCGGGCGGCGGGCTTGCGGCCGGCCTGCGCTGCTTCGACGGCACGACGGACGCGGGCGACGGCACGGCCCACCTCATCCGTCTCGAGCAGCGTTCCGTCCACCATGAGACGACGCACGCCGGCATCGAGCAGCTGAGGGACCTGCGGCGTGAGGTCGATGGGGTAGGCATCGTACAGGCGAGAGCGGCCGTGGATATCGGTGCGGACGGGCATGACCTTTCCGTCGATATTCTTGAGCGAGAGCTTGCGGGCGCGCAGGCGGCAGTTGGCGCAATCGTGGATGCAGCCGTTGGCAACCTGCAGAATGCAGTGCTCGCTTGTCATGACGCGCGGGCGGCCAAAGACGGTGATGCCCAGAGCCGCGGGCGCGGCGGCGCCGAGCGAGACAATCTCGTCGAGCGTGATTTCGGGCGAGAGCCAAAACGCACCGGCTCCGCGCTCGGCAAGCGCCTCCATGCAGGGCGTGTTGTGCACCGGCAGGCAAGAGCGAATTTCGGCCGTGGCGCCGGCATGCGCGGCTACGGCGAGCTCGGAGATATTGCCGACGGCGACGGTGGCCCCAGCATTGATCCAGGTATCGACGCGCTCGTGGTCGACGGCGCGGCAGACCTCGTCGAGTACGGGTATGATGCCCTGCTCAAATGCATCGGCAGGGGAGAGTCCGACAGCCTCGAGCGCATCGGTGGTCATGTATATGCGCGTGGCGCCCTCGGCACGAGCTGCCTCGGCGGCTTCGGGCGAGGTGACGGTGGCGCAAATCTGCGGCTCATCGCGGTAGTGCTCGGGCGCGGGGCGGGAATCACTGGTAACAATCGCCGGCAGCTCGAGCGTGCGGGCGCGCTCATTATACGGTGCCAGAATGGCCTCCTCGAGCGCCTTGCAGGCGGCGGCGCGCACTTTGTGCACGGCGGAGAAGCCCATGCCGCAGCCGGTGTCGAGCGAAACGTCAAAGCTCGCTGCCTCAAAGGGCGAGGAGCCCATGCGGCCGACGTGCTCCACCAGATCGGACGCCTCGACCGCACGGGTCTTGGCGGCCTCGACGGTAAAGCCCGTGGCCGTGGCCGCAAGCGAAGGATCATCGCAGCAGCTGAGCGTGACGGCAAACGGTTCACCCAAACGTGCCACGACGGTTACATCCACGGCGCGGCGGCGCAGCACATCGCGCTTGAGCGCGGCGCCGGCGGCGTCAATGGCACGCTGACTGCGAATCACGCGGACGCGGCAGCCCTCGGGCATGCTGCGGGGCACGCGACATTCGATGATGTCACCGGCGGCGGCATCATCGGCGGCAATGGTGGTCAGGAACTGGTCAAACTCGTTATCGTGGCGAAGCTCCAGCAGGTCGCCCTTGCCCACGGGCTCAAACAGCTCAATGCGGGCGATGGCGGCGCGGCGACGGCGGTCGTCGGGCTTGAGGCCGCGCACATCGCGGTTGGCCGGGCGGCTGCCCAGCACCGTGCCCACGATCTGGCCGCGGTTGTTGGAACGCTCGTAGCTCATCATCTCGTCGCCCGAGGTGCCGTCCTGATAGGCGTGCGTAAAGTCGCGGTTGAAGCAGCGCTTGAGCTGGCGCTGGCGGGCGGCTTCCTCGTCCTTGGCAACGGCGACCCCTGCCAGCATGTCATCAATTTCGTGACGATACACATCAACGATGGAGTACACGTAATCGGGCGCCTTCATGCGGCCCTCGAGCTTGAGAGACGCGGCGCCGGCATCATACAGACGGCGAACAAGCTGTGAGGTGTTGGTGTCACGCGGGCATAGAGCGCGCTCGCGAACGGCAGGGGAGAGCGTACGGCCGTTCTCGTCGATCAGCTCGTAAGGCAGGCGACAGGGCTGAGCGCACATGCCGCGGTTGGCCGAGCGGCCCGCCATGGCAAAGCTCGACAGCAGGCACAGACCCGAGTAGCAAAAGCAGATGGCGCCGTGGCTAAAGACCTCAAGGTCCACATCGGGCGCGGCATCGTGAATGGCGGCAATTTCGTCGATGGAAAGCTCGCGCGAGAGGGTCACGCGGTCGGCGCCCTGCTCGCGGCACCAAAGGGTTCCGCGGTCGTCATGGATGTTCGCTTGGGTCGAGATATGCGTCTCGATGCCGGGCATGGTGCGCTTGACCTCAAAGAACAGACCCCAGTCCTGGATGATGAAGGCGTCGGCGCCCAGCGTGGAGCAACGATGGATGAGTTGCAGCGCATCGCCCATCTCGGACTGCTTGATGACGATGTTGACCGTGACGTAGACGCGCGACCCGGCTAGATGTGCGGCGCGGCAGGCTTGCTCAAAGGCCTCGTCGGTAAAGTTGGTGGCCTTGCGGCGGGCGTTGAAGCTGCCCATGCCGCAGTAGATGGCGTCTGCCCCGGCGGCGAGTGCGGCGGCAAAGGGCTCGGGCCCTCCGGCGGGGGCCAAGAGCTCGGGCCTGCGGTTGGTGGTTCGACTGGCGGTTGCGGTCATATCCTGCCTTTCAAAATGGTCAGATACTCAAAAGTATAGTGGTGCAGTTGCGGCGGACGAGCCCTGTGGCCCAAGCAGGATAAAGTCTTCAGCAGCCCTTGCAGTAAAAATGATCTGTTTCCCTCCGTCCCCATCGGATCAGGCGATCCATAGGGGACAGAGGGAAACGGATCATTTTGAGCTTCACCGTCCGGTCGTGCCGTTCGGCGGCCGACAGGCGCCGTTGGGCGATAAAATATTCTCGCAACGTGATAATAATCTTGCATCACGCGGAAACCTTGAGTACTATCCCAAATCAAGCGCGGTGTTCAGACCGAACTGTGCCTCCCGGTGTGAACGCCGCGCTCACGCTCTCTCAACTGATCGTAAGGAGAAAAACATGAGCAAGACCGTCGTGTCTTCCGATAACGCACCCGCAGCCATCGGCCCGTATTCCCCCGGTATCCAGGCCGGCAACATGGTGTTCCTGTCCGGCCAGCTGGGCATCGACCCCGCAACTGGCAAGATGCCCGAGGGCGTCGAGGCCCAGGCCAAGCAGTCCCTTGCCAACGTCGAGGCCCTGCTGACTGCCGCCGGCGCTACGTTTGCCGATGTCGTCAAGACCACGGTCTACCTGGCCGACATTGCCGACTTCGCTGCCGTGAACGAGATCTACGCCTCCAAGTTCGAGGCCCCGTTCCCCGCGCGCAGCGCTTTCCAGGTTGCCGCCCTTCCGGCTGGCGGTCTGGTCGAGATCGAGGTCGTCGCCGCTCTCTAAGGCGTTGGCAACAACTAAACATGACATGCAAAAAGACCCTGCAGCGCGTGCGAGCTGCAGGGTCTTTTGTTAAGTGACGGATCGCTTGTGGAGCCGCGCTCCATTTTGCTCGTTAGCCCTCCTTGCGAACTTTTTGCAGGTAGCGGTAGACGCTGGGCTCCGAGATGCCCAGCGCGGTGGCGGCGCAGGCCACGGCGCCCTTGAGCATGAACACCCCGTTGCCGTTGAGGTGGCGAATGACGTCCACGCGGTCGCTCTGACCAAGCGACGCTACATCCAGCCCGCGCGCGCTCAGCAACTCGGCAATGCTGCGGTCGATGAGCTCCTGTGTGGACTCCGAAAGGCTTTCGACCTCGATAGGGGCGGGCTCCGTGCGCGTCGGCGCCGCGTCGAAGCACGCCATGAGCTGCTGCGCCATGGCGTTGATGGAGCGTACGGTCGAGAGGTCGGTGTTGACGCAGAGCATACCGACGATCTCGTCATTCTCGCGGATAAAGTACGTCGCTGACTCCAACGTCTTGCCTCCGGCGCCGCGGCCCTCGTAGCCCGTAATAAACGGCAGGTCGCGATACTTGGCGTCGTGCATGATCTTGAGTGCCAGATCGGTGGCGGGACCGCCGACCTTGCGGCCGCTCACGATGCCGTTGCGAATATCGACGATGGCGTGGTCGGGATCCGAGAAATCGTGCAGCACGATTTCGCTGTTTTTGCCGAGTATCTGCTCCAGAAAATCGACCATCGGCAAAAAGCGACGTACGGTCTCGTTCACGGGCAACTCCTTTGGGTGAAATCGGAAATGTTCATAACAATTTTTTCTCATGGTAACACGCTGCCCATCATCTCGTATATCCGCAGGTACATTGCGTAATGCAGACGAACGGTAGGAATTTAGCGGTAAACGGTTGACCAAAAGAAAAGTTAGATGTTATTTTGACCAGACGATTTCCTGACCTGCGGAAATACGTAATTTCAGCTGAAGAATAGTCTGATAACAAAAAATTATTATTGAGAATGAGAATCATCTTTAATACGATATGCAATGAAGGCACAACCTCAACCCCGCACTGCGTCACAATAGAGCGTTAGATGCGAAAACAACTACTTCGAGGATTGGTGGTCAAATGACCCAGGAGACGGTTACGAACGGCACTGAAGCCCTGTTCACTCGCGAAGGCATGCCTCCCGTTAAGGAAATGATCCCGTGTGCCCTTCAGCACGTACTGGCATCGTTTGCCGGCATCATTACCCCGGCGGTCATCATGGCCGGCGTCTACGGCTTTAATAGCCAGCAGAGCACCGACATCATCCAGGTCGCGCTTATTCTTTCGGCAATCGACACGGCCCTTCAGGCCTTCGCTCCCTTCCGTCGCATCGGCGGCGGCCTGCCCATCGTCATGGGCGTTTCGTTCGCGTTCCTCCCGGCCCTGCAGGCCATGGGCGCCTCGGGCTTTAGCTTTGGCGCGCTTTTGGGCGGCGAGATCGTCGGCGGCGCCGTTGCGGTCCTCTTTGGTCTGGCCTACAGCAAGATCAAGTGGCTGTTCCCGCCCGTCGTGACCGGTACGGTCATCTTCTCCATTGGCGTTTCGCTGTATCCCACGGCCGTCAAGTATATGGCCGGCGGTATGGGTACGCCGTTGTGGGGCACCCCGCAGGCATGGTGCGTCGCTCTCATCACCTTCGCCGTGGTCTTTGCGCTCGCCAACTTTGGCAAGGGCACGCTCAAGCTGGGATCCGTGTTCTTTGGCATGATCGTTGGCATGATCGTTTCCATCCCCTTTGGCATGATCGACTTCTCCAGCGTCGCCGCCGCTCAGGTCTTCGCCCTTCCCAAGCTCATGCCCTACGCGCTCGAGTTTGATCCCGAGGTCTGCATTACCCTCGCCGTCGTGTTCCCCATGGTTGCCATCCAGGTTATTGGCGACGTCTCCGCCGCCTGCCTGGGCTCCATCGACCGTATGCCCACCGAGCGCGAGCTCTCCGGCGCTATCGTGTCCCAGGGCCTCACCTCTATGGTCGGCGGCCTGCTGGGCGGTCTTCCCACCAGCGCCCTTGGCCAGAACGTGGGCATCATCTGCTCCAACAAAGTCGTCAACAAGTGGGTCTTTGTGATCATCGCGGCCGTCTTTGCCATCGCCGGTCTGTTCCCGCAGCTCTCTGCCGTTCTTTCCGCTATCCCGCAGCCCGTCATCGGCGGCGCGACCGTCGGCGTCTTTGGCACCATCACCATGAACGGCGTGCGCATGTTCACCCGCGAGGGCCTCACGCAGCGCACTACCACTATCGTCGGCACCTCCGTCGTCTTTGGCCTGGGTATCTGGATGGCCAGCGGTTGCCTTGCCGGCGAGGGTATGCCCGCCTGGGTGTCCACCGTCATCGGCTCCAATGCCGTAACCCCCACCGCCATCATGGCCATTGTCCTTAACCTGATCCTTCCGCAGACGCCGGTCGTGGCTCAGCACATCGATGCTGCCAAGGACGCTGCCGTGGATCTGGTCTTGCCCGAGAGCAAGAAGTAACCAATTCGGTGCTATTCGTCGGCGGACGCATCGCCTCGTCCGCCGACGCCATGCGGCGCCAAGCCGCACTTCAAAGGGTTTGTCCCTTTGGTGAAGCGTTGACGGGAGAGGGCCCGTTTCCGGTGTAGGCCGGCGCTTCGCACTCCGCCATGTCAGAGGTGTCAAACCCCGCCTCTGATGTTGAAGGGAGCATCCATGCTTCTGGTCGCTAACGGTTCCGTCTTTACCCGCAACGCTCAGACCCCGTTCATTCCAAACGGTGCGGTCGCCATTGACGGAGATACGATCGTCGAAGTGGGCCCCGAGCGCGAGCTCAAGGCCAAGTACCCGGATGCCGAGTACGTCGATGCCCGGGGCAACCTCATCATGCCCGGACTCATCAACTGCCACACCCACATCTACTCGGGTCTGGCCCGCGGCCTTGCCATTAAGGGCTGCAACCCCACCAACTTCCTGGAGAATCTCGAGCAGCAGTGGTGGAAGATCGACGACAATCTGACGCTCGACGGCACCAAGGCCAGCGCCTATGCCACGATTTTGGACTCTATCCGCGATGGCGTCACCACGATCTTCGATCACCATGCGAGCTTCTGCGAGATCCCGGGAAGCCTCTTTACCATTAAGGATGCAGCTCAGGAGCTGGGCATGCGTTCGTGCCTGTGCTACGAGGTCTCCGATCGCCGCGGCCAGGAAAAGTGCGACCAGGCCATTGCCGAGAACGCCGAATTTGCCCAGTGGGCCGCCAAGGAGCGTCGCGATAACGACAACCACATGATCGCCGCCATGTTTGGCGGACATGCTACCTTTACGCTTTCGGACGAGACCATGGATAAGATGGCCGAGGCCAACAACGGTCTGACCGGCTTCCACATCCATGTGTGCGAGGGCATGAACGACGTGTGGGATTCCCGCCTCAACCGCGGTGGTATCAGCCCCGTCGAGCGCCTGCTGCAGCACAACCTGCTGGGTCCCGACACCATGCTCGGCCACTGCATCCACGTGACGCCTGCCGAGATGGATATCGTCAAGGAGTCCGGCACCTGGCTCGTCAACAACCCCGAATCCAATATGGGCAACGCCGTGGGCTGCGCCCCCGTGCTCGAGTTCTTCCGCCGCGGCATCCCCGTGTGCATGGGCACCGACGCCTACACCCACGATATGCTCGAGAGCCTTAAGGTCTTCCTGATCATTCAGCGCCACAACGCCGCCATGCCCAACGTGGGCTGGTGCGAGGCCATGACGATGCTGTTCGAGAACAACGCCAAGATGGCGAGCAAGTACTTCGATCGCAAGCTCGGTGTGCTCGAGGCCGGCGCTGCCGCCGACGTTATCGTTATGGACTACAAGCCCTTTACGCCGCTGAGCGAGGAGAACATCGACGGTCACATGCTCTTTGGCATGATGGGCAAAAACTGCCGCACCACCATCATCAACGGCCGCGTCCTGTACAAGGATCGCGAGTTCGTTGGCATTGATGAGGAAAAGATCAACGCGTGGACCATGGCTGAGTCCAAGAAGCTCTGGAGCACGCTTAACGATCGCGCCTACTAATTCACAAGTAGATTCACGCGCGTCGGATGTTTCGCCGCATCCGACGCGCGTATAGGCGACCTCCGCGGGGTCGCCGGCGCTGTGCTAGCGCTACACCGTATTTGCGCCCGCCGCGCGGTCTCGCCGGGCGTTACAGAGAGGAACTCATTATGAGCGACATCATGAGGCCGATCCCGTTTTCGCAGCTGATGAACTGGATCATCGAGGAGCACAAGACTCAGGGCGCCGTCTTTGGCGTGCGCAAGATGGTTACGACCAACCAGGAGGGCGCGCTTCCCATTTTTGACGAGCGCATCGAGACTCCGTTTGGCCCGGCCGCCGGCCCCAATACGCAGCTTGCCCAAAACATCGTGGCATCCTACGTGGCCGGTTCCCGCTTCTTTGAGCTCAAGACCGTTCAGGTTATGGACGGCGAGGAGCTCTCCAAGTGTGTGAACAAGCCCTGCATCGTGGCGCAGGACGAGTGCTACAACTGCGAGTGGTCGACCGAGCTCGAGGTTTCGCAGGCTTTTGCCGAATACGTGAAGGCATGGTTCGCCTGCCACCTCATCGCTCGCGAGTACGGCCTAGGTAGCCCGGACGGCTTTGTCTTCAACATGTCCGTGGGCTATGACCTCGAGGGCATCAAGAGCCCCAAGGTCGACGCCTACATCGAGGGCATGAAGGACGCCAGCGGCTCCGACGCCTGGAACGAGTGCCGCGCATGGGCGCTCGCCAACCTGGACAAGTTTGAGCATGTCGATGCCGCGTTTGTCGAGTCCATCCCGGCGCGCGTCTCCAACTCCATTACCGAGTCCACGCTGCATGGCTGCCCGCCGGCGGAGATCGAGCGTATCGCGACCTATCTGATCACCGAGAAGGGCCTCAACACCTACATCAAGTGCAACCCCACGCTGCTGGGCTATGAGTTTGCACGTCAGCGCCTCAACGAGCTGGGCTTTGACTACATCGTCTTCGATGACACGCACTTCCGCGAGGACCTGCAGTGGGCCGATGCCGTGCCTATGTTCGAGCGCCTGATCGCCCTGTGCGCCGAGCGCGGCCTGGAGTTTGGCGTCAAGCTGACCAACACGTTCCCCGTCGACGTGACGAGGAACGAGCTGCCCTCCACCGAGATGTACATGTCGGGCCGTTCGCTGTTCTCGCTGACCATCGAGGCCGCCCGTCGCATTACCGAGCAGTTCGATGGCAAGCTGCGCATCAGCTACTCCGGCGGTGCCACGGTCTACAACATCCGCGCCCTGTACGATGCCGGCATTTGGCCCGTCACCCTGGCGACCGACGTGCTCAAGCCTGGTGGCTACGAGCGCTTTAGCCAGATGGCCGGCGAGTTTACCGACCTGGATGGCAAGCCGTTCGCGGGCGTCTCTCTCGAGGCTGTGACTGCGATCCAGACCGACTCACTCACCAACCCGCTCTACAAGAAGCCGCTGCGCCCGCTGCCCGACCGCAAGGTCGCCGGCAAGAGCCCGCTTTCCGACTGCTTTACCACGCCGTGCCGCACGAGCTGCCCCATCCAGCAGGATATTCCCGCCTACCTGGCGGCCGTTGACGAGGGCCGCTACGAGGACGCACTCAACATCATCATCGAGCGCAACGCCCTGCCGTTCATTACCGGCACCATCTGCCCGCATCCCTGCGGCCGTGCCTGCGAGCGTGCGTTCTACGAGCCCGAGGGCGCCCAGATTCGCGCCAGCAAGCTCAAGGCCGCCCGCGAGGCCATGACCGCCGTGCTGCCCAAGCTGCGCGCCCAGGCCATCGCCAACGACGGCGAGCGCAACGTTGCCGTTATCGGCGGCGGTCCGGCCGGTCTGGCGACGGCGTTCTTCCTGACTCGTGCCGGCGTGCCCGTCACCATCTTTGAGGCCCGCGATTCGCTCGGCGGCGTGGTCCGTCACGTCATTCCTGAGTTCCGCATTGCGAGCGACGATATCTCCCACGATGCCGAGCTCTGCCTGGCCTTTGGCGCCAAGGTGCAGCTCAACGCCCGCGTGGAGTCCATCGACGATCTCAAGGCCCAGGGCTTTACCGACGTGGTCGTGGCCACCGGTGCCTGGATGCCTGGCTCTGCAGGCCTGGGCGAGGGTGCCGAGCTTGACGTGCTGGAGTTCCTCGAGGCCGCCAAGAAGGGCGAGAAGCTCGAGCTGGGCGAGGACGTCGTAGTCATTGGCGCCGGCAACACCGCCATGGACGCGGCCCGCGTGGCTAAGCGCCTGGCTGGTGTGAAGAACGTGCGCCTGGTGTATCGCCGCACCAAGAAGCAGATGCCCGCCGACGAGGAGGAGCTCGATCTTGCTCTTGCCGACGGCGTTGAGTTCTGCGAGTTGCTGGCGCCTAAGGCGCTCAACGGCGCTGTGCTGACCTGCGATGTTATGGAGCTTGGCGAGCCGGATGCAAGCGGCCGTCGTAGCCCCGTCGCTACGGGCGAGACCATCGAGCTTCCCGCCACCACGGTGATCTGCGCCGTGGGCGAGGGCATCGATGCCAGCCTGTACGATGCCGCGGGCGTTGAGCACGACCGTCGCGGCCGCCTTGCCGCCACCTCCACCGGCGTCGAGGGCGTCTGGGCTGCGGGCGACTGCCGCCGCGGTCCTGCCACCGTGGTCGAGGCCATCGCCGACGCCGCCGAGGTCGCCCGTGCCATCGCCGGCGTGGACTTTAACAAGTACGCCGACTGCAACGAGCAGGCCGGCCGCGAGGACACCTGCTACGAGCGCAAGGGGTCGCTGTGCCGCGACAAGCGCAACTGCACCAAGACCCGCTGCCTGGGCTGCGGCTCGGTGTGCGAGGTCTGCTGCGACGTGTGCCCCAACCGCGCCAACGTGGCAATTAAGGTGCCGGGCCTGGCCAAGCATCAGGTCGTCCATGTCGACGGCATGTGCAACGAGTGCGGTAACTGTGCCGTGTTCTGCCCCTATCAGGAGGGTCGTCCCTACAAGGACAAGCTCACCCTGTTCTGGAGCGAGGAGGACATGGAGAACTCCGAGAACGAGGGCTTCCTGGCCGTGGGCGAGGACCACTTTAAGGTCCGCGTCGCCGGCACGGTCCGCACCGTCTCGGTCGATGCCGTCAACACCGGTCTTCCCGAGGCCGTCCGCCTGACCATCAGGGCCGTGCGCGACAACTATTCGTACCTTCTTAAGAAATAGGCGAGTCTCTTATGGCCAAATCCATTCAACATAATGTGGCCTACGTTGCCTGCGGAAGCGGTTGCGCCTCCGCAGGCGGCGACGCCCGCTGCAGCGAAGGCTGCATTGGCTGTGGCGCCTGCGTCACGGCCTGCCCCCACGGTGCCATTGCGCTGGTCGACGGCGTCGCCCGCGTGGACCGCTCCAAGTGCACGGGCTGTGGCCTGTGCGGCATGGCGTGCCCGCAGCGCGTGATTGCCTTTGTTCCCGGCTACCAGAATATTCTGGTGCGCTGCAACAACACCGATAAGGGCGCCATTGCGCGCAAGATCTGCGACACGAGCTGCATCGGTTGCGGTATGTGCGCCAAAAAGTGCCCTGCCGGCGCTATCCGCATCGAGGACAACTGCGCCCATATCGACGGCGTGGACTGCCTGTCGTGCGGCATGTGCGCCGTCGTCTGCCCTCATGGCGCCATCCACGACCGCACCGGCATCGCCGCTGGCGTGTAGAAGGGAATCACCATGGCACAGGAATTCACTTTTACCGTTAACGGCGTCGAGCGCACGACGACTCAGAACAAGCCGCTGCTGCGCTATCTGCGCGACGACCTGCACATTCACTCCGCCAAGGACGGCTGCTCCGAGGGCGCCTGCGGTACCTGCACCATCCATGTGGACGGTGCGGCCGTCAAGGCGTGCGTGCTGACCACCGCTCTTGCCGCCGGCCGCAACATCGTGACCGTCGAGGGCCTGCCCGAGGACGTGCGCGAGGCCTTTGTGTACGCCTTTGGCGCCGTGGGCGCCGTGCAGTGCGGTTTTTGCATCCCCGGCATGGTCATGGCGGGCGCGGCGCTCATCGCCGAGGATCCCGAGCCCACCGAGGAGCAGATCAAGTACGCCATCCGCGGCAACGTCTGCCGCTGCACCGGCTACAAAAAGATTATCGAGGGCATCTCGCTGGCCGCTGCGGTGCTCCGTGGCGAAAAGCAGATCGACGAGGACCTGGAGCGCGGCGATGACTACGGCGTGGGCAAGCGCGCCTTCCGTATCGACGTGCGCAAGAAGGTGCTCGGTGAGGGCAAGTACCCCGATGATATCGACGAGCTTGATCAGCCGGGCCTGACCTATGCCAGCGCCGTGCGCTCCAAGTATCCGCGCGCCCGTGTACTCTCCATCGACACCTCCAAGGCCGAGGCCCTGCCCGGTGTGGTGGGCATCCTGCGCGCCGAGGACGTGCCGGTCAACCAGGTCGGCCACCTTATTCAGGACTGGGACGTCATGATCGCCCAGGGCGATATCACCCGCTGCGTGGGTGACGCCATCGTGTTGGTGGTCGCCGAGGACGAGGCGACGCTCGAGAAGGCCAAGAAGCTCGTCAAGATCGATTACGAGCCTCTGGAGCCCGTGCGCAACATCGCCGAGGCCAGGGCCGCCGACGCCCCGCGCCTGCATGACAGCTTCTTTGCCTTCGGCAACACGGTGGAGCTCAAGGACAACGTGTGCCAGAGCCGCCACGTGACGCGCGGCGACGCCGCCAAGGCGCTGGCCGAAAGCGCGTTCACCGTGACGCAGCGCTTTACCACGCCCTTTACCGAGCATGCCTTCTTGGAGCCCGAGTGCGCCGTCGCCTTCCCGTACAAGAACGGTGTCAAGGTGCAGTCGACCGACCAGGGCGCCTACGATACGCGCAAAGAGTGTGCCCACATGTTTGGCTGGGACAACGAGCCCGAGCGCGTGGTCGTCGAGACCATGCTCGTGGGTGGCGGCTTTGGCGGCAAGGAGGACGTGTCCATCCAGCACCTTGCCGCGCTCGCCGCGTATAAGTTCCAACGCCCTGTGAAGTGCAAGCTCACGCGCGCCGAGTCGCTCGCGTTCCATCCCAAGCGCCATGCCATGGACGGTACCTTTACGCTGGGTTGCGACGCCGAGGGCAACTTTACCGGTCTGGACTGCGAGATCAACTTTGATACCGGCGCCTACGCATCGCTGTGCGGTCCGGTGCTCGAGCGCGCCTGTACGCATGCCGTCGGCCCCTACAAGTACCAGAACACCGACATTCGCGGTTTTGGCTACTACACCAACAACCCGCCCGCCGGCGCGTACCGTGGCTTTGGCGTTTGCCAGTCCGAGTTTGCGCTTGAGAGCCTGATCGACCTACTGGCAGAGAAGGTCGGCCTGGATCCGTGGGAGATTCGTTACCGTAATGCTATCGAGCCGGGCGAGGTTTTGCCCAACGGCCAAATTGCCGACTGCTCCACGGCGCTTAAGGAGACGCTGCTCGAGGTCAAGGATGCCTACTATGCGCATCCCGGACACGCCGGTATCGCCTGCGCCATGAAGAACGCCGGCGTGGGCGTGGGCCTGCCCGATGCCGGCCGCTGCAAGATTCGCGTCGAGAACGGCGTGGCTGTGGTCTATGCCGCCACGTCCGACATCGGCCAGGGCTGCAACACCGTCTTTTTGCAGGACGTTGCCGAGGCATGCGGCCTGCCGCTTCGCTGCATCGCCAACGGCGAGTGCTCCACCGAGAACGCTCCCGACTCCGGCACCACGTCTGGTTCGCGTCAGACGGTCGTGACCGGCGAGGCCGTGCGCGGCGCCGCCTTCCTGCTGCGCGATGCCATGCTTGACATCGAGGCCGGCGAGTCTGCGCCCGCCGCTCCCGTGAATGCGCATGGCGACGGCGTCAAGATCGAGTACGACGACGGTCGCGCCTATCAGCTGCACACGCAGGAGCTCGTCGCCGGCCAGGGTATGCATCCTCAGGATCCCGCGGCCGCCATCAAGGCGCTCGAGGGATGCGAGTTTGGCTACGTGTACCTGGAGCCGACCGACAAGCTGGGTGCGGATGTTCCCAACCCCAAGAGCCACATCTGCTACGGCTTTGCCGCGCATGTGGTCATTTTGGACGATGACGGTCGCGTGAGCGAGGTCTATGCCGCGCACGATTCCGGCAAGGTGGTCAACCCCATCTCCATCCAGGGTCAGATCGAAGGCGGCGTGCTCATGGGTATGGGCTATGCGCTTACCGAGGACTGGCCGCTCAAGGACTGCGTACCCCAGGCAAGGTACGGTACGCTCGGGTTGTTCCGTGCGCCCGAGATTCCGGATATCCACGCCATTTACGTGGAGAAGGACGAGCTGCTGCCCGTGGCATATGGCGGCAAGGGCATTGGCGAGATCGCAACGATCCCCACGGCGCCCGCCGTACAGAACGCCTATCGCGCATTTGACGGCAAGCTGCGTCCGGATCTGCCCATGGTGGATACGCCCTACAGCCGCGCTCGTCACCGCGGGTAGGGTAGAGCGCGGACGGCATTGCTGACGGGCAGTTCGCGCTCAGCATCAACTACATACGCTGCGCCTTTGGCCCCGGCTCCATCGCGAGCCGGGGCCCTTTGTTTGGAGTGGAAACTGCGTCCCGGATTTGGCGCTCAGAACGGGACACGCTTTCCGGATGGGATGCTTGGCGGAAACTACGGCCCAGTTTTTGGCTCCAGAACGGGATGCATTTTCCGGAACGGTCCACGTGCGGTGGTGTACCGCCCCTTTCGTGTGCGCCGCTTGTCGAATTACGTTATAGCTAGCTATATTATAGGAAGGTATAATATAGCTAGCTATAACGTAAAGGAAGGATGGTCTATGTTTGTCGGAAGAACAGCGGAAATGTCCGAGCTCAATCGACTGTATGGCACGGACTCCTTTGAGATGCCTGTGATTTACGGCCGCCGTCGTGTGGGTAAAACGCGCCTTATCACAGAGTTCATCCAAGGCAAGAAGGCTATTTACTTTCAAGCTCGTCGTACCAATGCGGAGGCAAACCTGCACGGCTTTAGCCAGGCGATACTTGCAGGCTCGGTTGGTGCTGCAGGCGTGTCGTTTCGTAGTTTTGACGAGGCGTTCGATGCATTGGTCACCATGGCTCGAACGGAGCGTTTGATTGTCGTGATTGACGAGTATCCCTATCTCGCCCAATCGAATCCCGAGATCAGCTCGTTGCTGCAAGACAAGATCGACCACTTATACAAAGAGACCAGGCTCATGCTGATCCTATGCGGCTCGTCTCTTTCGTTTATGGAGGAACAGGTGTTGGGCTACGAGAGCCCACTATACGGTAGGCGTACGGCCCAGTTTAAGATCATGCCGCTCGATTTTACGACGACCCTCGGGTTGTGGCAGAGCATGGGTCGCGAAGACGCTGCAGTTTGCTATGGCATGACAGGTGGCATTCCTGCATATATCGAGAAAGTCGATCCTGCCGCACCGCTCAAGGACAACATCAAACGTCTTTTTCTTACTCCTACGGGCTATCTCTTTGAGGAGCCGAGTAACCTGCTATTGCAGGAGTGCCGCAATCCCGAGCAATATGATGCGATCGTGCAAGCAATTGCCCAGGGGCGCTCGAAGATCTCGGAGATTGCGAGCTCTACGGGAATCCCTGCGAGCAACGTAAAGAGCTATGTGGATAAGCTGGCGTCGCTTGGGATTGTCGAGCGCGAGCTGCCCCTAAACGAGACGAGCAATAAGCGAGCCGTGTATCTGCTGAGCGATCAGATGTTTAGGTTCTGGTACAAGTTTGTTCCGCAGAACATCGGGCTGATTCAAAACGATATGGCCGAGATGGCGTATGAGCGCATTGAGCCGCACGTATCGGATTACATGGGTACGGTCTTTGAGCTTATATGCAGACAATACGTGTACGAACTCGCGCGGGCGGGCCAGCTTGATGTGGTTCCGGCAAGCGTTGGGCGCTGGTGGGGGACGGATAATCGCACGCATACGCAGGAAGAAATCGACTTGATTGTTGACGATGGCGAGGGCACTGCGCTGTTTGCGGAATGCAAATGGCGCAATGAACCGGTGGGCGAAGACGTGCTGCAAAAGCTCGTGCATCGAAGCGAGCTCTTTAGGCGGCAGCACAAAAGCTATGCGATCTTCTCGAAGCGAGGCTTTACGCAAGGATGTCAGGAAGCTGCGGCGAGCAGGGGAGATGCCAAGCTGATTTCGTTTGCCGAGATGTGCGAGCGGAGATAACCAAGCACGCTCTGATGTGATGCTCGGAATGGGTCGCGCTAAGGATGCCAAGCGTAAAACCTTCAATGAAAATGGCGTAAAAACTACATCTGTCATGGCGTAAAAACTACATCTGTCATGGCGTAAAAACTACATTGAAAGTAGCGTAAAATCAGCATTGAGAATGGCGTAATTTCGCATATCGCGTGATAGAGAGGGACGGCCGTCTATGGATGCACCAAAGAGATTGACCCAAAAGGGATATAGGCCCCGGCTCATAGAGGAGCGCCTCGACACCCTTATGCGGGCGTTTGGCTGTGTGGAGATCAACGGCCCCAAATGGTGCGGCAAGACCTGGACGGCGCTCTCTCGCTCGGCGAGCGTCTCCAGGCTCGATGAGCCTGCGCAGCGTGCGGCGGCAGAGGTCGACCCAAGCCTGGCGCTCATCGGCGATGCGCCACACCTGGTCGATGAATGGCAGGAGGTGCCCGAGGTTTGGGATGCCGCCCGGCGTTTCGTGGACGCGAGCGGCAACGAACGGGGGACACTTTTGCTCACGGGCTCGACCGCGCTCAAAAGCGAGGAGCGCAGCCATGTTCGTCATTCCGGCACGGGTAGGATCGCCCGTCTGTCAATGCGCCCCATGGCCCTGTGTGAGTCGGGCGACGGCGAGCCGCTCGTGTCACTGGCAAGCCTCTTTAAGGGCGAGGATTTTGCCCCTCAGCGTCGCGAGAGCACGGTGGATGACGTCGCCCGCTGGTGCTGCAGGGGCGGTTGGCCTGCAAATCTTGGGCTTTCGGAAGATCTTGCGCGAGAGACGGCAAGCCAGTACGTGCACTCGGTGCTCGACGTCAACGTGCTGGACGAGGGCATGTCGCCCGAGCTTGCACACGGCCTTTTGCGAGCTCTTGCCATGAACGAGAGCCAGGCTGTCACGTACAAGACGCTCGTAAAGGACGCCTCGTACGGTGAGGCGGGCCCCGACGAGAGGACCATCGCTGCGTACTTGGACCTCTTCAACAGGCTCAAGCTGACCGAGGACCTGTGCGGATGGGAGCCGCCCATGCGCTCGAAGGCCCGCGTTCGCGTGCGCCCCAAGCGCTACTTCTGTGACCCGTCACTTGCGGCGGCGTTGCTGGGGGCTACCCCTGAGCGGCTGCTTGGCGATATGCAAACGCTGGGGATGCTCTTTGAGAATCTCGTCCTGCGCGACGTGCGCGTGTTCCTTTCCACCTACGGCGGTGTCGACAACAGTGTCCATTATTTCCGAGATGAGAAGGGCCTTGAGGTTGATCTGATCGTTGAGCACGACGGGCGCTGGGGAGCCATCGAGGTCAAGCTGAGTGATGCGAAAGCAGACGATGGAGCGAGAAATCTCAAGGCGCTGGAGAGGAAAGTGCTCTCCAATCCTGCCGCCCAGAATGCCGCGCCGGCGTTTTTGGCGGTCGTGGTTGGAAAGGGGAGCATTGCCTACACACGCGACGACGGCGTGGCGGTGATTCCCATGGCGGCACTTGGGGCGTAGTGGTTTTGCGGGCGTGCCGTGCTTCCTTTACCGAAAATCCATTTGGTAAACCAGATGCTCGCGGATAGAATAAAGTTGACGGCAGCCCAAGGGTGATAGCTGGGCAGCGCCGTTGCTTGGTCAAGAGGTCAGTGCCTTAATGGCAGCGACTTGTTATGCTTCGAATGCTGCTTGAGTGCCTCGGAAAGTTCGATAAGCGCCGTGAAGAGCGAGACCAAAGCAACCAAGAGTTCTACGAGCTCTGATGGGCCCGGGATGACCGCTGATTCAAGTCACCGGGCCTAAACTTTTTCACGCATTTGAATAGAGCGGGCGACTTTCTTGGGGCCGTCTGCATGGCGAGTGCCTGGCGTATGGCATTGCGCCCTGCTTTCATGTCCGCACGGGCGCCTATCCTTACGGCAATGTAGCCGCCTGTGTAGTAAGCGGCCAGCAACGGAGAAAGGCCCTAACCGTGTCAGCTGAAAAGACGCCGTGTATCTCGGCTATCGATACGACGAACTTTGCGCGCCAGATTGTGCTGGACTTTGAGTTTGCGCCGGTGCCAAAGCAGCGCCAGCGACGTGGGCTGCGTAATGAGATTATCGAGGCCGGCGCCGTCAAGCTCGATTACCACGGCAACGTTATGGGCGAGTTCTCGCAGTTTGTGCAGACGGAATTTACCGAAGGCGTTGCGTTTTCCGTCCGCGAGCTTACGGGGATATCGGCCGTGGACACTGCGATGGCCGATCCGCTCTACATGGTAATCAAAAGGCTCAGCGATTGGATCGGTCGCTACTCCGCACAGGTAGTTTGCTGGAGCGGGGCGGACCGTCGACAGCTTTTGACCGAGTGCCAGGCAAAGCACATCGATCTTTCCGCATTTCCTACGGATTGGGCCGACCTGCAGGCGTTTTACACCTCGATCATGGACGTGGGCAGCCACGGGTGCGTCTCTTTGAGTGACGCGGCGACGTGGTTTGGCATCGAGTTCGACGAGTCGACGGGTCACGCCCACAGCGCCCTTGCCGATGCGCGCGTGACCGCCAAGCTGCTCAAGCAGGTGATGGACGGGGACTACCGCGTGAGCCCGCGCGCCCAGGAAGTCCGCCAGCGGTGGGGGATGGGCGAGCGAGCTCAGACGCGCCTTTCTAGCAAGTGCCCCGAGCTGGGCGACCTGCTGCTGAAGCTGAAGGCGGCGGGAAGGTAGGCGGGTGCCCATTGGGCGTAAGCAGAAGGAATGGTTGCGGGAAGGATTCCAGAATCAGCATCAGAGGGCTGTGCTTGAGATGCTATTCAAGGACACGCTGACGCCCGCCGAGACCAGGCAGGTCAAGAGTATGGACACCGAGATGGCATCCATTGTCGAAGAACGGCTTGCTAACATGATTCGCTGGATGGGCAGGCATAGACCCGTGACGCTGCGCGCGTTATCGTTCACAATGAGGCGTACAGGCTGCCAGAGGTGAACAGTTCCGACGAGGTTCTGAGCAACTGCATCATCGAGATTATCGAGTAGTTCTACGAGAGGGATTTGGCGGCGTGGAGCAATCTAGTTTTACGCGTTTGCAGGAGGAAGCCGGTATGGCAGACGAACTTGTTTTTAGTGGCGGCGAGATAGTTTACACCATGCCTCAACTGCCCAAAGTTGCATCTGTGCCGCTGAACGGTAGCGCCGTGCTGGTTGGTTTTAAGGACGCTCCCGATGGGGAGGAGGTCCTCTTTGATTTTGACCCTCGGGCTGAAAAGGCTACGAAGCTCGACTATGAACTTGCAGCCGTTAGCGGGCTCCTCACGGGCGCGTTGAATATCCTGTGGCAGAAAGACTTCAACCTAGAGGGTGCCAAAGAGTGGGGCGACGAGAAGGTTGGCAAATTCGTTCTTACGATTGCCAAGTCTGCGGGTATGACAAAGGCGGATGCAACTCTAGAAGACGCTATTCGCTTTCTAGAGAAAGGGTTTCCTCTTGCCGCGGACAAGCTGACTGCCGAGTTTGGCGGCGGGCTCCAACATCATCTGCGGGATTTCTCGCACCACCCGAGCTTGGTTGGCCTTGCGTGTTCGATCCTCTCGCAATTCACGTGCAAAGGCTATGGCACCGATACGGCCGGCCGGTTTGTCGCCTTTGACCTGCCTGCCGCCGCCTTCGATCCTGACCGCCCTCTTATAGGCAGGAACGTTCCAGAGAAGATCGCGTTTGGCACTCTGTTCTGGGCAATGCATCTCGTGAGCGACATGGCGGGGTCTAGTTCAAACCCCGGTAAGGGGACGGGTATTCCCGGCGTTGTGCTGTCCCTGCTAAAGGAGCTCTCCTCCCTGCCTGTTTTTCAAGACATGCGGATTGCCTATAAGGGCAAGGATATTCGCATTCAGCAATGGATCTCAAAGCTGTTTAACGGAACGGCGTTCAAAACCGAGGACGGCAAGCCCATTCGCTTCGACCTTCGGACGGAAGTCGGTCTTTTCGATCAAGCTTTAAGCCAGGTGCCAGCAGTCGTGGCCAACGAGGTTATCGTTCGTTGTCTCTACATGCTTTCAAGGCTCAAGGCCGAGCTAGAACGTTGCGAAGTGAGTGATGTCTCCGGCTTGCGCAAGCTCAAGGCTTCGCATTTCATGCCCTACAACAGCAGGGCCCTCACTCGCATGGTCACGGTTTCGAGTACTTCGTTCGTTCTGGCGAATCTGGCGACGGCGGCGGTCAGGGCGGGTATCGAATGCGAGGGGAACAAGGTCGTGTTCGCCCAGAAGTTCTTCTTGCGAATAAACTACGTTGGAGTTGGACGCCTTGCGTTTGCACTCCATGCCGACTGGGGCTATATGGCGGAGGAAATGTCCGAGGCTTGGACTGAGCGCGCCAGGCGCCGCCAGGATATCTTCGATGGATTCCACTTTTATAGCCTAGATAGAGAGACGACGAGGATTGCCTTCTCGCTGAAGCTTGCCGCCATCAACTACGACTGCGGGAACGAGAAGAACGAAGTGCGCAAAGGGCAAAAGAGGAGCTGGGCCCGCGCGTGGCAGGATTCGGTCACGGATGGCCTAGGCATTGATGCAGGCGGCTATTTTTTGAGCGAGGAAGATGCGTACGGAGCCCTTGAGGCTATTTCGCGGCAGCGAGGCGGCAAGGTGCGCGCTTTGCTGATCGCTCAGGAGCTGGTTGAGTTTCGCCCCTATTTCCAGATAGGAGATGAAGAGAAGAAGGAATACAAAGGTTTGAAGGGGAGCGGGGCTTGGGTTAAAGATGAATTTCCCAGGAGACAAGACGCGGTTGATTTGGACGCCGTGCGTTCCCTAGAGAAGCAATGCGGGGCGCATATCCGTGAGCTCTCAGGTACATTGCCAAAGGTCTTGGTAGGCGGCGCCATTGCCGTGGCGGCGGCCCTGGGCACAGGAGGAGTGGCCGCGGCATTGGCTCCGGATATTGCTGTCGGTATCTTTGGAGGCTCGTTTGTCGGCCTTCACGGGGCTGCGCTCGTCAATGCGAGTCTTGCTGCTGCTGGCGGCGGCGCCTTGGCCGCCGGCGGCATGGGCATGGCCGGTGGCACCGCTTTAATTGCTGGCGGCGGCGCTGCGTTTGGCCTTTTGGGTTCTAGCGGCGTTGCCCTGGCGGCGTCGATGGGGGAGGACTATGCGCAGTTCGTGCTCGTTGAATGCTCAAGGCTTCTCGCATTTCTTGATGTGGCAACTGACCGCTGCCCGCATGAGGGAGCCATTTTGGTGCAGAAGGCGGCCGAGGCCGTGCAGCGCAGCATCGCTGGTGTTGAGGAGGATGTCGAGAAGGAGAATGGAAAGGGGGACCGCAGGAATGGCGGGTTGCTTAAGCAGTTGAAGAAGGGTCTTGGGTATTTGACTTCGACCCTTAAGCAGATCGAGAAGATGCAGAAGCGCCTTGGTGCCGCCGGTGAGAGCGAGCCGCTCAACAGCTTGCCAGCATCGGGTGGCGAATAGGTCGGGGCGATTCGGCTGCAATTCCGTGTCATCATCGCCACCGCTTAAGATGGTCCCGTGTTTGCCCATCTTTTTGCGAGGCGCGATGAGCATGTCGGCGACTTGCTCGATGTCTGATTTGCCCTTCGATCAGTTCTTGTCGAGCTCCTTTGGGCGGGAGGGGCAGCGATCTAGATATCCGCTCTTGGCATATGAGACAAGAAACCCGTAAGTCCGTGGCAATGTCAAAAGGCATACACAAGTGTCAGTCTTTTGACATCGTATGATTTTGGGGAGTGGCGCGCAGCGATCGCGCGCCACCCTGACGGCGTAAGCGTTTGCTTGCGTTGTAAAATCTAACGATATGAACATCCCGGTTGCTTCTGTGCTTCGATGCTCTCGTCTTTGGCACCCTCCGCTCAGTGGGGGACTGACTGCAAACGGCGTAAACAAGAAAGAGGGGGCAACCGCAAATGAAAGCAACCGAGGCAAATCTACTCGACCTTATGGGCGTGGCGAAGATGCAGTTCGTCATTCCCGTGTACCAGCGAGTTTACTCGTGGAGCGTAAAAGAGTGCGAGGTGCTTTGGGATGACGTTATGCGAGCGGGGCGTGATGGCGTATCGCACTTCGTGGGGTCGATGCTCTACATCCCCGAGTCCGAGAGCTCGGCCACGAGTATTTCGCGCGTGCTGCTGATCGACGGACAGCAGCGCATGACGACGTTTTCGTTGATGATTGCTGCCTTGGCTGACTATTTGGAGAGCAACCCCGACAAGGCCGGCTTCCTTGGAGACCTCAAGATCTCAGCGCTGCGGAAGAACTACCTCTTTAACGATGATGACTACAACGGTCTGGCGCGCTACAAGCTGGTGCTCTCGCAGGACGATAAAGAGACGCTGTTCTCCATCGTGTCTGGGTCTCCCGTGCCAGATGAAAAATCGGATCGGATCGTCGAGAACCATGCGTTCTTCCGTGAAAAGATGCACGGGAAATCATTCGACCCTGCAAGGCTTTGGGCGGGGCTAAACCGCGTACAGGTCATCGACACTAAGCTCACCGCTGGCGTTGATAATGCTCAGCTCATATTTGAGTCCATGAATTCCAAGGGCAAGCCGCTCACGCCTATTGACCTCATTCGTAACTACGTTCTTATGTCGCTCCCTAACGACGAGCAGACCAAGCTTTACGAGGGTTACTGGCATCCGCTCGAGCGTTTGTTCGGAAAAGGCGGCGAAGAAGAGTTCAATGCATTTATCTGGTACTGGCTGTGGCTTAAAGTTCCCAATAGGATGCCGAAGGAGAACGAGGCTTACTACGAGTTTAAGCGCTATTTCGCCGACGACTACGATGGTGACACCGAGGGCCTGCTTAAGGAGCTGCGCGGGTATGCACATAGATACGCCAGTCTGTTCCTTGGTAAGGAGAAGGACGACGGATTGCGCCGAGTGTTCGGCAGGATCGTAAGCCTCGACGTGAAGCAGATAAGGCCCCTCTTAATGTTGCTTTATTCGGTTTACGAGGGGAATGGACTAGACCGCAATGCGTTTTTACGTATCTGCGAGACTATCGAGTCGTTTCTGTTCAGGCGAGCGGTTTGCGGCAGACTTACCACGGGCCTAAATAATTTCTTTGCCGGCATGTATCGCAATCTCGAGCAGCAGGACGATATCGAGGAGTACGTTACGGCGATGCTCCTTATCCACAGCAGCGGTATGACCGCATACTTTCCGACAGACGAGCATTTTGTCGAGGAGTTTAAGACGCGTGACTGCTACAACCGCTTCTCTAAAAAGCGCTATTACCTGGAACGCATAGAGAACTGGCACCACCCGAAGGAGCCCATCTCAGCCGACGATTGCCAGATCGAGCACATCATGCCCCAGACGATCGATGATGAGCACGGCTGGAAGGAATCGCTTGGTGAGAACTGGGAAGACGTCCACGACAGACTGTGCAACAACTTGGGAAATCTTACGCTGACGGGCTACAACCAGGAGTACTCAAACCGGTCGTTCTCGGACAAGCTCAATCTGCCTGACGTCGGATTTAAGTGCAGCCCGCTCTACCTAAACAAATCGATTGTCTCGCATGAAAAATGGGGTGAGGAAGAGATTGGGCAGCGCGCGGACGAGCTGGCGAAAGAAGCGTGCGAGATATGGAAGTATCCAGACCTTCCGGCAGACGTCGTCGACAAGTACCGTCCTTCTCGTGGGGAGTCTGACGAGGCTCCTGTCTGGACTCTGCAGGAGAACCACCCCACCTTTGCCGAAGGTGGGCTCAACCAGAAACTTTTCGATGAGGTGTGCGAGTCCGTTCTGAGTGGTAACCCTTCGTGGGAGTCCTACATAGCCAAGTACTATGTAGGCTTTAGGTCGGGCAAGCGAAAACTGCATGCCGTGCTGGAAGGCAGGACTAGCAACGGTGGCTGGATTGCCGTTGGCTTGGCAAAGAGCGTGGATGATCTAACGGATCCAGAGGACATGTGCCAGGACAAACGTACACAGGGTGGATTTGGCCCGGGCCTACCGACCTATGTTGCCCTTCGTAATGCCGATGACATTCCCGCGGTGCTCGATCTTATAAAGCAGTGCTAGGTTAAAGGCCGGGAATCTAATTCCCGGCCCTTGCCAGCTCAAAATCGTCGATGGCCCATTCGCCCGTCTACGCCCCCACAATCCCGCGAGTCGCTTGATTTGGTTTACGGCCCTCAGTTTTCGGCATTTGTTACTCGTCGTCCCCGTCGTTGGGGTCGCCCTTGAGGGTGTTGATGTCCAGGTACTGGTTATCGTCCTCTTTTTGCTGGGTCTCCGACTCCGCTTGGGTGGGGCCGCGGAACAGCTGGAATCCCTCAAATGCAATGACACCGAGCAGGGCAATGATAATGGCGATAAAGGCAACCTTGACTGCCTGCGGAAATTCCGAGAAACGCAGTGCCTTTTCCTCGGCGTAATAATCGGCGAAGCGCTCTTCGCCCGTGCTTTTGGTATACGCCGGCGCGGACGCGGCCTCCGGGTCATATTCCGGTGCGGGCGTGGCAGCGTACGGATCGTCGAGATAATCGCTCGACGCGGTGCCATAGTCCTCGGTCTCGATGCGACTGTTGCCAGCATAGCCATCGGAATAATCGGAATATGCCGTACCGCCCTCATAGTCTGCGGCGCTCGTGTTGGCGGCAAAAAGCGGGTTAACTGGAACGTCGAGCGCCGGCATGCCGGTAGAGGTCTCATCCAGATCGGTTGCAGCCCAGGAATCGTAGGCAACCTGATGGGCAACGGGCTCATCGAGCCTTGCGACCGGAGGCTTGCGTGCCGCAGGAACAGGCAACTGCTGGGCGCTGTACATAACAGTGCTGTCGGCCGATTTGCCCTGCGTCGCTGCTGCGAGAAATGCCGCCGTCTCGGATGGGTCACTTGCGGGGCGGGGAGCGGGCGTGGGCGCCGAAGTGGGTGCGGGTGTAGGCGCGGGCGTCGAAACAGCCGACTGCGCAGGAGTCGGCGCAGATGCGGTCTTAGGCGCAAGTGCGGGATTGGGGCTTGACGGGCGAGCCGCGCCGCCGCCCATGAGTTCGTCGGCGGTCCACGGGCGATCATCCATCACATCGTCAAGGCTCAGCGAAAACAGGTCGTCTTCACCCTCATCGAACATGCGGTGCACATGTCCACCAATTGCCGGAATCAATCCGCGACCGGTGCATGATGCCTTGCTCAACGCCATTCTGTTCCATCCTTTCGAAATACTAATGACATCGATTATATGGAACTTCCCAAGCGGCTCGGTCTTGGATTCGTGCTTTCCAGAACTCGCGCCCAAAAGGGGAGGGGCAATCCAGGCGAGCGCCTACTTGTCGCCGGCCGCCGCCTTGGCCTCATTGAGGTAGCTATAAAAACTGTACTTGGAGATGCCAAAGAACTCGCAGGCGCGCTCGCTCGACTTGGAAATGAGGAAGGCGCCGCGACGGTCGAGGTAGCCAATGGCACGAATACGCTCGTCTTTGGTCATGAGTGCCGCGGGCTTGCCCACAAACTGCTCGCACTCGTGCAGCAGGTCCTCGAGCAGGTCGCCGATGTTCTTGGTAATGGGCTCGGGCTCGGTATAGCCCGTGCCGCCGGTGCCGGTAAAGGCGTCGAGCGAACGCTCAAAAGCCTTCATGAGCGTAATGTCAAAGTTAATGCCCAAAATGCCGACGGGCTTGCCTTCGTCGTTGCGGATAAAGATCGTCGACGATTTGAGCAGCTTGCCATCGGTGGTTTTGGTGAGGTATGGCTCGCGGTCGTGCACGTCGGTGGTGCCCTCGTGCATGGACTCAAACACGATATGGCTGGGGCCGTCACCCAGTTTGCGCCCGCTGACGTGGCCGTTTTCGATCACTACGATGGAGTGGTCCACGTCCTCGGTTTCCAGATCGTGGACGACGACTTCGCAGTTGGGGCCAAATTGGAGCGCCAGGCCGTGTGCTAGGCGCTTGTAAAACTCAATCTGTGCGGGGGTCATGGGTGCCTTCCTAAAAATTAGTTTGGGCACACTTTGCCATAAACCACACTTGACCGCAAACAAATCCATCAACAAGGCAATTCATGACCGTTCGGCGGCGAAAAAGTACCGATTACGGCAACAAACAATTCGTTAGGTATGCCAATCAAAAAGTGTGATAGAACATTACTAACAAACTTTTTGTTTGGCATCCACATAAAAGTTCAGCCGTGTGAATGGGATCGGGCTGAAACGCGTATGCGGGGGCCGGCAAGAGAGGACTTAAGGAGTTCACCGTATGGCCGATAAGATCCAGTGGGCGGGCAACACGATGCCCAAGAGCGATGACAAGCACTTGGGAATCATGAGCCTCGACCACGTGAAGAAGGCCCGTGCCTTCCACCAGTCGTTCCCTCAATATACCGTCACTCCGCTTGCCCGTCTGGACGGTCAGGCTGCGCGCCTGGGCCTGTCCAACCTGTGCGTTAAGGATGAGAGCTATCGCTTTGGCCTCAACGCCTTTAAGGTCCTGGGCGGCTCGTTTGCCATGGCCAACTATATTGCCGACGAGACCGGCAAGGACGTTGCCGACTGCACCTTCGATTACCTGACCTCCGATCAGCTTGCCAAGGACTTTGGCCAGGCTACCTTCTTTACCGCCACCGACGGCAACCATGGCCGCGGCGTGGCATGGGCTGCCAACAAGCTGGGCCAGAAGGCCGTCGTGCACATGCCCAAGGGTTCCACCAAGCCCCGCTTCGATAACATCGCCGCCGAGGGCGCCACGGTGACCATCGAAGAGGTCAACTACGACGAGTGCGTGCGCATGGCCGCCGCCGAGGCCGACGCCTGCGAGCGCGGTGTCATCGTTCAGGACACCGCCTGGGAGGGCTACGAGAAGATTCCGTCCTGGATCATGGAGGGTTACGGCACCATGGCTTCCGAGGCTGCCGAGCAGCTGCGCGAGATGGCCATCAACCGCCCGACGCACGTGTTTGTCCAGGCTGGCGTGGGTTCGCTCGCCGGTGCCGTGGTGGGCTACTTCACCAACCTGTATCCCGATAACCCGCCCACCTTCGTCGTGGTTGAGTGCGCGCCTGCCGCCTGCCTGTACAAGGGTGCTGCCGCCGGCGACGGCGACCCGCGCATCGTGGACGGCGACATGCCCTCCATCATGGCCGGTCTGTGCTGCGGCGAGCCCAACATTCTGGGCTGGGATATCCTGCGCAACCACGCCACCGCCTTCGTGTCCTGCCCCGACTGGGTCACCGCTCGCGGCATGCGCACCCTGGGCGCTCCCGAGAAGGGCGACCCGCGCGTCATCTCCGGCGAGTCCGGCGCTGTGACCACCGGCCTGGTCGAGACTCTCATGCTCGATCCCGAGTACACCGAGCTCAAGGAACTCATCGGCCTGGACAAGACGAGCTCTGTGCTCTGCTTCTCCACCGAGGGCGACACCGATCCGGATCAGTACCGTCGCATCGTCTGGGAGGGCGAGTACCCGACTTGCTAGCAGACTGACCTGTCCGGAGGCAGCCGGAGGACTTTACTCCCTGCTCGGACAGTCCTGCTCGCACGGAGAACACATTAAGTGCTCTCCGGCTCGTGCGGAACTCGCGACGGAGCAAAGTCCTCCGTCCGCCTCCTATGGTTACTTGCTTGTGGGGTGCTCGACCTCACGCTATTTGGCACAAGTGATCTATCTGAAATATCTACCTGTAGGTAAACCCTTGTAGAAAGGTTGACTGTTATGACTAAAGAACTCGATTTCGACGCTATCAAGGCTGCTGCTGAGTCTCATCGTGCTGATATGACTCGCTTCCTGCGCGCTATGATCTCCCATCCCTCTGAGTCCTGCGAGGAGGGTGAGGTTGTCGCCTGCATCAAGGCCGAGATGGAGAGCCTTGGCTATGACGAGGTCAAGGTCGACGGCCTGGGCAACGTCATGGGCTTTATGGGCGAGGGCGACAAGATTATCGCCATCGACTCCCACATCGACACCGTCGGCATCGGCAACATCGAGAACTGGGATGCCGATCCCTATGAGGGCTACGAGACCGACGAGATCATCTACGGCCGCGGCGGCTCCGACCAGGAGGGCGGCATGGCTTCCGCTACCTACGCTGCCAAGATGATGAAGGACATGGGCCTCATCCCCGAGGGCTACAAGATCATGGTCGTCGGCACCGTCCAGGAAGAGGACTGCGACGGCATGTGCTGGCAGTACATCTACAACAAGGACGGCATTAAGCCCGAGTTCGTCATCTCCACCGAGCCTACCGACGGCGGCATCTATCGCGGTCACCGCGGCCGCATGGAGATCCGCGTCGACGTTCACGGCACCTCCTGCCACGGCTCCGCTCCCGACCGCGGCGACAACGCCATCTACAAGATGGCCGACATCATCGCCGACGTCCGCGCCCTCAACAACAACGGCTGCGACGAGTCGACCGACATCAAGGGTCTCGTCAAGATGCTCGATCCCAAGTACAACCCCGAGCACTTCGAGGATGCCCGCTTCCTGGGCCGCGGCACCTGCACCGTCAGCCAGATCTTCTACACCAGTCCCAGCCGCTGCGCTGTCGCTGACTCCTGCGCCATCTCCATCGACCGTCGCATGACCGCCGGTGAGACCTGGGAGTCCTGCCTGGACGAGATCCGCAACCTGCCGGCCGCCAAGAAGTACGGCGACGACGTGAAGGTCTCCATGTACATGTACGACCGTCCGTCCTGGACCGGCGAGGTCTACGAGACCGAGGCTTACTTCCCCACGTGGATCAACAAGGAGACCGCTCCGCACGTCAAGGCCCTCGTCGACGCCCACAAGGCCATGTTCGGTGACGAGCGCATCGGCTGCGAGCCCAGCATGGACAAGCGCACCGGTCGCCCGCTGTGCGACAAGTGGACCTTCTCCACGAACTGCGTTTCCATCCAGGGCCGCTACGGCATCCCCTGCGTGGGCTTTGGCCCGGGTGCCGAGTCTCAGGCTCACGCTCCCAACGAGGTCACCTACAAGGACGACTTGGTCACCGCTGCCGCCATGTATGTGGCTGCCCTGAACCTCTACGATCCGAGCCAGGCCGATGGCGACGCCGCCGTGTTCCGCGCCGGTCTGACCAACAACAAGATCGATTAGTCCCATTCCTCGATTTTGTTGAGCCGGGGGCCGCTCGTGTCCCCGGCACCCCCTGTTGACTTGGGGCCCGCGGTCGTTATCTCCCATGCTTCCTCAACGGTGGCGGGTCCTCGTCATGGTGCTCTGCATGTTCTAGCCACACGCGCATGCCGGAGCACATCTACTCATTGCGATCGTTTCACCTTTAGAAAGGACATTTCCATGGACGCTAAGTTTACCGAGCTCGTCGAGCAGCTGAACGGCCTCGATTTTAAGGGCATGTACGGCAGCGACTTCCTGCACACCTGGGACAAGACCACCGATGAGCTCAAGGCTCTCTACATCGTCGCCGACGCCCTGCGCGAGCTGCGTGAGAACAACGTTTCGTCCAAGATCTTCGACTCGGGCCTGGCCGTCTCCCTGTTCCGCGACAACTCCACCCGTACGCGTTTCTCTTTCTCTAAGGCCGCCAACCTGCTCGGCCTTGAGCTGCAGGACCTGGACGAGAAGAAGTCCCAGATCGCCCACGGCGAGACCGTCCGCGAGACCGCTACCATGATCTCCTTCATGGCCGACGTCATCGGCATCCGCGATGACATGTACATCGGCAAGGGCGATGCCTACATGGCCGAGGTCTCCGAGTCCGTGCAGCAGGCCTACGAGGATGGCGTTCTGGATCACCGTCCCACGCTCATCTCTCTGCAGTCCGATTCCGACCACCCCACGCAGTCCTCTGCCGACATGCTCTACCTCATCAACGAGTTTGGCGGCCTCGAGAACCTCAAGGGCAAGAAGGTTGCCGTCACCTGGGCCTATTCGCCCTCTTACGGCAAGCCGTTGTCCTGCCCGCAGTCGCTGATCAGCCTGCTGCCCCGCTTTGGCATGGACGTCACCCTGGCTCACCCCGAGGGCTACGACCTCATGCCCGAGGTCGTCGAGCGCGCCAAGAGCTATGCCGCCGAGTCCGGCACCACCTTTAAGCAGGTCAACACCATGGCCGAGGCCTTCGAGGGCGCCGACATCGTGATCCCCAAGAGCTGGGCTCCGTTTGCCGCCATGGAGAAGCGCACCAACCTGTACGCCGAGGGCGACGACGCCGGCATCGCAGCGCTCGAGAAGGAGCTGCTCGCCCAGAACGCCACCCATCAGGACTGGTGCTCCACGACCGAGCTCATGGAGAAGACCGCCAACGGCCAGGACACCATCTTTATGCACCCGCTGCCCGCCGACATCTCCGGTGTCTCCTGCGAGCACGGCGAGGTTAACGCCGACGTCTTCGACATGCACCGCGTGGGCATGTACAAGGAGGCCAGCTACAAGCCGTACGCCATCGCTGCCATGATGTTCCTGCAGAAGGTTGCCGATCCCGCCGCTACCCTCAAGGCCCTCGACGAGCGCAACACCGCCCGTTGGCTCCAGGCCTAAAGCCGGGTTGAGGTAAGCCATGTAAAGGGGGCGCTCTGCCAACCGGCGGGGTGCCCCTTTTTTGCATCGCGGGCGTGCGGGATAAGCGCTCTCGATGTGGATGCCCGCGGCGCGAGTTATGGGTACGATGGTTTCAGGGGAGGTATCACCATGAAACTTGGATGCGTCATTATGGCTTCGGGCGAGGGCAAGCGGTTTGGCTCTAACAAGATGCTTGCCGATATCTATGGCGAGCCGCTGATTGCCCGGACCATCGATTCGGTTCCCCGGGGCTTTGACGTCGTGGTTTCGACGCGTTGGCCCGAGGTCGCCCAGATTTGCGAGGACAAGCATTGCCCGTGCGTGCTGCACGATGGCGAGCTGCGCAGGGATAGCGTCCGCGCGGGCCTTTCATGGGGAGTCGAACGCAACTGGAAAGGCTGCCTCTTTTTGCCGGGCGACCAGCCGCTTGTGAGCGCGGACTCTTTTGAGGCCATGGTTCGCGCGTTTGATGAGCGTGGCCGCAAGCATCCGGTGCGTCTTGCGTGCAACGGTGAGCCTTCGAGCCCGGTGCTCTTTCCGGCGGAACTGTTCGATGCACTTATGTGTCTTGAGGGCAAGGACGGCGGGGGCTCGATTCTCAAAGGTCGCGTCGACGTTGCGCTGGTCGAGGCGCGTGCCTACGAGCTGTGGGACGTCGATACCGTCAAGGGACAGCGACGCATAGCGGAGCATATCGCGGCCTGCTCGTATTTTGATCGCGTGGCCAACTGTATTAATCAATAAGGAGCAACATGATCATCATCAAAAACGGCGCGCTCGTGACGCCCCAGGGGCTTCGCCGCGCCGATCTTGCCATGGAGGGCGACAAGATTGTGCGGATTGCCGCGGCGATTGAGCCGGGCGCGGGCGATACCGTCGAGGATGCCGCGGGCTGTTGGGTGTTTCCCGGCTTTATCGACGGCCACACGCACATGCAGTGCTGGACCGGCATGGATTGGACGGCAGATAGCTTTGAGACCGGTACGCGTGCGGCTGCCTGCAGCGGCACGACGACCATCGTGGACTACGCGACGGCCGATCGCGGCGTGACCATGCCCGATGCCTTGGCCGAGTGGCATTGCCGCGCCGACGGAACCTGCACGGCTAACTACGCCTTTCATATGGCACTCGCCGAGTGGAACGAGCGCAACCGCGCCGATCTTTCGGCCATGCGCGAGGCGGGCGTATCGTCGTTCAAGACCTACTTTGCCTACGATCATCTGCGCCTGGACGATGCCGAGACGCTCGAGGTGCTCGAGGAGCTCAAGCGTATTGGCGGCATACTGTGCGTGCATTGCGAGAACGGCACGTTGGTGAATGAACTGCAGAAGCGCGTGTTTGAGCGGGGCATCCACGGGCCCGAGGGCCATGCGCTCAGCCGTCCGGATGTGTGCGAGGCCGAGGCCGTGAGTCGTCTGCTGTATCTGGCGCACTTAGCCGGGGACGCCCCAGTCAACGTGGTGCACCTTTCGACCAAGCTGGGGCTCGAGGCCATCCGTGTTGCCAAAGCGCGCGGGCAGAAGAATATCTATGTCGAGACCTGCCCTCAGTATTTGATGCTCGACGATACTTGCTACTTGGAGCAGGGCGAGGACGGCTTTGCGGGTGCCAAGTATGTGATGAGTCCGCCGCTGCGCCATGCCGGCGACCGTGCCGCGCTGCGCGAGGCGCTTGTGGCCGGCGAGATCGATACGATTGCGACCGATCATTGTAGCTTTAACCTGCACGGGCAAAAGGACCGCGGGCGCGACGATTTCCGCGCGATTCCCAACGGCGGGCCCGGCGTGGAGCATCGTCCCGTCGCGATTGCCACGAGTTTTGAGGGACAGCTGGGACCCGAGGACCTCTGCCGCTTGATGAGCGAGAACCCGGCGCGCGTGTTTGGCATGTATCCGCGCAAGGGATGTCTTGCCGAGGGCTCCGATGCCGACGTGTGCGTGTGGGATCCCCAGGCGCGCTGGACCATTCGCGCGGCGACACAGCATCAGGCCGTGGACTACACGCCGCTCGAGGGCTTTGAGGCGCATGGTCGCGCCAAGGCCGTGTTTGTGAACGGCGTGCTGGTGGCACGCGACGGCGAGCCCACCGGAGCCCAACCCGGCCGCTACGTCCCCCGCTAGCAGCAAAGATGCCGTGTCCCCTCCGCAGTTGCGGTGAAATACGGACTGTTTGCGGCCGTCATACGGCCAAACAGTCCGTATTTCACCGCAACTGACGAGATGGGGCCGGCTACTTGAGGCTGGTGGCGACGAGGGGGTGGTCGAGGGCCGCCTCGAAGCGGTCAGCCATCGTGGGGTCGTTGAGCGTGTCGACTTGGTTGAGCATGACGCGTGCGGTGCCGAGCTTCAGCGCCTGCATCTCGGCATTGAGCACCTGGGCGACGCGCTCGGGCGTGGCGATGTCGGTGAGCTCGCAGCCGCAACGCTCGCAAAAGAGCTCGGGGCGGTGGACGGCTTCGTGGATGGGCTTGCCGAGCCCTGAGGCGCCGACGATCCAGACGATGTTGGCCGTGCCAGGGGGAATCACCGGCTCCCAGGCGGCGTGGGCCTTGAGCGGGAGCCGCTTGCTGCCGTCCGCCTCGGCCAGGACATAGTCAAAGCGCTGCGCCAGCTGGTCGAGCGGCTCGGCAGGGGAGGAGAGCTTGCCCGTCTCCGGGTCCAAAATACCCGCCTGGCAGATACTTCCGCGGCTCATGCCAGCGCATGCCTCGCAGGTGCAGCCGGGAACATGCAGGGCCCCCGGCTTCCAAGGCGCGGCGTCCAGACGACGGCCCGACCCGTCCCATGGCACGCCGGCGACGGGGAACATATGCGTGGTGGTGCAGAGGAGCACGCGGTCGCCAGCGCGCATAAGCTCAAGGCCGAGCGTCTTTAGCAAGGTCGACTTGCCGCCGCTGCCGATAATCGCGGTAATGCCCGGCTCGATCCTGAGCGCCGAGGCAAGATTGCCGCTAACCGTTTCCATCTGTTCACCGCCGTATAATACTGTGATAATAAATAATCATCAGAGTAGCGGTCGAACCGCTTTTGCTCTGCTCAAACCGTAGCACAGGGAGGTGTCCCGGGAATGCTCGTTTATGTTCGCGGCGCCGGCGATATCGCCACGGGCGTCGCCGCTCGCTTGGTACGCGCCGGCGTGTCGGTCGTTATGGCCGATATCGCGGTTCCCACGTGCATCCGCCGCACAATCAGTTTTTGCGAGGCCATTCGCCTGGGCGAGGTCGAGGTTGAGGGCATTCGCGCTCGCCTGGCGCAGACGTCGGCCGAGGCGCTTGAGATTACCGGGGCTGGAGACGTCGCCGTCGTGGTGGACCCCCAGGCGCAGATGCTCGACGAACTGAAGCCCGCGGCTGTGGTCGACGCGATTTTAGCCAAGCGCAACCTGGGCACCACGCGCGACATGGCGCCTGCCGTCATCGCCGTGGGGCCGGGCTTTACCGCGCCGGTTGATTGCGATGCCGTGGTCGAGACTATGCGCGGGCATTTTTTGGGCCGCGTCATTACCCAGGGCTCGCCCCAGCCCAACACGGGCGTGCCGGGCGTGATCGCCGGCTATGGCAAGGAGCGCGTTATCCACAGCCCCGCCGCCGGCGTGTTTCGGTCCGACCGCGCAATCGGCGACATCGTGCGCGCCGGAGACGTGATTGGCTACGCGGGCGATACGCCCATGCGCACGCAGATCGATGGCTGTCTGCGCGGGCTTTTGGCGAACGGCGTGCAGGTGACCGAGGGCTTTAAATGCGCCGATGTCGATCCGCGCGGCGATGCCAGCTATATCAACTACATTTCGGACAAGGCGACGTCGGTCGGCGGCGGCGTGCTCGAGGCACTCGCTATGCTCACCGATATCTTTAGAGGATAGAAGGCGGCAATGGAAAAGCTCGATGTTGTGAATGCGGCGCTTGCCGCCCTGCGTGCTGGCGAGACGTGCGAGCTGGCGGTCGTGGCCGGCACGGCGGGGTCGTCACCGCGCGGTGTGGGCGCATGGATGGCCGTCTTTGCCGATGGCAGCCAGGCGGGCACTATCGGCGGCGGCAAGATTGAGCTCTTTGCGCTGGATGAGGCGCGCGAACTCCTGAGCGCGGGACAGTCGCGTCTGGTCCGCTACACCATGGGCGGCGAGAACTCCGATACCGGCATGATCTGCGGCGGAGCCATTTGCCTGTGCTATCTGCATCTGGATGCGACCCAGGCACCGTTGTTCCAGGAAATTGCCGACGTCTTGGTCTATCGGCGCATCGGCGACTTCGTCATCGACTTTGAGCCGTTTATCGCGAGCGCGCTCGAGGGCGATGTGGCCGAGTACCATGGCGAGGCATCGCGCCATACCATTGCGGGCTGCCCCGGGCTTTCACTGGTGGAGGAGGGGAGTAACGTCACCTACACTAACGCCGCCTCCGAGATTCCCGCGGCGCACATCGAGACGCTCTGCCCCGAGGGCCTGACCTACATCTTTGGCTGCGGGCACGTGGGCGCCGCGACGGCGCGCGTGCTCACGGCGGCGGGCTTTGCCGTCGTGGCCTGCGATGACCGCCCCGGCACGTTGACGCCCGAATGGGTGCCCGGTGTCTACGATCGTCGCCTGGTCGATTACAAGAGCCTGAGCAAGCAGTGCCCCATCGGCCCGCGCGACCTGGTGGTCGTCGCCACGGCGGGTCACAAGTCCGATATCGACGTGGTGATTCAGGCCATGCGCGCCAAGCCTGCCTACCTGGGCTGTCTGGGTTCGCGCCGCAAGACGGCCTTTGTGCGTGCCCGCCTGGAGCAGGAAGGCTTTACGCAGGACCAGATCGACGAGCTGCACCTTCCGATCGGCGTTGCCATCGAGGCCGAGGACCCCGAGGAGATCGCCATCTCCATCGCCGCCGAGATGATCCACCTGCGCCGCACCAAACTCGTCCCCCGCAAGCGCTAATCGCATCCCTACCAATAAGTTGCGGTGAAATACGGATTGTTTAAGCCTGTTAGGCCGCCAAACAGTCCCTATTTCACCGCAACAGCTTTTTGGGATCCATTTGTGCGGGGGACTTGTGGAGTTGTGCAGGCAGACGAGGTTTTTCTGGAAATACGCTCCCGATGCGCGTATAGTACCGATTGTTTTGTCGGCTCCTGCTGCGTCGAGTCCAAACCGCAAAATGCCATGAGCGGCGCGGATGCAGCCAGGAGGCACGAGGACAACCCATCGTGGCCACGCCCCGTGCTTAAAACCCCAAGAAGGAGTGAACAATGGCAGAAGAGAAGTATGTGCCGCGTCTGAAGACCAAGTACAACAACGAGGTCAAGCAGCAGCTTCAGGACAAGTTCCAGTACGAGAACGTCATGATGATCCCCAAGTTTGAGAAGATCGTCGTGAACATGGGTGTCGGCGAGGCCGCTACCGATTCCAAGGCCATCGACGGTGCCGTGCGCGACCTGCGCGCCATCACCGGCCAGCAGCCGATGATCACCCGTGCCCGCAAGTCCATCGCTACCTTCCGCCTGCGCGCTGGTATGCCGATCGGCTGCAAGGTTACCCTGCGTGGCGACCGTATGTGGGAGTTCTTCGATCGTCTGACCTCCGTCGCGATCCCCCGTATCCGCGACTTCCGCGGTATCTCCGCCAAGAGCTTCGACGGCCGTGGTAACTTCTCCATGGGCGTCACCGAGCAGCTCATCTTCCCCGAGATCGACTTCGACTCCGTCGATCACCAGCGCGGTATGGACATCACTTTCGTGACCACCGCCAATACCGATGAGGAGGCCAAGGCCCTTCTGGACGCCTTCGGTTTCCCGTTCAAGAAATAGGTTCACCTGCCCTATAAGCGCCGTTCCCACAAGGGGGCGGCGCTTGGGGCGAACAATACTCTATGTGAGGAGGATATAAGTGGCTAAGACATCGATGATCGTCAAGTGCAATCGCAAGCAGAAGTTCTCTACTCGTGAGTACACGCGCTGCCAGCGCTGCGGCCGTCCGCACTCTGTGTACCGCAAGTTCGGCCTGTGCCGTGTCTGCTTCCGCGAGCTTGCACTCAAGGGCGAGCTTCCCGGCGTTAAGAAGGCCAGCTGGTAAGTCACTACCAGCGTTTCAAGCATCCGTTTGGAACAGGGAAAACGCGCTAGTTAGGCTTTGCCGTTAAGGGCGGCGAAGAACCAAGAGCACGTGTTCATCAAGAACGAAGGAGAATCTGTATGAACCTTACAGACCCGATCGCAGATATGCTTACGCGCATCCGTAACGCTAACTCTGTGAACAAGGCCACGGTCTCCATGCCGAGCAGCAAGAAGCTCGTCGAGATCGCTCGTGTTCTGCACGAGGAGGGCTACATCGAGGGCTACGATGTCGAGGACACCGTTCCCCAGAAGACTCTGCACATCACGCTTAAGTATGGTCCCAAGAAGGCTAAGGTCATCAACGGCATCCGCCGCATTTCCAAGCCGGGCCTGCGTAAGTACACCGGCGTTGCCGACATGCCCCGCGTCCGCGGTGGCCTTGGTACCGCCATTATTTCCACCAGCCATGGCGTCATGACCGACCGCGATGCTCGCAAGCACAACGTCGGCGGCGAGATCATCGCTTACGTCTGGTAATTCGCTCGGTAGGTAGAAGGAAAGGAGATCACCGTGTCTCGTATCGGTAATAAGCCTGTCCAGATTCCCGCCGGAGTCGAAGTGGCAGTCAACGGCAACAACGTTGTTGTCAAGGGCCCCAAGGGCCAGCTCGAGCTCGATGTCTTTGAGAAGCTCGCTATCAACGTCGAGGACAACGTCCTCACCGTTTCCCGTCCCGACGACGAGCGTGAGACCCGTGCCCGCCACGGCCTCACCCGCGCCCTCATCCACAACATGGTTGTTGGCGTTTCCGAGGGCTTCGAGAAGAAGCTCGAGCTCGCCGGCGTCGGTTACCGCGTGCAGCAGAAGGGCAAGAACCTCGAGTTCTCCCTGGGCTTCTCGCACCCCGTGATCGTCGAGGCTCCCGAGGGCATCACCTTCGAGGTTCCCGACAACACCCACGTGAACGTCAAGGGTATCAACAAGCAGCAGGTCGGTCAGATCGCCGCTGAGATCCGCGGCCATCGTCCTCCCGAGCCTTACAAGGGCAAGGGTATCCACTACGTTGGCGAGCACATCCGCCGCAAGCTGGGTAAGGCCGCCAAGTAGTCGTAACCGACTCACTCGCATAAGACCAGCACCCCGTCAGGTGCTGGCAAGATCAACCTTTTTAGGAGTTTACGTATGAACAAGCATAAGGCGAAGCTGGAAGGCCTCAAGCGTCGTCAGCGTCGTGTTCGCGGCAAGGTCTCGGGTACCTCCGAGCGTCCGCGTCTTCGCGTGACCCGTACTAACGCCAACATCTATGCCCAGGTCATCGACGACAGCAAGGGCTCCAGCCTGACGCTCGTCTCTGCCTCGACCCTCGAGGCCGAGTTCAAGGGCACCCACACCTCGAACAAGGAGGCTGCGGAGAAGGTCGGTCAGCTCGTTGGCAAGCGCGCCATCGAGGCCGGCATCACCAAGGTCGCCTTCGATCGCGGTGGCCGTATCTACCATGGCCGCGTCAAGGCCCTCGCCGACGGTGCTCGTGCCGCCGGTCTCGAGTTCTAGGAGGTATGTAGCACATGGCTCGTAATCAGAAGCAGCAGCGCGAGGCCTCCGAGTTCGAGGAGCGCGTCGTTTACATCAACCGCGTGTCGAAGACCGTCAAGGGTGGTCGTCGCATGAGCCTCGTCGCTCTCGTCGTCGTTGGCGACGGCAAGGGCAACGTCGGCGTTGGCATGGGCAAGTCCGCTGAGGTGCCCATGGCCATCTCCAAGGCATCTCTCGATGCCAAGAAGAACATGTTCCACGTGCCGGTGACCGAGCAGGGCACCATCCCGCACGAGGTTCTCGGCCACTTTGGTGCCGGCCGCATCATCATCAAGCCCGCTGTCGAGGGTACCGGCGTTATCGCCGGCGGCGCTGTGCGTCCCCTCTTTGAGCTTGCTGGCATCAAGAACGTCCTGTCCAAGTCCCTCGGTACCGACAACGGCCTCAACATCATCAAGGCTGCCGTCGAGGGCCTCAAGGAGCTCTCCAGCCCTGAGGACGTCGCGGCTCGCCGTGGCCTGACGGTCTCCGAGATGTTCGTCGGTAAGGAGAACTAAGCATGGCTGACACCATCAAGATCAAGCAGGTCCGCAGCACCAACGGTTGCAAGCAGGACCAGGTCCGTACTGTCCGTGCCCTCGGTCTCCACAGGATCCGCGAGGTTCGCGAGATTGCTGACAACGAGTCCGTCCGCGGCATGATCTTCAAGGTCAAGCACCTTGTCGAGATTGTAGAGGAGTAGCAAATGCAGCTTCACGATCTTACTCCCGCGCCCGGTTCCACCAAGAACCGCAAGCGCGTCGGCCGTGGCAATTCTTCGGGTCACGGCACCACTTCTGGCCGCGGCCAGAAGGGCCAGGGTTCCCGCTCTGGCGGCACCAAGGGTGCCGGCTTCGAGGGTGGCCAGACTCCGCTGGCTATGCGCCTGCCCAAGCTTCCGGGCTTCCGCAACCCCCGTCGTATCGAGTACACCGCTGTTAACGTTGAGCGTCTCGAGCGTAAGTTCGAGGACGGCGCTGTGATCGACGGTGCCGCTCTTAAGGCCGCTCGCATCACCAAGAGCGAGTTCGAGCCCGTCAAGGTGCTCGGCAATGGTGAGCTCACCAAGAAGTTCACGGTCAAGGTCGACAAGGTCAGCGCTTCTGCGCAGGCCAAGATCGAGGCCGCCGGCGGAAAGGTCGAGCTGCCGTGCTAAATGGTCTTAAGAATGCTTTCCGCATCAAAGAATTGCGCGAAAAGATTCTTTTTACCATAGCTATGCTCGTCGTGTACCGCATTGGTGCGCACGTTCCTGTGCCCGGCATTCCCTTCCAGGGGATGCTGGGCCTTTTCTCGACCGATAACAATTCGGTCGCCGCAGGTGCTATGGCCCTCCTGAATCTTTTCTCTGGCGGCGCGTTGAGCTATGTGTCGGTGTTTTCGCTGGGCATCATGCCTTACATCACCAGCTCGATCATCCTCCAGATGCTCCAGGCCGTCGTGCCTTCCCTGCATGAGCTTGCCCGCGAGGGCGAGGTCGGTCAGACCAAGATTACGCAGTATTCGCGTTACCTCACCCTGGCTCTGGCAATCCTCAACTCCGTGGGTTACCTCTTCCTCTTTAAGAGCTTCGGCATCAGCTTTAATGGCGCCGGCGCTCCCGAGATCATCTTCGACCTCATGATCGTCGGTACGCTCACCGCGGGCGCCATGCTGATCATGTGGATTGGTGAGCTCATCACCCAGCGCGGTATCGGCAATGGCATGTCGCTGATCATCTTTGCGAACATCATGGCCGGTCTGCCGCAGGCTATCTTCTCCAGCACCGAGGGCAATGCCGGTGGCATCATCACCATGGTGATCATCTGCGCCATCATCCTGCTGGTTATCCCGCTGATTGTTTTCCTTGAGCGCGGCCAGCGCCGCATCCCGGTCTCCTACGCTAAGCGCGTCGTGGGCCGTCGCATGATGGGTGGCCAGACTACCTACCTGCCCATCAAGGTCAACACCGCGGGTGTCGTGCCGATCATCTTCGCTTCGGCGCTGCTGTACTTCCCGGCTCAGATTGCCGTGTTCTTCCCCGGCATCGGCTGGATTCAGGCAGTTGCCTCTGCGCTTTCGCGCGGCTGGCTCAACTGGGTGCTTAACGTTGTCCTTATCGTGTTCTTCGCGTACTTCTACACCTCCATGGTGTTCAACCCCGATGACACAGCCGACAACCTTAAGAAGCAGGGCGGCTTTATTCCGGGCGTGCGTCCGGGTAGGGCTACCGCGGCCTACATCAAGAACGCGCTCAACAAGATCACGCTTCCCAGCGCTGTCTTTTTGGCGCTCATCGCCATCGTGCCTTCGATCATCTTCTCCTTCACGGGTAACCAGCTGATTCAGGCATTTGGCGGCACGTCCATCCTCATCATGGTCGGCGTCGTGCTCGACACGGTCGATAAGCTCGAAGGCCAGATCAAGATGTATGATTACGATGGATTCTTTAAATAGGCTAGAGGAGGATTGCTCATGAACCTCGTATTGCTCGGAGCTCCGGGTGCCGGTAAGGGCACCGTCGCACAGGAGCTCGTCGCCGAGTTTGGCGTCGCCCATATTTCCACGGGCGACCTGCTGCGTGCTGCCGTCAAGGGTGGCACCGAGCTTGGTATTCAGGCTAAGAAGTACATGGACGCTGGCGAGCTCGTTCCCGACCAGCTCGTGATCGACCTTGTCAAGGAGCGCCTTGCCGCCGATGACGCCCAGCAGGGCTTCATCCTCGACGGCTTCCCGCGCAACACCGCCCAGGCTGTGACGCTCGATTCCGAGCTCTCCGCCATGGGTCGCGAGATCGATTGCGCCCTTCTGGTCGATGTGGCCCCCAAGGTCATTATCGATCGTCTGTCTTCGCGTCGCACCTGCCGCGCCTGCGGTTACACCGGCACCGCTGCCGATGCTACCTGCCCCAAGTGCGGTGGCGAGATGTATCAGCGCGACGACGACAAGCCCGAGACCATCAAGAACCGTCTCGACGTCTACGAGAAGTCCACGAGCCCGCTCGTCGACTACTATCGTGGCCAGGGTCTGCTCAAGTCGGTCAACGGTGACCAGGCTCGCGAGACCGTGTACGGGGATGTCAAAGAGGCTCTCGGTCTATGATCAAGATTAAGTCTGCAACGCAAATCGAGCAGATGAAGAAGGCAGGAGCGCTATCTAAGATGGCGCTCCGCCACGTTGGAGCCATGGTGCGCCCCGGCGTTTCGACTTTTGAGCTCGATCAGCTCGCGGAGCAGATTATCCGCATGCATGGCGGCACCCCGGCCTTTAAGGGTTACGGCGGGTTCCCGGGGACCATTTGCGCATCGATCAACGATGCCGTGGTCCACGGTATTCCCAACCCCGACATGATCCTGCGCGATGGCGATATCATCTCCATTGATACGGGAGCTGTCGTTGACGGTTGGGTCGGCGATAACGCTTGGACGTTTTTCGTCGGCACCCCCACGCCCGAAGCCAAGGCTTTGTGCGAGGTCACGCGTGATTGCCTTAAGGCTGCCATCGAGCAGGCTGTTCCCGGTAACCATATCGGGGACGTCGGTTATGCCGTTCAGTCCCTCGCCGAGTCTCACGGTTACGGCGTGCTTCGTGATTATGTGGGCCATGGCATTGGCCGCGTGATGCACGAGGACCCCAATGTTCCTAACTATGGAAAGAAGGGGAGGGGCGTTCGCCTCCAGGCCGGCATGGTCATTGCCATCGAGCCGATGGTTACGATGGGTTCCAACCATGTGAGCACGGGCTCCGACGGTTGGATTGTTACGACCAACGACCACCTGCCCGCCGCGCACTACGAGAACACCGTCGCCATTACCAATGACGGTCCGGTGATTCTCACCACGGATGCCCAGGGTTCCTGGTGTTCCTTGCAAGGCGGTGAAATGTAGGGCTTGCGTCAAATGCACGCCTCAACATTTCAAATGTAATAAGCCCCACTTAGTTGTGGAGCCATTACGAAGTTATTACGATGCGTGCATACGTGTTGTAGAATACTCAATCGCTGTCGTTTTCTAGAGAAAGATGATTGCTTGTGAAGAAGGAAGACGCAATTGAGCTCGAGGGTACGGTAAAGGAACCGCTGCCCAACGCCATGTTTAAGGTCGAGCTCGAGAACGGTCATTCGGTTCTGTGCAACATTTCTGGCAAGATCCGAATGAATTACATCCGTATTCTCCCCGGTGACAGGGTTGTCGTGGAGCTTTCCCCGTACGACCTGACCCGCGGCCGCATCACCTATCGCTACAAATAGCGGCACGCATACACGCACTCCATTTCCGACTGCAGGCTTAGCTCAACCTACGGTCGGATTGTGTGTGAAGACCAGCCATAGTTTTAAACGCCTGCGGCTGGGCGAGTAGATAGTAGGGAAGTAGTTTGAGCGCTACCGAAAGGAAGAACGATGAAGGTACGTCCTTCGGTCAAGAAGATGTGCGATAAGTGCAAAATCATTAGGCGCCATGGCAAGGTCCTCGTCATTTGCGAGAACCCCCGTCATAAGCAGCGTCAGGGTTAAGAGAGGAGACTACGTTGGCCCGTATTAATGGTGTCGACCTCCCGCGTGAGAAGCGCGTTGAGATCGGTCTGACCTACATTTACGGCATCGGCCGCACCACTGCGACGAAGATTTGCGTCGAGTGCAACGTTAACGTGGATACGCGCGTTAAGGACCTCACCGAGGATGAGGTTAACGCCATCCGTGATTATATCGATAAGAACCAGATCATGGTTGAGGGCGACCTCCGCCGTGAGCGCAACCAGAACGTCAAGCGCCTTATGGACATCGGCTGCAACCGCGGCCTTCGTCACCGCAAGGGCCTCCCGGTCCGCGGCCAGCGCACCCACACTAACGCTCGTACCCGCAAGGGCCCGAAGCGTCAGATCGGTGCTAAGAAGAAGAAATAAGGAGCGCTAGATAGATGGCTACTGCTAAGAAGAACGTTCGCGCTGCCCGTCTGAAGCGCGCGGACCGTAAGAACATTTCCGTGGGCCAGGCTCACATTCGTTCTACGTTCAACAACACGATCGTTTCGATCACCGATCCCCAGGGCAACGTCATTTCCTGGAAGTCGGCTGGCCAGGTGGGCTTCAAGGGCTCCCGTAAGTCCACGCCGTTCGCTGCCCAGATGGCTGCCGAGGCTGCTGCCAAGCAGGCCATGGAGCACGGTATGAAGAAGGTTTCCGTCTTCGTCAAGGGCCCCGGCTCCGGTCGTGAGACCGCCATCCGCTCCCTCCAGGCTGCTGGCCTCGAGGTCTCGAGCATCCAGGACAAGACCCCCATTCCGCACAACGGCTGCCGCCCCAAGAAGCGTCGCCGCGTGTAACTGAAAGGATCGTATCAATATGGCAATCGACAGGACTCCTGTTCTTAAGCGCTGCCGTCAGCTCGGGATCGATCCCGCTGAGCTCGGTTACAGCAGCAAGAAGGAATCTATCCGTCAGCCCAAGCGCCGTCGCAAGGAATCTGAGTACGGCATGCAGCTGCGCGAGAAGCAGAAGGTCAAGTTTATTTATGGCGTTCTGGAGAAGCAGTTCCACGGCTACTTCAACAAGGCCCGTAAGATGAACGGCGTCACCGGTGAGAACCTCATGATCATCCTTGAGTCTCGCCTCGACAACGTCGTCTTCCGTCTTGGCTTCGCCCGCACCCGCAAAGAGGCTCGTCAGTCCGTCCGTCACGGTCACTTCACCGTGAACGGCAAGCGCGTGGACATCCCGTCCTACCGCGTCAAGGCCGGCGACGTCGTCGCTGTCGGCGAGAAGTTCCGTGACCTCCTCCCCATCAAGGAGGCTCTGATTTCCTCCGAGCGCTTTGAGGTCCCTGGCTGGCTCGAGGTCGATATCGAGAAGCTGTCTGGTAACGTGCTCGCTCTGCCGACGCGTGAGCAGATCAGCGGTGATATCAACGAGCAGCTCATCGTCGAGCTCTACTCTAAGTAGTCCATCCGGGCTGCTGAGGCTGGAGGTAATACATGTCAGAATTCATTAGGCCTCAGGTTCAGGTCGAAGAGATCAACGAGACGTCTGCTCGTGTCTCCGTCGAGCCGCTCGAGCGTGGCTACGGCGATACGCTGGGTAACTCCCTTCGTCGCGTTCTTCTGTCCTCGCTCGAGGGTGCCGCCGTCGAGGCTATTCAGATCGATGGCGCGCAGCACGAGTTCATGACCATCCCTAACATGGTCGAGGATGTCACCGACATCGTCCTGAATGTCAAGGGTCTTGTCTTCAGGGCTCTCGGCACGACCGACGAGGCGACCGCCACCATTTCGGTTGACGGCCCCTGCGAGGTCACCGGTGCGGACTTCTTTATTCCGTCCGAGTTTGAGCTGGTCAACCCCGAGCAGCACATCGCTACGCTCACCGAGGGTGGCCATCTCACCATGAGCATGCGCATCGGCTATGGCCGCGGCTATGTTTCTGGCGAGGCCAACAAACGCGACAACGATCCCATCGGTGTGATCCACGTCGACTCGCTGTACTCGCCGGTTTCCCGTTGCGCCAAGCTCGTTGAGGCTTGCCGTGTCGGTCAGCACACCGACTACGACCGCCTTGTCCTCGAGATCGAGACCAACGGCTCCATCGCCCCGCGCGACGCCGTGGTCCAGGCTGCCAATATCATTAACCAGCATATGGCTGCCTTTATGAACCTTGCCGAGACCCCCGAGGTCGAGGAGGAGGCTTCGATCTTCGCTCCCGAGGTCACCAACGACAACGCTGAGCTGGACAAGCAGATCGAGGATCTGGACCTTTCCGTCCGTTCTTACAACTGCCTTAAGCGCGCCAGCATTCACTCGGTCCGTCAGCTCGTTGAGTTCTCGGAGAACGATCTGCTCAACATCCGTAACTTCGGTGTTAAGTCGATCGAGGAAGTGAAGGACAAGCTTGAGTCCATGGGCCTGAGCCTGAAGGCTTAATGCTTCGCATATTTGAGGAGAAACTAGACCATGCGTCATAACGTTAAGAAGGGCCTGAAGCTCGGCACCGATGCGAGCCACACCAAGGCCATGAAGAAGAGCCTTGCTAAGGCCCTCTTCGAGAACGACCGCATCAAGACCACCGAGACCCGCGCTAAGGCGCTGCGTTCGGTCGTCGATCCGATCATCACCTGGGCCAAGAAGGGCGACCTGCACTCTCGTCGTCTGGCTATCGCCAAGCTCGGCGATAAGCAGCTCGTTGCCGAGATCTTCGACAAGGCTGCTCAGGGCATGTGGCAGGACCGCAACGGCGGTTACACCCGCATCATGAAGCTCGGTAACCGCAAGGGCGACAACGCTCCCATCGTTATCATGGAGCTCGTCACCGAGCCTTGCACGCCTAAGGCTAAGAAGGCTGCTCCGGCCCCCAAGAAGGCCGCTGCTCCCAAGAAGGTCGAGGCTGCCGAGGAGGCTCCTGCTGAGGAGACCGCTGAGTAGACAATCCGTCTGCATAGGCTATATTCGAGGGGTACGTTCGCGTACCCCTCTTTTTTTGTCGCGATACCGTTGCTTGTTTGTTGGGAGCGCCCATGACTGCGCCGTCTGATTTCAATTCGATTTCCGAGCTTGACGCCACGCTCGTATTTCGCGTGGCCTATGATGGCTCGTCGTATAGCGGATTTGCCGTGCAGCCGGGACAGACGACGGTTGCGGGTGAGCTACGTCGAGCTATTGAGACGCTCCTGCGCCGTCCGATCGACCTGACGTGTGCGGGACGTACCGATGCCGGCGTGCATGCGGTGGCACAGTTTATCAGCGTGCCCGTAACGGACGCTGAGTTGGCTTTGACGCGCCGTAGGTGGCTGAGGGCTATGGATGCCCTCCTGCCCAAAGATATCGCCATAAACGAGGTCTACAAGGCACGTAAAGGCTTTTCTGCACGCTTTGATGCGCGTTCCCGTACGTATACGTACCGTATTGCCGATCGCGACGCGCGCCCTGTGCTTTCGCGCGGTGCGGTGTGGTGGCATCGCTACCCATTGGATGTTGAGGCGATGTCTGCGGCCTGTCCCGCGCTGCTGGGCGAGCAGGACTTCAAGAGCTTTTGCAAGGTGGCGTCTGCCGTGGGCAAGCCCACGCACCGCTGCGTGATGCGTGCCGAGTTTGGCCATGAGGTTGCGTTTGGCGAGGACATCCTGACGTTTACCATCGAGGGCAATGCGTTTCTGCATTCGATGGTCCGCACGATCGTGGGCACGCTTGTCGAGATTGGCATGCATCGCCGTGAACCCGAGTGGATGCGCGAGGTCATCGATGCTTGCGACCGTACCGCTGCGGGCCCCACGGCTCCTGCCTACGGCCTTACGTTTATGGGCGTGGATTACGATCCCGCCGAGCTTGTCGTGCTCGACTAGGGGAGGGCTCGGCGCGTCGTGCGTCGGCACCTGTCATCTGTGGGCTGCGCGTGTGCAACATCTGTTCTTGGCGTGCAATACAACCGGTGTCTCATTGCTTTTATTGCCGGGGTGTACCATGAACGACAGTTTGATTCACTGCTGTCGAGAGGACGGATAACTTGGTTCGACGTGGCTCGCATCCGCGACTTTCGGTGATCCTTGTGGTAGAAGGTTCGCCCAGCTATGCGATGCGTGCGCTCGAGAGTATCCAGAACCAAGACCTCTACGATTTGCAGATTGTCGTTGTCTGCCGCGATGCTGCGCCCGGTGTGCGCCATTCGCTTCAAGTTGCTGCCGACAGGGACATCCATATTGATTTGATTGACGTCGAGGACGCGAAGCGCGGCGCTTGTCTTCGTGCCGGTTTTGCTGCCTCGCGCGGCTCTCAAATCATCGCCATGAACGCCGATGAGTGGTTTGCTCCGCAGTCTCTTTCCAAGATGGTCGATATCGCGTGCGATACTACGGCAGACATAGTGCTCCCCACGGTGTCGCTCGACCGCTATGATGCACATCGAGAGCGCCATTCGCGCGTCTTGGATGCTGCTCATATTTCCATTGATAGCAAATCTTCGATGGTGACCGGGCTGTCCCAGTTGATTTTAGGCGGCCTAGTCGTTCAGACCTCTGGCGTGATGTATAGCCGTCCGCTGTTTGAGGCATGCCTTTTGTACGACAAGGCGTTTCGCACAGTTGGGTTTATGGCGTGCTCGCTCTCGCGGGCGCAGCGCGTCTCCGGATGCGGCGACGCTTGTTTCCACGCGGCGGCACCTAAGCTTACAGATGCCTTTGATCCCACCATGTATGCCAAGGTATCCGATGACACCCGGGCGCTCGACGAGCTTACGGACTCACTCTCGGAAGCAGATAGCGGTGGTCGGCTCAAGCTGGCAACCCAAAAGTTCTACTTTGCCGGACTGGTCGCCTGCATCGAGAATTTGTGTCTGAGCCCGCATGGGGTGTCGTCAATCGAGCGTTCCGCCCGTATGCGTGATATGCTCGAGGCGCCTCGAACCCGTCAGATGGTCGCCGCGCTCAAGGATAACCATCGGGGGCTCGGTCTGTTGTTTGGGCCGATCGCCAGCGCCAAGCCCGCGCGCTGCGTGATGTGTACGCATCTGGCAGCTTTTCTTAACCGGACGGGCGCAAAAACCGCCTAAACGGCTCATCTCGAAACAAATTTGCATAGAATTGTTTCGAAATGCGTTCTTATACACAAAAGCCTTCAAATAGCGTTAAACTATTCAATCACTGATTGATTGTCTCCGCCATCTTTTGGAGAGAGGGTTTGTATGGCTAAAAAACGCAATGGGCGCCAGGATGCCATTAGAGATATTGTGCGCAATAAGGACGTCCGTACGCAGCGCGTGCTGGTCGATGAGCTCCGTGCTATGGGCTTTGATTGCACGCAGGCGACTGTCTCTCGCGATATTGCCGATATGGGGCTGCGTAAGCTCCCTGAGGGCATCTATGTTCTGGCAGAGGACCTGCACCTGCAGCGTATGGTTTCCGAGCTCGTTACGGGCGTTCTGCGTACCGATAATCTGGTTATGATCAAGGCTCAGCCTGGCACGGCTTCCGGCATCGCCGCCGCCGTTGATGCGGCAGAGTTGCCCGATGTGCTTGGCTCGCTTGCCGGCAACGATACGATTTTGGTCATTGCCCAGACGGCCGAGGACGGCGAGCGTCTCGAGGCGCTGATCAATAAGCTGAGCAATTCTCGCAAGTAGGCGTGCGGGTCGTGCGCTCGGCTCTGTGCGCGCTGACATCGTGGCTTGTAAGGGGTATCGACGTTGGTCGGTGCCCCCTTTTTTGTCTGCCGGTATAAAGACCGCCCACCAGGTCGCTTCAAACTAAAAGGCCCCCGAGCAGTTTAATAAGCTGCTCGGGGGCCTTGTTGCATATGGCTGGATGATTTCTAGCCGACCGTATCGTCAGGCGTGGGCGAGGGGTCGGGAGTGGGTGTAGGCGTAGGCGTAGGCGTGCCGCCATCGCCGCCGGTCGAACCACCAGTGGGGCCGCCCGTCGAGTCATCGGTCGTACCGGTGCCGCCGGTGGTGTCGCCGCCCGTGGTCTCGGTGGTCGTGGTCGTCGTGGTCGTCGTTGTGGTTTCCTCTTCGTCCTCGTTCTCGTCCTCGTCCTTGTCGTCGTTCTCCGTCTTCTTGGTGTTGTTGGTGCCGTAGAACTTCCAGACGCTGTTGTTCTTGTAGGTGGGAGCCGTTCCGGTCGCAAACTCCTCGCGCTCGGTACCGGTCAGAACGGTGTTCATAAACCGCTTAAAGACAGGCAGGTTGGTGCTGTCGCCCAGCAGGTCTGTGCCGTATTTTTGGATGGGAATCTCGCCCGCGGAATAGCCGGTCCACAGGGCGCACGCCAGCTGCGGGGTATAGCCGCAGAACCACAGGTTGGTGGTGTTGTCGGTGGTGCCCGTCTTGCCGGCATAGGGCTGGTTGACGCTCAGGGCGCCGGCAGCACCCGTACCGCCGCCCTTCATGACGCCGGACAGAACATCGGTGACCGCGGCGGCCTCGCCCTCGGTAAGCACCTGTGAGGGATTGTCGGTGTGCTGGTACAGCACCGAACCGGTACGAGAGTCAATCTCGGTGATGGCGATCGGCTGGCGATAGTAGCCGCCGTTGGCAAACGTCGCGTAGGCGGCGGCCATCTCGAGCGGCGAGATCGAGCCGGTGCCGAGGGTCATGACGGGAACGTCCTCGATGTTGTCCTTGGCGGGATCGATGCCGAGCTTTTTGACGAGCGAGATGATCTTGCTGTTGCCGACGGCTTCCGCCACCTGGATGTAGCCGGTGTTGGAGGAGTATGCCGTCGCCTGCTTAAGCGTGATGTTGCCATAGCTATGGTTGGCGTAGTTTTGGACCTCGGTTGTGGTGCCCTTGGCCTTGAGCGGCGAGTTGCAGTTGAGGGTGACGTTGGGGTTCATGCCGTTTTGGATGGCAGTTGCCAGCGTAAAGGCCTTAAAGGTGGAGCCGACGGGACGCTTGGCCGTGGCATGGTTTACGTGGTTCTCGTCGGCGTTGTAGTCATAGCCGCCCACCATGCACTTGATGTAGCCGGTCTTGGGGTCGACGACGACCATGCCCATGTCCAGGCCGTCGAGTGAGAGCGTGTCGAGCTGCTCGCGGACGGCATTCTCTGCCACCTGCTGCATCGTGGGGTCGATGGTGGTCTTGACGGTCAGGCCGCCCTTAAAGAGCACGTCGGTCGAGAACTCCTGCTCCAGCAGCTGCTTAACATAGGCGACAAAGTAGGGCTGCGAGTATACGTCGACGCCGCTGCCCGAAATCTCGGTCACGTTGAGGGTGATGGGCTCGGCCTGTGCGGCATCGTGCTCCTCCTGGGTGATGTGGCCCAGGCGCAGCATGTTGTCGAGAACCTTGTTGCGGCGAGACAGTGCCAGGTCGGGGTTGACCGTGGGGTCGTACTGCGAAGGCGAGTTGGGAAGGCCGATGAGCAGCGCGGCCTCGCTCAGGGTGAGGTCGGCGGCGCTCTTGGACAGGTAGGTCTCGGCTGCGGCCTCGATGCCGTAGGCGCCGTGGCCGTAATAGATGGTGTTGAGGTACATCATGAGGATCTCGTCTTTGGAGTACATGTCCTCCATCTTGATGGCGATGTAGGCCTCGCGCACCTTACGCTCGATGGTCGAGTCGAACTGCTCCTCCTGCAGGATGGTGTTGCGCACCAGCTGCTGGGTGATAGTCGAGGCGCCTTCGTGTCCGCCGCCGAGGGTTGCCACCGCAGCACGCGCGATACCCCACAGGTCGATACCGCCGTGCTCGTAAAAGCGCTCGTCCTCGACGTCAACGGTGCCCTGCAGCACGTAGGGGGAGACCTCGTCCTTGGTGATGGACTTGCGGTTTTGCGTGTAGAAGCTCGCGATCTTGTTGCCGTTGCAGTCGACGATCTCGGTGGGCTCGCTCACCAGATACGCGTTGGCGTCGGTGTAGTCGGGCAGATCGGACAACCAGCGGTTGACGTTGCCGACCATGCCGATGCCAAATGCCACGCCCGCAATCAGCAGAAAGCCCAAAAACGAGAGCAGGATTATGGGCAGAGCATGCGTCTTTGAACGGCTGCGTCCCTGTCGTTGGCGAGGACCCATATATTGACCTCCAGGTATGTCGTGCCGGACGGTGGATGTGCCGTCGGGGCAGGATGGACATAAGTTACTACACGATAAACCAAACGGGGCGCGCGAGGCCTCGTGTATGCTGGAAGACGGCATTTTTCAAAGTGAATGCATACCTTGGTAAGGAGTTTGTCGATGGCGATTCGGACGATGGGGCCGAGCGGACAATACGAGACAGGATTGGATGCTGCCGGTGCGGCGATGCCCGAGCTGCTGGCGCCGGCGGGCGGACTCGACCAGATGCTTGCGGCCATCGCCGCGGGTGCCGATGCCATCTATGCGGGGTTGGGCGGCTTTAACGCCCGTGTGAGCGCTCATGGCTTTACGGATGACGAGTTTGCGCGCGGCTGCGCCGTGGCGCATGCCCATGGCGTGCGTGTGTACGTGACGCTCAACGTGTTCGTATTTGACGATGAGTTGTCCGACGCGGTGGCGTTGGGAGCTCATGCACTGGAGCTGGGCGCCGATGCTCTGATTGTCGCCGATGCCGGGTTGGCCTGCGCGCTGCGCGCGGCGATTCCCGGGGTCGAGATTCACCTGTCCACGCAGGCGGGCGTTCATAGCGAAGGCGCCGTGCGGCTTGCCGCCGATGAGCTGGGGGTCGAGCGCGTGACGACGGCACGCGAGCTGGCGGTCGACGAGATTGCGGCGCTATGTGCCATGGGCGTGCCCATCGAGGTATTCTGCCACGGTGCGATTTGCATCGGCTATTCGGGGGCGTGCGAGTTCTCGGCCCTGCGGCGTGGGCGCTCGGCGATGCGCGGCGACTGCACGCAGCCGTGCCGTCTGGCGTACGACCTGGTGGACGAGGCTGGACAGAGCGTTGTCGCCGTCGAGGGAGATCGCCTGCTGTGCCCGCGCGACTATCTGGGTATTGCGCATCTGCCCGAGCTTGTAGATGTCGGCGTGGCGTCGCTCAAGATCGAGGGGCGCATGAAGAACCCCGATTACGTATTCAACGTGGTGTGGGTGTGGCGCCGGGCACTCGATATGCTGTGCGACGGCGCGTGGGATCCCGGTGCCGTGGAAGAGCTTGAGCGCGAGCTGGGAAGGTCGTTTAACCGTGGGTTTACCGATGCGTACCTGCGAGGGCGTTCGGGTGCCGAGCTGATGAGCTTTGAGCGTGCGATTAACCAGGGCGTGCGCGTGGGGCGCTTGGTCGCTGTGGGCCACGAAGAGGTGACCGTTGAGCTCGACGCCGCCGTGGCGGCGGGTGACATGCTCGAGATCCGGTTTTATCCGGGTGTCGAAGCGCGTCCCGATGTGCCCAAGCGCTGGCCGCAGGTGCCCTGCCCGGTGGATGCCGCAGCGGGGAAGCGCGTCGTCGTGCATTGCAAGCGTAAGGTGGACACGGGCTGCGAGGTGTACCTGATTCGCAGTGCCGGCGTGTTGGATCAGACGGCGGCAGTGTTGGAGCGCATGCGGGCCGAGGCGGATGCGATTGCGCCCGTTGCGCGTGCCGTTGAGGTGCTGCCCTTTGAGGGCGTTGCGGTGGATGGCGGTGCGTCGACGGAGTTGGTGGAGTGCGCGGTTCCCACTCGCATGGTTTTTGCTTGGCAGCTGATGGATGCCGACCCGCGCGGAGAACTCGATTTGTCCGACGCCGTTGTGGTGCTTGACGAGGTGTGCCGCACGGGTGACGCTGACTGGACCCGCTCACTGATGCAGCGTGCCGGGCGCATCGTCTGCCGCAACCTGGGGCAGGTGGCGATCGCTCGCGAGCTGGGCGTGACGTTTGACGTGGCGGCGCCGGTGTTCTGCGCGAATCGGGCCACGCTTACCTGGCTGCGCGGATTCGGTGCGGGGCGGGTGTACTTGCCGGCCGAGTTGCTCGGCAATGATGCGGAGCGTATTGCCGAACTGGCTGCTGAACCCGGCGTCTTGGGTCCGGTCGACGCCGACCGTCCCGAGCTTATGGTGTGCGAACACTGCCTGCTGACCGCTGAGGGCGTCTGCGCCACCGATGCGACGGGACAGGTCCGTTGCCGCGACTGCTTGCGTCGTCGGCAGGCACGCTATCTGGTCGAGCGTGACGGTACACGTCTGCCAGTTGCCATTGACGCATGCGGCAGGACGAGGATTTTCCTGTCGTAGGTGCCGCGTCGCGTCAGTTTGTTATCATAAGAGAGTTTATGGACTTCCAGCACCGCCGTTTTCGGCGAGGGTGCTATAGCAAAAGGAGGATACCCAATGCTGTCTGTTGACGAGCAAATGCGTATCATCACCTCGGGCGCCGCGCAGATCGTTCCCGAGGCCGACCTTCGCAAGAAGCTTGAGAAGGGCGAGCCCCTCAACATCAAGCTCGGCGTCGACCCCACCAGCCCCGACCTGCACCTGGGCCACGCCGTGCCGCTGCGCAAGATGCGTCAGTTCCAGGACCTGGGCCACAACGTCACCCTCATCATCGGCAACGGTACCGCGTTGATTGGCGACCCTTCGGGCAAGAATTCCACCCGTCCGCAGCTTTCGCAGGAGCAGATCGAGGCCAACGCCGAGACCTATGTGAGCCAGGCCATGAAGATCCTGGATCCCGAGAAGACCACCATTGTGCACAACGGTGACTGGATCCTTTCGATGGACCTGGCCGGTCTGCTGCAGGTGTGCTCCAAGTTCACCGTCGCCCGCATTCTTGAGCGCGATGACTTTACCAAGCGCTACCAGTCTCAGACGCCGATCGCCCTGCACGAGTTCCTGTATCCCGTGATGCAGGCTTTCGACTCCGTGCAGATCAAGGCCGACGTGGAGATGGGCGGCACCGACCAGCTCTTCAACCTGCTCGCCGGCCGTGAGCTCATGGAGAAGATGGGCATGGAGCCGCAGATCGCGCTCACCATGCCGCTGCTCGAGGGCACTGACGGCGTGCGCAAGATGTCCAAGTCATACGGCAACTACATCGGCCTGACCGACGCTCCCAAGGACATGTTCGGCAAGACCATGTCCATCCCCGACGAGATGATCGGCAAGTACTATCGCCTGGCGAGCTCGCTCACCCCGGCCGAGGTCGACAAGATAGACGCCGCCCTGGCCGACGGCTCTGCCGATCCCTATGAGCTCAAGCGCGCTCTGGGCCGCGACCTGTGCGACACCTACCACGGCGCCGGCGCCGGCGACGAGGCTCAGGCCGAGTTCGACCGCGTATTCAAGGAGGGCCAGCTCGCCGACTTCCCCGAGAAGCACGTTGAGCTGACCGTCAACGACGAGGGCCAGATCTACCTCGCCGGCCTGCTCAAGGACCTGGGCCTTTCGGCGAGCGCCGGCCAGGCTCGTCGCGATATCGACGGCGGTGGCGTCAAGATCAACGGCAAGGCCGTGGCTCCCAAGAGCTATAACATCGATCCCAGCGCCCTCAAGCTGGGCGACACCCTCTCCGTAGGCAAGCGCAAGGGCTTTAAGTTGGTTTAGTTACGCGGTTTTGCCAAACCGCGTAACGACTCGACGCTGCGCGGGCCGCATTTGGACAATCTGACGTTCAACTTCAAGGGCGCGAC
>UQIH01000006.1 GCA_900541145.1 uncultured Collinsella sp. | reverse complement strand
GCACTGCATGGATTCGAACCTCGGTCGAGGCGCGGGCGTAAAGAAAACGCGGAGCGTTTTTAGCCCGCGGGCGAGCGCGCCGGCAGGCGGGCGAAGCCGGTGCGGATCCGCGCAGCGGATGCGCGGAATCCTATACGCCGCACCATTTGAGATTAAAGCTCCCGGCAACGGGGGCTTTTCTTTTACGTAAGCACTGCATGGATTCGAACCTCGGTCGAGGCGCGGGCGTGAAGCGGACGATTTCTTATCGACTCGTGTAAGATTCCGAGTAGGTATCGCGGCCTATCCGCGACCGCTCCTTCTCTAGACGACCGATCAGGGTGATATTTCGTGGCAGAGCGTCCGACATACAAGCTCAGGTTTCTCGATCCCAAGAAGCGCTTTCCGGCGATGCCCGAGCAGCCTGCGGGACGCTCATATGGCGTGGTCTGGAAACTCTTTGGCGAGGATCAGCATGAATCTTGTTATGTCGTCGAGTTCGTTGGCAAAAGTCATGTGTCGCTTTTGGGCTACGTAAGCGTTTCGGGTGAGGTGTACAAGGTGGACCGCCCCGTCAGCGAGGCTCCGCTGGCCAACGATCCCGACATGGAACTGGTCCTTGACGAGTCGGATTCCAGTATTGGTGAGATTATGGTAAGGGAAGCCAACGGTGCAATGCGCGCGTGTGCGCAAACTGCCGGCTCTCCCGAAGGCCCCATGCGCGAGCAGTCCGACCACGAGACATGGAATTCGACCCGCGCCCTTCCTTACGGCGAGTTCATGGCCTCGATGTTCTTGCGCTACGTGATATTTGCCAACTCCGAAAGCGCTATTGTGAACACGGCGGACGCCGGCGGACTCGACGAGGGTATGCAAAACGTTGTCGACAAGATCAAGCTCGTAAAGTTGCCCGAGCCGGTCGAGGTATTTTTGGGCTTTAACACGGCACCGCTCCCCGATGCTATCGAGACGCTGCTCTACCGCGTTGACCATGCCGAGAATCCGAGCGGTATCGAGCGCTATGCCGCCGCCCTTATGAGCGAAATTGACTTGCCCCGCCTGCGCACCATCGCTGCCAAGTCCGAGATGAGCCTGGCTCGCATTGATCGCTCAAAGATTTTCTATCTCAATTTTGATCGTAGCCTGTTGGACCAGGACGAGATTGACATGCTGCTTGCCATCGAGTGCCGTCTCAACCGCCTCTCCGGCATCCTTGAGCGCATCGGGGCCGGATTGGTCCCTGCGGCATCCTCGCCGAGCCTTGAGGGCTGCGCGCTCTTTGATGCGTGGCATATCGCCAAGACGACCAACGATGTTCCCCGACTGCTCGATACGGCTTCGAGCGATAACCCGTGGGGCAAGCCGGGTACGGTGGCTTGCCAGCCGGGCGGCGAGTGGGACGTGCGCACCCGTTTTGCGCGAATCGTTGAGGCGCTCAACGTGGTCACGCGGCTCGACTATACCTATCGGGCAAACGTTGCCGAGGGGATTATGCTCGTTCGGTTTGGGCAGTCTGTCGTTGATGCCATGCCGCAACGTGAATACGACGCTCAGGATGACGCCTGGCGCGAGCTGGACGAGGACACGCGCGCGATCTGGGCCGCGGAGCACGATGCGCGCGTGGCACTCACGCTTGCGGCAGCGTGTTTTGCCGCGGGCACCTGCATCACGCACTGCTATGTGCAGATTGCTGCTCCCGACAGTGAGCAGGGCGAGCGCGTTGTCGCAACGTATTTCTTTGGGCGCGCGGCCTATCTGGCCGATTGCGTGCCTGTCGCCAAGGATCTTGAGAGCATGGACATGGACGATATGCCGTGCAAGCGTGTACTTGAGGCGTATGAGTCAACTGCTCCGGAGACGATTGAACCTGCGGAGGTTCATGCTCGTCCGCGTGATGACCATCGCACGCTTCCGCCGGCGCTGCGCGATTTGCTGCTTGCCGATACGGCTGACGAGTTGGAGGTCATGGAAGAGGACGACGACCCATACGTGGCCCGTGTTGTTGAATTGCGCGAGCAGGCAAAAGTCGACCGTACAGGTGCTTTTGAAGGCTTTTCCCGTCTTGTTGAGGAGTTGGAGGCTAAGTGCGCCGTTGCCGAGCTTTTGGCGACAGGTCCGGTTCAAACGCAGTTTTGCGATAACCAGCTGGTACGCATGGTGCTACCGGTGTTGGAAGAAGACCGCTCTGTGCGAATCCTTCGTGCGCCCGATGCGCTGTACTTTGCCCAGCACGAGATCTGCAGCTTTTACGTCGAGCAAGAGGACTTTGAACGAGCGCTGCCCGAGGTGCGCCATCTTTACGATCTGGCGTGCTCGTCCATGCAATCGCACTTTGCGCTCATCAACGTTCTTGCGCGTCTGGAGCGCTTTGACGAGATTATCGAGGTGGCGCGCCACGGCCTACGTATTGCCAGCGATCGCTCTGCAATCGGCTACCTGTTCTATCGCCTGGCGTTTGCCTATTGGAATTGCGATCAGCTCGACCTTGCGCTGGCTTGTTACCGTCTGGTGCCACGTGGCGAGGAGTCGGGCAGCAGCGCGCTGGAAGAAATGCAGGGCCTTATGAACGAGATGGGCGTCAGCGAGCCTCCGACGTTCGAGGAAGCGGTCGAGACCATTCGCAAGGCTGGACTCGAGCTGCCGCCAGTGTCCGCCGTGACGAATCAGCTGGCAGATGCCGCTGTTCAACTGGTCGACAACGGCTTCTTTTTCCTGGCACGCGGTTGCATCTTCCAAATGTGGCGCACCATGGGCAACGACGAGCTCGGCTCCCTCAACCGCTCGCTGGGGTAGGGGCGGCATAGAAGGGCTGGACCGCGCTTGTCATCCCATTTGCTCACCATGCCGACAAAACGAAGGGGCTACTGCTGCCGGCGTACCGGGAACATTTGCGTATAGATAAGGTATAACGAATTAAGTCGTAGCGAATTAAAGTACGAATTACTGTATCGAGCAGGTTGCCGACAAATTGAATGGAGCCATTTGTATTTGCTCAAGTGGGTGGCTCCAGCAGGACCGGTAAGGTCAAAAGCGGCTAGGTCTGCTAAACCTGTTAAACTCTGCTAAAGTTGCTAAACTTTGTTAAAGTTGTTAAAACTAGCAGAGGAGGGTCGAATGTCGAAAGCCATTAATCCCTTTAAGCCAACGGCGGGCATGAATCCGCCTGAGCTTATCGGACGTGACGCTGTTTTGGATGATTTTGCCGAGGCCCTTGAGAATGGTCCTGGTGCTCCCGATCGACTCATGCGCATCTCGGGCGTCCGAGGCACAGGTAAAACGGTGCTTCTCAATGCATTGGGTGATCTTGCGCGAAAAAAAGGATTCGAGGTTGTTGACGTCGCCTCGAATGCCGGTTTTTGCAGTAGAATCCTCGAGGCTCTACAACGAAATGTTCGTCTTGAGTCAATGTCGATTTCCCCATCAATTCTAGGAGTCAGCCTTGGCTCCGTTGAGGTATCGAAGTCGGCATCTCATCTGGGCGAGGCAATGTACGATGCCGCGAAGCGCGGAGGTCTGCTCATTACGCTCGACGAGATTCAGGATGCCTCAACTGAGGAAATGCGCGAGCTGGGCAATGAGATGCAGCTTTTGATTCGCCAAGGGGCGAATGTCGCTTTTGCATTCGCCGGCTTGCCAACATCGGTGGATGGCGTGGTGGTTGATGATACCCTTACCTTCCTTCAGCGGGCAAAACATATCGAACTCACTCGTCTCTCCGATTTTGAAGTCGGTGGATCGCTTGAGGATACAATGAGACGAGCGGGCAAGGAGCTCGATGAAGACGCCGCTGAGCTATTAACAAAGGCTTCAGCAGGCTATCCCTTTATGGTCCAGTTGGTCGGATATTACGCTTGGCAGGTTGCTGCGCGCAGCGGGGCGGAGAGCGTGAACGAAGGGTCCGCGCGTAAAGGTATCCAAGCGGCTCTTGATAGCTTTAATGCTATGGTGATTGCCCCGGCGCTGCGCAGGGTTTCAGAGCGACAGTTTCAGTATCTCGCGGCAATGGCTCAATGCGAGGGCGATGAGATTGCCAACGGTGATATCGCCAAGAAGATGGGGTTGCCGGCGAACAAGGTCGGCTCGTATCGTAAACGTCTCATCGATGCGGGGTTGATTGAGCCTGCGGGCTATGGCTGTGTTTCGTTTGCAATTCCGTATATGCGCGACTATTTGTTGGAGGCGGTGCGGGAAAGGTAAAAATGGAATCGCTCCAAATTCCCTCTTGCCCATCCTCGACTGTTTGGTTACTATAGAACGGCTGTTACGGAGAGCTGACCGAGAGGCCGAAGGTGCTCGCCTGCTAAGCGAGTATGCCCCAAAAGGGCATCTGGGGTTCGAATCCCCAGCTCTCCGCCAGTTTAACTTTAAAGAAGGGTCCCATCGGGGGCCCTTTTTTATTATCGAGAAAGGGCGCTGGGGATTCGAACCCGAGAGGGCACGGGCGTTAAGCAAACGCGAAAGCGTTTGTAGCCCGTGGGCGAAAAGCCGCCAGGCTTTGAAGCCGGAGGGCATGCGTAGCATGCCCGGACATCCCCAGCTCTCCGCCAGTATGAATTGAAAGAAGGGTCCCATTCAGGGCCCTTTTTTGATTAGGAGAATGTTAACTGGGGATTCGAACCCTCAAAAAAGGAGGCGCCCCGTTGGACGCCTCCTTTCAGCGAGTGTATTGTTCTTCGACCTTACACCTCGGGTGCCTTGGCTACGGTCTCGCTCTCGGCTGTGAGCGGGCGGTTGTCGATGCGGCGGCCCAAGCGATCGAGCTTCACGAGCAGCCACTCAATGGGATTCGGCCCTGCCCCTTCCTCGTCGGCAACCAGGTCCATAACGGCGATTTTGGTGCCGTCCTGCTTGAGCGTAACGCTGCCCACCTTGTCGCCCACATGCACCGTGCCCGAAAGATCGTCGTGGCTAACCTTTTCGGTCACCTCGCCGGCAAGGGAAAACACGGTCGCTTGCGCCGTGGGGTCGGCGAGTGTGGCGTCGATCGTCTTGTCCGTCCAGTCGGTCTGGCTTATGCGCGCGATGAGCGGATTGCCGTTGGCGGTCTTTTCTTGCGTGTTGGCGATTGCAACCGTCACCTTGTGGCCGTAGTACCAGTTGGCAAGGGTGGCGGTGTCGGCAAAGCGCTGGTCGTTGGTGCTGGAGTTCAAAACGACGGTATAGGTCTCGTCGCCATCGCGGTCGTAGGCTGCCGTAAAGCAGTAGCCGGCATCGTCGGTAGTGCCGGTCTTGCCGCCGATATTGCCGTCCTGCCCCAGCAGCTCGTTGTGCGTATCCATGGAATGTGAGTGGTCGGAGCCGTCGGCGCCCGTAACCTCAATCCAGGAATCATCGCTCGCCACGATCTCGCGGAACGTATCGCTCTTCATTGCTTCCTGCATCATCAGGGCCGCATCGTGCGCGGTCGAGTGCATGTTGCCGGCCCACTCATCAAAGTCCAGACCGTGCGGATTCTCAAAAAGCGTTCCCGTGCAGCCGAGCTCTTTAGCGCGCTCGTTCATGGCCTTGACAAACGTGGCCTCGGCATCTTTGGTCTTGGGGTCGATCTTTTTGCCCACATGCTCGGCAAGCACGATGGCGGCGTCATTGCCCGAGGGAATCATCAGGCCGCGCAGGGCCTGTTCCACTGTGAGCTCGTCGCCTTTGAGCAAGCCGGCGGTCGAATTGCCCACGGTTGCCGCGGCGTTGCTCACCGTGACCTTCTCATCCATCTTGCAGTTCTCGATGGTCAAGATTGCGGTCATGACCTTGGTGATTGAGGCGATCTTGACCTGCTCGTCGGCACTGCGGGCGTAATAGACGGAACCGTTCTTGCTCATGACGATGGCGTTGGTCGCATCGATATCGGGCAGATTATCAGCCGTGATGCCGCGGGCGTCGGCGGTCTTACCGCAAACGATATCGGTCGTAAGCACCTGGGCATTGGCGATAGACGGCACGCCGGCAGCAAGGGCGAGAGCGCAGGCAATGCCGGCGGTCAGTTGCACGGAGCGCTTTACAAGAGAGCTAAGGGTCATCACAGATTTCGCTTTCGACGGGATGGTCTCTTCAGAGTTCAAAGTATATCGTTTACCGGCGCGGACAATCAGTGCGCGGGCGTGCGCGGCCCATGTCTGCGCCCGAACGGACACATAGGTGCTTAAGGTCGACTTAATCGCCCACGCTTGTTGCGTGTGGCGCGTGCTGCCTCGGGCATAATGGAGCGCGAGAGGAGCACGCATGAACGAGCGCATTTTGGTAGTTGATGACGAGAGGGCCATCGCCGACCTGGTTGGTATCTACCTTACAAAAGAGGGCTTTGATGTTCAGATTGCCTATAGCGGAGCAGATGCTGCCAAGGCGATTTTGGAGCAGGAGTTTGATCTGGCGCTGCTGGACGTCATGCTGCCCGATATCGACGGCTTTGAGCTGCTGCGCACCATCCGCGCTGGCCATACCTATCCCGTTATTATGCTGACGGCGCGCGATGCCCAGCAGGATAAGATCGAGGGTCTCTCGCTGGGCGCAGACGATTACGTGGTCAAGCCGTTCCGTCCGCTGGAGCTCATAGCACGCGTTCATGCTCAGCTCCGTCGTTACACTAGCTACGGCAGCCGCGCACAGGCGGTCGAGTCGCCGACCATCCAGCTCGACGGCCTCGAGATCAACCGCGACGCTCGTTGTGTGACGGTGGACGGTGCACCGGTGCGCCTCACGCCCATCGAGTATTCCATCTTGCTGTATCTGGTCGAGCACCGTGGCAGCGTGGTGGCCGTGGGGGACCTGTTCCGCGCAGTGTGGAACGAGGACTTTATGCCCGGGTCCAACAATACGGTGATGGTGCACATCCGCCATCTGCGCGAAAAGATCGGCGACGATGCTCAAAAGCCGCGCTTTATCAAAAACGTCTGGGGCGTCGGCTACATAATCGAATAACGCCTTTGGTGGTGGGGAAGTGAATATGACAAAAGACGATAGGCGGGTATTCGAGGTGCCCGATCGACTCTTTGATTACATAAGGGCGGTCGTCGACAACCGCGCGCTTGCGACGGTGCTGCTCTTTTTGCTGGGTCTGCTACTCATTGGCATTGACAATATCGTTGGCATCCTGGCAGTTTTGCTCATTGGCTTTTTGCTGATCGATCGATTCGAAATCGTTCGCCGCTGCGTGGTAATTGGCGGTGCCGCGTGGACAATTACGCTGGCGATCGGGGCCATGGCGCTTGGCGGTATTGGCGAGCCCGTGTTCTTTGATGCCGCCTTTGTGTTCAACATGCTCGGCTTTGTGCTAGCGCTCGCCGTGTGCGTCCTGTTCTTTTGCGGGCGTGCCCTGTATTACCAGGGTTATGAGCAAGGCGAGCAGAATGCCGACCGCGTGATCGCCGCCCGTATTCAGGACCGTCTGATCGATAACCCCGATACGTGGGATACCATCGACGGCGACTTTCTCGAGGCCGAGGGTGCGCTCAACCGGGCGCGCGATTGCGAGCGTAAGGTTCAACAGGCCCTGCGCGACGAATCGCATCGCAAAGATGACCTGGTTACGTACCTGGCGCACGACTTGCGTACGCCGCTCGCCAGCGTGGTGGGCTATCTTTCGCTCTTGCAGGAGGCTCCCGATTTGCCGCTTGAGCAGCGCACGCGCTTTACGGGCGTGGCACTCGACAAGGCCCACCGGCTCGACGCGCTCATCGAGGAGTTCTTCGACATCACGCGTTTTGATTTCCACGATATCGTGCTCACCCGCGCCTACGTCGATTTGGGGCTATTGCTGGCGCAGGTGGCCGATGAGTTCTATCCCATTCTCAACGAACAGCACAAGGAAGCCCAGGTTGATATCTGCGAGGACCTGACGGTGCTCGTGGACGGCGACAAGATGGCTCGCGTATTCAACAACATCATGAAAAACGCCGTTGCCTATAGCTATGAAGGCTCGACTATCACGATCGAGGCCAGGCGTTTGGGTGACGGTGGCGTACGCGTACGATTTGTGAACCAGGGCGATCCGATCCCTGAGCCAAAGCTCAAGGTGATCTTTGAGAAGTTCTATCGCCTGGATGCAGCGCGTGCGACCAATCGCGGCGGCGCTGGGCTGGGCCTCGCCATCGCCAAGGAGATTGTTGGGGCACATGGCGGTACCATCGCGTGCGAATCGACGCCCGAGCATACCGTCTTTACCATCGAGTTGCCCGCTGCGTAGCGTAGAAGCCCTTACAAACACCTGACAATGCGCTCACGTGCGTATGAGTCGCGATTTCTACTATCGATACTGCTGAATTGATATCGATGTGGAGGTATGCGGTATGACGGCTGCTGCGGCTGTGGAGCCCACGGAGCTTGAAGAACTCATGGAAGCGCAGGCCGAGGCCGCGCACGAGCGCGAGGTTGGGGATGCGACTCGCCCCACGGCAGAGGATCTTGCCGCCTCGCCGACGCGCATCGACGTCGAGGGCCTCGACCTGTTCTATGGCGACCATCATGCGCTCAAGGACGTGAATATCAAGATCCGCGACAAGCAGATCACCTCATTTATCGGGCCTTCGGGCTGCGGAAAGTCCACGTTGCTGCGCTGCTTTAACCGCATGAACGACGGCATCAAGGATTGCCGTATCGAGGGCAAGATTGCGCTCGATGGTCAAGATATCCTGGGCGATTACGACATCTGCCGTTTGCGCCAGCGCGTGGGCATGGTGTTCCAGCGCCCCAACCCGTTTCCCATGAGCATCTACGACAACGTCGCCTATGGGCCGCGCGGTATGGGTGTGCGCGACCGCGTCGTGCTCGACGAGCTGGTCGAGGACTCCCTTCGTCGCGCTGCGCTATGGGATGAGGTCAAGGACAAGCTCAAAGAGTCGGGTCTGGGTCTTTCGGGCGGCCAGCAGCAGCGTCTGTGCATCGCCCGCGCGCTGGCCGTGCAGCCCGACATTCTGCTGATGGACGAGCCGACCTCGGCACTCGACCCCGTGTCGACGCTGGTGGTGGAGCAGCTGGCCTGTGAGCTCAAAGAGACCTGCACGCTCGTGGTCGTTACGCACAATATGCAGCAGGCGGCGCGTATCTCCGATTCGGTCGCATTCTTTTTGCTGGGTGAGCTGGTGGAGCACGCGCCCACCGCGCAACTCTTCAAGAATCCGACCGATCCGCGCACGGCGGATTATTTGACGGGGCGTTTTGGCTGATACCATCTAGTATAGGCACCTTTAGGGTTAAGATGCGGTCATGTCGGCCGCAAAGGGGTTCAACATGATCTATTACGTCGAGGACGATGACAACATCAGGGATTTGACGGTCTATGCGCTGCGCAAGCAGGGAATCGAGGCCGAGGGCTTTTCGTGCGACGGCGAGTTTAAGGCCGCCGTGGCGCGACGGGTACCCGATGCTGTCCTGCTCGACATCATGCTGCCCGATACCGATGGCTTGGCGATTATGCGTCGCCTGCGTGCCGATCGCCTGACGGCGACGGTGCCCATCATGATGCTTACCGCCAAGGATACCGAGCTCGACAAGGTGATGGCGCTCGATGGCGGTGCCGACGATTACCTGACTAAACCCTTCTCGCTCATGGAGCTCGCCAGCCGCTGCCGCGCACTGCTGCGTCGCGGCGGCATGGTCAAGCAGGCAAGCGATGTGCTCAGCGTGGGCGACATTGTGCTCTCGCCCAGCCATCGCGAGGTGACCGTTGCCGGCGAGCCGCTTAAGCTCACCCTGCGCGAGTTCGACCTGCTCGAGTACCTCATGCGCAAGCCCGGCGTGGTCTTTACCCGCGAGTCGTTGCTGCAGAGCGTGTGGGGCTGGGACTTCGACGGCGGTTCGCGCACCGTTGACGTGCACGTGCAGACGCTTCGCCAAAAACTGGGCGAGCATGCCAGCGCCATCGAGACCGTGCGCGGCGTGGGCTACCGCTTGGCCGAGCCTTCTGCCGGCGATGGTGCCGAAGGTGACGTCACCGCGGCCACCGCATCGGAGGAGTAACCCGTGGTCTTCGCCCCCCAGGGAAAACATACGCTGTCGCACCGCGTTTTTGTGACGATCTTTGTCTGCGCCATGGCGGTTATCGTGGCGTTTACGGTGCTGGGTGCGTTCTTTGTGCAAAACACCTTGGCGGATGCCACGAGTGCCAATCTGGCGCAGGAAACCGAGCTCATTGCTGCCGCCCTCGACGAGCAGCAGGAGCCCATCCCGTTCTTGCGTAGCCTTGATCGCGAGGACTTGCGCATCACGCTGATTAACAAGGATGGATCGGTTGCCTACGACAACGAGGCGTCGCCTTCCACACTGCCCAACCATGGCGATCGCCCCGAGGTCATCGAGGCCTTTGAGAATGGTTCGGGTTCCGCGGAGCGCGCAAGCTCTACGCTCGACGAGATTATGCTGTATCGCGCCGTCGCCCTTGATAACGGCCAGGTTGTCCGCTTGGCGCAGGCCCAGCCTGGCGTTGCAGCGATTTTGCTGTCGATGGTGGCGCCGATGCTGCTTATCGCAGCAGCGGGCGCGGTACTCTCGTTTTTTATGGCGCGCCGCGAGTCCCGTGCCATCATCGCGCCGTTGCAAGAGGTGGATTTGGACCACCCACGCCGTAGCTATGAGCACGCCTATGCCGAGATGGTCCCCATGCTTGAGCGTATCGAGTCGCAGCGCCAGGAACTCAAGCGCCAAATGGCGGTGCTGGCGGACAACGATCGTATGCGCCGCGAGTTCACGGCGAATATCACCCATGAGCTCAAGACGCCGCTTACGGCGATTTCGGGCTATGCCGAGCTCATCGCAAACGGCATGGTCGAGGGCGAGGACGACCTGCGCAACTTTGGCGGTCGCATCTATCGTGAGGCGGGCCGTTTGGCGGCGCTTGTCAACGACATCCTTACGCTGTCTAACTTGGACGAGGCCGAGCGTGCAACTGAGGGCGAGGCGGTGCCCATTGGGTCCACGGAGCCTATTGAGCTCTCGCGTGCCATCTACGCGGTTGAGCAGCGTCTTGAACAGGTCGCCCGTCAGGCGAATGTGACGATAAGTCATGAGGCCAAGCCTGTGGTCATCAAGGGCGTGTCGCGCTTGATCGACGAGCTCATTTATAATTTGGCAAGCAACGCCATCCGCTACAATCGACCCGGCGGTACGGTTACGCTGCAGTGCGGCACCAACGACGAAGGCCATCCGTTCCTTGCGGTCGCCGACACGGGAATCGGTATCGCGCCTGAAGAACAGGGCAAGGTATTTGAGCGGTTCTATCGCGTGGACAAGAGTAGGTCCAAAGCACGCGGCGGAACCGGCCTGGGGCTTGCCATTGTCAAGCATGCGGCTCTGTATCATCACGCCACGCTCGATTTGTCGAGCGAGTTGGGCGTGGGAACCACCATTACGGTGACGTTTCCCATACAGCAGGACGAGCCATTCGCATAGCGATACAACATAGATATTGATGCAGACGCCGCATTTGACTTTCGGGTGCGGCGTTGTTGTGCAATTTTACGATTGCTTCCGACATTTTTACAGGAGAGCCTGTTTCTTATGTATAGAGTTTGGTCTCGGTAAAAAGATGCGATAACATACGGACAGTTTTGTCAATCCGAACTGGGGAAATGAAAGGCAAGCTGCATGACCCTTCTCGAACTGTTCCAGCTGCTCAAAAAGCACCTTCAGCTGGTCATCGCCCTTCCGGTGGTCTGCGCGATCGCCATGGGCATCGTGTCCTTCGTTGCGATGGACAACACCTACACCGCGACGACGAGCATGTACATTCTCGCCAAGACCGACGATAGCGGTCAGATGAGCTACAACGATCTCTCGGCGAGCCAGATGCTTTCCAACGATATTGCCACGCTGCTGGATAGCGATAGCGTTAAGAGCGGCGCCGCCAAGGAACTGGGCCTCACCGATCTGGATGACTACAAGGTGTCTGTTTCCTCCGAGACCACCACGCGTGTCATTACGCTTTCGGTTACCGGCACCGATGCCAAGGAGACGGCTGAGGTCGCAAAGGCCATAGCTAGCTCGGTGAGTACGGTCGCTCAGAACGTCGGCGCTGCCCAGAGCATCAACGTTATCGACGAGGCTAAGACCCCCGAAGCCCCCAGCGGCCCCAAGCGTATGCTGTACGTTGCTGTCGCGTTCCTCGCGGGCATCTTTATCGCAGTTGCCTATGTCGTTTTGGCAGACATGCTCAACACCCGCATCCGCGGTGCCGAAGAGGCAGAAGAGCTCCTGGGCATTCCCGTTGTTGGCCGAATTCCGGCTATGAAAGGTGGTAAATAGGCATGGCTAAGGCAAAGAACACCGATAAGCTCGTTGTACAGAATGCCGCCAAGACCCTTCTGGCCAACATCCGCTTTGCGAGCGTGGACGACCCCATTCGCACCATCACCGTCACGTCCTCGATTCCCAACGAGGGCAAGTCTACGGTTTCCATTAACCTTGCCCAGGCAATCGCCACGAGCGGCAAGTCCGTGCTCCTGGTCGAGGCCGATATGCGCCGCAGGTCTCTTTCCGATATGCTCGGCGTTCGTTCGCGCGGCGGACTCTATGCGGTCCTTTCCGAGCAGATCTCCATCGACCAGGCAATTGTCGAGACGGGTCAGAAGAACTTCTACTTCCTCGATGCCGAGCCGCATATTCCCAATCCTGCCGACATCATCGTCTCTCACCGCTTTGCCAAGCTGGTAAAGGCACTGTCTGCCAAGTTCCAGTACGTCATCTTCGATGCTCCTCCGGTAGGCACCTTCATCGATGCTGCCGAGATCGCAAGTCTGACCGACGGTACGCTGTTCGTGGTGCGCGAGGACTTCACCAAGCGCGAGGAGGCACTCAACGCTATCGGCCAGCTTAAGAAGTCCGAAAAGGTCAAGCTCATCGGTACCGTCATGAACTACTGCGAGACCGAGACCAGCGAGTACTACTACTCCTACTACACCAAGGACGGTAAGAAGGTGAAGAAGGGCTCCGACGATCAGGGGACTTCCAAAAAGGGCATCTTCACCAACCGAGCAAACGTTTAGTTGATTAAGGCTGACCTATGCGTGACATTCATTGCCATATCTTGCCGGGTGTAGACGACGGCGCCGCCGATCTCGATGAGAGCTTGGCGATGCTCGAGGCTGCCAAGCGGGCCGGTGTAACCAGAATCGTTTGCACTCCTCACTGCCGTGATCCCTATTTTGATTACGACAAGATGTGGGATGCCTTTGAACTGCTGCGTGATAACGCTGACGGTTTTCCGCTCCAGATGGGCTTCGAGGTCAACCATCGAAAGCTCGTTGAGCTTGGTATCGATGCCGCGGAGCACTTGCATTTCGATGGGACCAACGAGTTTCTGCTCGAGCTTTCGACGCATGCCGATGCGTATGCGTTTAGAGAGTACGAGAACACGATTTACGATTTGCAGTGCCGTGGCTACCAGGTGATCATCGCTCATCCTGAGCGCTATCGTGCGGTTCAAAAGGATGTAAGCGTGGCGGAGCGCCTGGTCGATATGGGCTGCAAGCTGCAGGCTTCGGCGGACTTTATTGCCGGCGGTCGCTTTGGTCGCGAAAAAAAGCCGGCACAGCGCCTGTTCGATCAGAACCTGTACAGCTTCATCGCGAGCGACGCCCATAACGTGGGTCATTACGACTGCCTGGCGAAGGCTCGCGCGAAGTTTAGCGTGCGCGGAGCTCATTTTCGCTAAAATCTGTCCCTAACGTTCGCGTTGAATGAAAGGGCAGCCATGGATATCCAACTTAAGACGGGATGCTTTGATGACGCGGCGTTGGTGCGCCGCGTCGTTTTTATGGACGAGCAGGGCTACGAGAATGAGTTCGACGCTATCGACGAGGATCCGAACTGCATTCATGTGACGCTCTATGTAGACGGCGAGCTTGCCGGTTGCTCGCGCGTGTTTCCCGAAGAGCTTGAGCGCGTGGCTGACGCAGAGGCCCCGGTGTTGCCGGCATGCGACATGGACGAAGACGTTGCGGCGGGGGAGACCTACATTATGGGGCGCGTCGCCGTGCTGCCGGCTATGCGTCGTCGCGGACTGGCGAGTGCGATCGTGGAGACCAGTGCTTCGTGTGCACGCGATGCCGGCGCCAAGCTTATTAAGCTGCATGCGCAGGAATACGTGCTGCCGCTCTATGTAAAGGCGGGCTACACGCAAATTGCCCCGGTAGACTACGAAGACGAGGGCCAGCCCCATGTCTGGATGGCCAAGCGCGTAGATGGCAGATAGGGACGTTCCTTTTCTGCCGGCAGTTGGGGACACTCCTTGGCAATTGCCGCATTGGAGCGCTCGGACATACAGTTTTTCGATTCCGTATGTATATATGCGCGTTAATGGGTTATAAAATCTAAGTCTGAACATAGCAGGTCTGCGATGCGGCTCGGGCGACCGGGCCGTTTTTGCGGACAGGGGTAGCGCGAAAGGACTGCACATGCGTCAATTTAAGACCGAGAGCAAAAAACTGCTCGACCTCATGATCAACTCCATCTACACCAATAAGGAAATCTTCCTGCGCGAGCTTATCTCTAACGCGAGCGACGCCGTCGACAAGCTCAACTTTAAGAGCCTGCAGGACCCGAGCGTCAAGATCGACCAGGGTGACCTGGCCATTCGCGTCTCCTTTGATAAAGACGCCCGCACCATTACCATCTCGGATAACGGCATTGGCATGACCGCCGAGGAGCTGGAGCGCAATCTGGGCACCATCGCCCATTCCGGCTCCGAGGAGTTTAAGACCGAGAACGCCGAGCAGCAGGGCTCCGATGTCGACATCATCGGTCAGTTTGGCGTGGGCTTCTACTCGGCTTTTATGGTCGCCAGTCATGTGAAGGTCGTCAGCCGCGCCTACGGCGAGGATGTCGCCCATGTGTGGGAATCCGACGGTCTTGAGGGCTACACCATCGAGGACGGCGAGCGTGCCGAGCACGGTACCGATGTCATCCTGACGCTGCGCGAGAATGAGAAGCTCGATGCCGACGGCGAGGCCGAGACCTACGATCGCTTCCTGACCGAGTGGGGCCTCAAGAGCCTGATTCAGCAGTACAGCAACTATGTGCGCTACCCGATTCAGATGATGGTGTCCAAGAGCCGCCAGAAACCCAAGCCCGAGGACGCCGGCGACGATTACAAGCCCGAGTACGAGGACTACCAGGAGCTCGAGACCGTCAATTCCATGACACCGATCTGGAAGAAGCGCAGCTCCGATGTCGAGCAGAAGGACTACGACGAGTTCTACAAGTCCACGTTCCACGACTTTGACGATCCTGCGCGCACCATCAGCTTCCATGCCGAGGGCACGCTCGAGTATGACGCCCTGCTGTTTGTGCCGGGCCGCGCGCCGTTCGATCTGTACAGCAAGGACTACGAGAAGGGCCTGGCGCTCTACAGCTCCAACGTTCTGATTATGGAGAAGTGCGACGACCTGCTGCCCGACTACTACAACTTTGTCCGCGGCGTCGTGGATTCCGCCGACGTGTCGCTCAATATTTCGCGTGAGACGCTGCAGCAGAACCGTCAGCTCAAGGCCATCGCCAAGCGTGTGGAAAAGAAGGTCACCGCCGATCTTGAGGATATGCGTGACAACGACCGCGAGGCCTACGAGAAGTTCTTTGAGAACTTTGGCCGCGGTCTTAAGTACGGCATCTACTCGAGCTATGGCATGAAGGCCGATGAGCTCGCCGACCTGCTGCTGTTCTGGTCTGCCAAGGAACAGAAGATGATTACCCTGGCCGAGTATGCCAAGGGCATGCCCGAGGACCAGAAGGCCATCTACTATGCTGCCGGCGACTCGCGTGAGCGCCTGGCCAAGATGCCCGTGGTGAAGGGCGTGCTCGACCGCGGCTATGACGTGCTGCTGCTGACGCAAGATGTGGATGAGTTCACCTTCCAGGCCATGCGTGAGTACGTTGCTGCCGATATGCCCAAGATCTACGAGGACGATGCAGCTCGCGAGGCTGCCGAAAAGGCCGTGGCCGACGGTGCCGAGCCCGAGGTCGAGGATCGTCATCTGGAGCTCAAGAACGTCGCGACCGGTGATCTCGACCTGGCGACCGAGGACGAGAAGAAGGAGGCCGAGGACGCCACCAAGGAAAACGAGGACCTCTTTAGCGCTATGAAGGAGGCGCTCGGCGACAAGGTCGAGAAGGTCGCCGTCTCTGCGCGCCTGACCGATGCTCCTGCGTGCATCACCACCGAGGGCCCGCTTTCGCTCGAGATGGAGAAGGTGCTCCAGAAGGGTCCCGAGGGCGCGCCCGACGGTATGCCCAAGAGCCAGCGCGTGCTCGAGCTCAACGCCAAGCACCCGGTCTTTGCCAAGCTCGTCGCTGCTCAGAAGGCGGGCGACGCCGACAAGATCAAGCAGTACTCCGGTCTGCTCTATGACCAGGCCTTGCTGGTCGAGGGCATTTTGCCCGAGGACCCCGTTGCCTTCGCGGCGGCTGTTTGCAACTTGATGTAGTTCGGGGATACGGCACCGTAACTAGATTAGAACGAGAGTGGATAATCTCCCGCTTTTGGCTCGAATGCGGGCTTGAAGTGGGAGATTTTCCACTCTCGTTTCCTTTTGTACGGAGTAGTCGTTGGGGACGTTCTTAAATGACTATTTGAATTGCTAATTTGTGCGGGTTGTGGTTTTGTGACCTGCTGAAATTTAGGATACTGTACATCTGTACGTTAACTCATCTTCGTAGTATATTGCTACCCGCAAAACTCAACACCATTGTGCTCTGAGACGCTAAAGCGCCTACTACAATGGTTGTCGATAGTACGATTCGATTTAACGACAGGATGGATGGTCCAAGCGTGAGTCTCGGCAGCAAACTATCCAATGCAAAGGTGTCCTTTGCGATATTTAAGCGCGACATTAAGCGACTGCTTGTGAACCCCGTCGCCCTGGTGGTTACCCTAGGCGTGTGCGTTATTCCCTCGCTGTATGCCTGGTATAACATCGTGGCAAACTGGGATCCGTATGGAAACACCCAAGGCATCAAGATTGCTATCGCCAACAACGATCGAGGCACCCAAAACGACTTGGTGGGTGAGCTCAACGCTGGCGACAAAGTGGTCGACCAGCTCAAGGAGAATCATCAGTTGGGCTGGACGTTCGTCGACTCGACGGCCGATGCCAAGGAGGGCGTCGAGAGCGGCGAGTACTATGCCGCTATCGTGATTCCCAAGAACTTCTCGGATAACCTGGTTTCGATGCTCGACGGCAACTACCATCAGCCCAAGCTCACGTACTACGTCAATGAGAAGAAGAGCGCCATTGCGCCCAAGGTTACCGATACCGGTGCAAACACCATCGAGGAGCAGATCAACTCGGAATTTGTCTCTACGGTAGGCAAGACTGTTGCCGGTATCGCCAAGGATGCCGGTGTCGATTTAAAGGACAAGACAACCCAGACTCAGGACTCGCTGGCAAGTTCGGTGTCCGAGGCGTCCGACACCTTGGGCGAGGTGCGCGATTCGATTGGCGATATGAATGCCGCCATCGATAAGACGAGTGGCGCTATCGCCTCGGCTGATGCGGCACTTGCCGGCTTGCAAGGCCAGGCACCGTCGCTGACGCAGGCGATCTCCCAGGGCAACGACCTGCTGAGCGAAGCTCGCACCACGGCGGGCAACTCCATCACCTCGCTCTCCAAGGCGCTCTCGGAAGGCAGCCTTGCGCTCACCAAGACGTCGGCCTCTGCGAACGCTGCCATCGGCAAGCTGACGGGCGCGGTCACATCTACGACCACCCGTATCGACAACTCGCTCGAGTCTCTTCAAGCGACGATCGACCACAATAAGGCCGTTATCGGGCACTTGGAGATTCTCGCCAATGACACGTCGACAGGTTCCGAGGAAATTGACGCGCGCATTGTATCGACCATCGATTTGCTTCGAGAGCAGAATGAAAAGCTTCAGAGCATCAAGGACGGTCTGTCCGCGCAGTCGAGCGCCATGGCGAATGACGCAGCGGCTGTTTCGGGTGCCAGTGACGCTATCAATAACGCAATTCATACCGGTGCGACCAACCTTGGCCAAGCCCAGACGGACTTGGGCCAAAACGCGCTGCCGAAGGCCTCGAGCGCGCTCGACTCTTTTGCTGCCGTTTCGGGCGACCTGACCGGTATCGTCTCGGGTATGACACCTACACTTGCAAATGCGCGCGGCACGTTGGCGCAGCTTAGCGCTACGCTCGGCCAGGCCAAGACCACGCTGTCCCAGACCGATTCCTCGCTTGCCAAGGTCCAGGACAAGCTTGCAACCGCCGCCAATGACATCGCGGCGCTGCAGACCTCCGAGTCCATGGGCGAGCTGGCCGATCTGATGGGCGTCGATGTCAATGACGTGGCAGATTTCATGGCGTCTCCGGTTGAGTTGACGTCCAAGTCAATCTATCCGGTCAAGAGCTTTGGCTCGGGCATCGCTCCCTTCTACACCAATCTGGCGCTTTGGGTGGGCGGCTATGTGCTCATCGCCATTTACAAGCTCGAGGTCGACCGTGAAGGTGTTGGCAGCTTTACGGCGCGCCAAGGCTACTTTGGCCGCTGGTTGCTCATGGTGATCCTGGGCGCGTTGCAGGCCATCATCGTTACGGTAGGCGATCTGGTGATTGGCGTGCAGTGCGTCAGCCCGCTGCTGTTCGTGCTGGGCGGCATCGCCATTTCGTTCACCTACGTCAATATCATCTATGCGCTGTCCACCACGTTTAAGCATATCGGCAAGGCTATCGGCGTCATTCTCGTCATCGTGCAGATCCCGGGTTCGTCGGGCATGTACCCCATCGAGATGATGCCCGGCTTCTTCCAGTGGCTGCACCCGCTGCTGCCCTTTACCTACGGCATCAATCTGCTGCGCGAGACGGTCGGCGGCATGTATTCGTTCAACTACCTGTTTAACCTGTGCATTCTGGGCGTGTTCTTGATCGTGGCGCTCTTTATCGGCCTGCAGCTGCGTCCGCTGCTGCTCAACCTTAACCTGCTCTTTGATAAACAGCTCTCCACGACCGGTATGATGATTTGCGAGTCCAACGACCTGCCGCGCCAGCGCTACTCGCTGCGCACGGCCATGCGCGTCATGCTCGATTCCGATTCGTACCGTCGCGAACTGCTCGATCATGCGGTCGCCTTTGAACATCGCTACCCGTACTACATCAAGGGCGGTTTTGCCGCCGTGGTGGGCGTTCAGGTCCTGCTCTTTGTCCTGTCGACGGTTCTCGATATCGACAATAACGGCAAGATCATCCTGCTTGTCATTTGGATCATCTCGGTTATTGCCATCTGCGGCTGGCTTATCAATATCGAATATATCCGAGCGAGCCTCAATACCCAGATGCGCATCTCGGCGCTTTCGGATGAGGACCTGCGTCGCGAGATGCGCGAACACACGGCCGCCATTCCTGCCGCCCGCCACATGTTTGGCCTCAACGCCAGCGAGCGTGGTGCCAAGGGCGGCGATCAGTCCACGGGCCGCTTGCCGCATATCGGCTCGCACCATAAATCTCAGGGCAGCGACAGCACAGCCACAAATGATGGAGATACCACCGCGCTTGGCAAGCACTCCAAAGGAGGTGAGGCATAAATGAAGAACATCCTGCATCTGTTTAAGCGCGATGTCCAAAACGTGTCTCGCTCCGTGATCGGCTTGGTTGTCGTGATGGGCCTCATTATCGTACCGTGTCTGTACGCGTGGTTTAACATCGCCGGCAGCTGGGATCCGTACGGCAACACCGGCAATCTTAAGATCGCCGTGGTCAACACCGATGAGGGTTACGAGAGCGATTTGATCCCCATCGAGGTTGACGTGGGCGAAAACGTGACCGCCACCCTACGCGGCAACGAGAGCTTCGATTGGGTTGTGCTCAACAATCGCGAAAAGGCTATCGAGGGCGTTAAGTCGGGCGCGTACTATGCTGCCGTCGTTATCCCCAAAACGTTTAGCGCTGACATGATGACGCTTTTCTCGACCGACGTGAAGCATGCCGATATCGAGTTCTACGAGAATCAGAAGGCCAACGCCATTGCGCAGATCGTGACCGAGAAGGGTTCGAGCGCCGTCCAGAGCCAGGTTAACAAAACTTTTACCGAGACCATTACGACGATCGGTCTTAAGACGGTGTCCAGCCTGCTCGATTACATGAGCACCGACCAGGTGGGTAACTTTATCGCCAACCTGTCCTCGACGCTCGGCGATTCGATTGAGGACCTGCGAGACGTTCGGGCAAATGCTTCGTCGCTGGCGGGCATTTTGAGCTCCACGTCCGATTCGCTGACGTCGGCGAGCGGCATGCTCAAGCAGACGGGCACGGTCGATGAGTCAACGAAGCAGCTGATGGAGCATGTCAAGAGCGGTATTAGCGATTCCAAGGAAGCGCTGAAGGACGCCAACGACGCCATCAATGCCGCGATTGACGGAAGCGCGGGCTCGTTTGACAACGTGTCCGCCGAGCTTGCGAAGGCATTTGATGCCGCGAATCAACATGTCGACCTTACAGTGTCCCAGCTCAACGATGCCGCGGCGGCGCTCAACACGCGTGCCGACGATATCGACGCCACGGCCGACCAGCTCCGCAGCTTTGCCGATCAGGTGACTGACGAAAAACTCCAGGACAGCCTCAAGTCTGTGGCAACATCGCTGAGCAGGATTGCTGTGGAGTATCGCAACAACGCCAAGGACTTGACGGCCACCGCGAAGTCTCTCTCTGACAGCATGGCAGAGGTTAATAAGTCGCGTGCCGAGGTCGATCAGGCAATCGCGGATGCCAAGGCTGGTATCTCGGGCGCCAAGACTGACTACGACTCTACGTTTTCGGCCAAGGCAAAGGAGCTCAAGAAGACCATCTCGGGCGTTTTGGATTCGCTGAACGGTATTTCGAACGATCTGGATAGTGCTGTTGCTGGCCTGACCGACGCATCCGGTTCGCTGGCAAAGGGCCTCTCCAAGGCTGCAAAGCTGGTCAACAAGGCTTCCGATCAGCTGGGTGAGGCGTCGGACAAGATCAGTGCGTTTAAGGATGAGCTCGACGGCGCCTTGATGTCGGATGACCTCGCTGCGATCAAGACGATGATCGGCAATGACCCCGAGGGTCTGGCCGTGTCGCTTTCCGGCCCCGTCGCGCTCGACCGCAAGCCGGTCTATCCGATCCGCAACTACGGTTCGGCCATGGCGCCGTTCTACACGATTCTGTCGCTGTGGGTGGGCTCGATCGTGCTGGCGGCCATGATGAAGGTGTCGGTTGACGACGAACTCATCAACGAGCTGATCCCCGTGCGCCTGCACGAGATCTACCTGGGCCGTTACCTGTTCTTTGGCGGTCTGGCACTGCTGCAGGCGACACTCGTATGCGCGGGCGACATCCTGTTCTTTGGCATCCAGTGCGACAACCCACTGCAGTTTGTGCTGGCGGGCTGGGTCGCGAGTCTCGTGTTCTCCAATATCGTCTACACGCTTACGGTGTCGTTTGGCGATATCGGCAAGGCTTTGGCCGTCGTGCTGCTGGTCATGCAGGTCGGCGGTTCGGGCGGCACGTTCCCCATCGAGATGACCGGCCCCGTGTTCCAGGCGATCTATCCGTTCCTGCCGTTCACCCACGGCATCAACGCCATGCATGCCGCCATGGCCGGTGCGTACCACATGGAGTACTGGATTGAGCTAGGCATTCTGGCGAGCTATCTGATTCCGTCGCTGGCCCTGGGCGTCGTCTTCCGCCGCCCAGTCATCAAAGCCAACGACTGGATTATCGAAAAGCTTGAGAGTACTAAATTAATCTAGTTACGCGGTTTTACCAAACCGCGTAACGGCTCGACGCTGCAAACGACCCTAAGCGGCAATCTGACGTTCAATTTCAAGGGCGCGACCAGAAGGTCAGCGCCCTTTCATTTCACGTCACCTTGCTCGCTTAGGGTCGTTTTCGCTGACGTTGACGAAACATCGAGGTTATTCAAGTCGGTACTTTAGTGCGGTGAATTGCGTGGGCTGCTTGGTTGTTGCTACAGTAGCGGGGCGTGCCGGGGGTCCGGTGCGCCCCGTTTTTATTTGACCATGAGGCGGCACGCAGCCATACGCGTGCGGACACCACGCCCAGATTGAGTGTGAGGATGTTCCATGGCCCAATACGCTGCCAGCGAAATCGAAAACTTGCCCGATAGCCCTGTGGCCCGTGAGGATTTGGGCGCGGGCGGTATTCCCCGGGGCGCCGGCGCACGCTCTCCGCTGTTCTGGAAGGTTCTGCTACTTTCGGTGGCAGTCGTCTGGGGCTACTCCTTTACGACCATGAAGGACGCGCTCGACACCATTCCGGTGTTTGAACTGCTCTACGTGCGCTTTCTGCCTGCGGCGTTGGTCATGTTTGTCATCTTCCACAAGCGCATTATCGCGCACCTCAATACCCGCAACCTTATCGTCGGACTTGGAATGGGCACACTAATGTGGGCCGCCTACGTCCTGCAGACAGTCGGCCTGGCGCACACCACGGCGGGCAAGAATGCTTTTTTGACGGGCACGTATTGCATCCTCGTGCCATTCGCGAGCTATTTTCTGAGCGGCGAAAAACTCACCCGCTATAACCTGGGCGCGGCACTGCTGTGCTTGGCGGGCATTGGCTTGGTGGCCCTCGATAGCGTTGAATTCAACATCGGTGACGTCATTACGCTGGCGGGCGCGGTCTTCTTCGCCGTCCAGATGGCGGTGACCGCCAAGTACGGTCGCAAAATGGACATCAACGTCATCACGTTTTGGATGTTTGTGGGCAACGGCGTGCTGAGCCTGATCTCGTCGCTGCTATTCGAGACCCAAGCGCCTCTGTCCGTTTGGACGCCGAGCTTTATCAGTGTGATGGCGTTTCTCTCGGTGGGCTGCACATGTGTGGCCCTGCTCATCCAAAACGTCGGCCTGGCGCATGTCCCGGCCTCGACGGGCTCGCTGCTCCTTTCGATGGAGTCGCCTTCGGGCGTGTTGTTTTCGGTGCTGCTGATGGGGGAGGCGCTCACCTCGCGCCTGCTTGCCGGCTTTGCGCTCATCTTCCTGTCGATTATTTTGAGTGAGACTCACTTCGATTTTTTGCGCAAAAAGCCGCGCCAGCAATTGTAAACAACTTGTTGCGCCGCCCTTCTGGGGTGGCGTTTTTTTATACCTCGCCTTTAAAGTTATGCATTGCACTTTAGAACATGAAAGTGCTTACTGCTAAAACTTCACTGGAGGGCATCTATGGCACCAGCTCTGTCCGATTTTCAACCGCAATCAGCGCCCAAGGCCACCGCGGCGGCGCAGGCCGCTATCGGTGACGGTCTTGTTGCAGAGGCTCAGGCTTTTGCAGGCGAGCTCGCTGCGTGGCGACACGATTTACACCAGATGCCCGAGCTGGGTAATAGCCTCCCGCAGACCTCTGCGTATATCCAAGCGCGCCTGACCGAGATGGACATTCCATTTGCCACGCTCGTCGACGGCTCCTGTGTTGTGGGCCTTGTCGGTGCCGGTGCCACCGCGGCCCAAGGCAATGGCGTCTGCACGGACGAACAGGCCGGAACGGTCGTTATGTTGCGTGGCGACATGGACGCCCTGCCCGTTGTCGAGGAATCCGGCGAGCCCTTTGCATCCACCAATGGCTGCATGCATGCTTGCGGTCACGATATGCACGCGACAGCGCTGCTTGGTGCGGCGCGCCTGCTCAAGGCCCGCGAGGGCGAGCTCGTCGACGCCAATGCCACCGTCAAACTGTTGTTTCAGCCGGGTGAGGAGACCTTTGAGGGAGCGCGCGCTGCCATCGCCGACGGCTTGCTCGAGAACCCGCGTCCCCAGGCTGCCTTTGCCATGCACGTTAACAGCCAATCGCCGCTCGGCCTGGTGCTCTATGGGAGCCCGGCGCTCTCGGGTGTGTACGGTTTCCGCATCACGCTGCAGGGCAAGGGTGGCCATGGCTCGAGCCCCGAGATCTGCATCGACCCCATCACGGCCGGCGTCCATGTGCACCTGGCGCTTCAGGAGCTCATCGCTCGCGAAGTGCCGGCCGCCAAGGAGGTCGCACTTACCGTGGGCAAGTTTGCCGGCGGCCAAGCGGCCAACGTCATTCCAGATACCTGCGTGCTGGAAGGCACGCTGCGCGGCTTCGACGTCGAGCTCATGGAGCACCTCAAGACCCGCATCGCGGAGGTCGTCAAAGGTGTTGCCACGACGTATCGCACGCCGGCGACCATCGAGACGCTCTCGGATGTTCCCCCGCTCGTCCTCGATGACGACATGACCCAGGCTTCGCTTGGCTATGTGGGCGCGACGCTGCCCAAGGCCGCCTTCCTGCCGCTGTTCCACGCCATGGCGAGCGAGGACTTTGCGCTTATCTCGAGCGAGATCCCGAGCGCGTACTTTACGATCGGCGCTGCTGTGACCGATACGGACGAACACTTTGCCCAGCACCATCCCAAGGCACGCTTTAGCGATGCCGAGCTGCCGCTCGGCGCCGCGGCTTACGCGGCGGTCGCTTTGGGCTATATCGCCGACCACCGGTAACACCCAACCTTGCTTTCAAGCCTGCGGGCATGTCCATAAGGCCTATGCCCTTGTCTTTCAAGGCAATCTTGGGCACTACCGGCGCCCGGCGCAGGCTATTCGTTTGTTTAAAAGGAGCAGTATGTCCCGGCAGTATAAATTCTTCCCCGGTTGGCTCGTCGTGGCCTCCGGCTTTGTCGTCATGGCCACGTGCTACACGATTTTCGTTAACTGCATGAGCCTGTTCCAGCCGCTCATCGTCAGCGACTTGGGCATTTCTCTTGCGCAGTACAACATCTCCAACGCCATCTCCACCGTGGTGAGCGTTATCGGCTCACTTGTGATCGGTCATGTGGCCGATAAAGTGAGCGGTCGCGTTTTGGGCTCCCTTACTGTTATCGCCACCTCTGCCGTTCTTGCCGGCATGAGCTTTGTCGGTGAGCTGTGGCAGGTTTACGTGCTCTTTGCCGTCTCAGGCTGTTTCGCCGTGGCCTCGACCCGCCTGCTCATTAGCCTTGTGACCGCCAACTGGTTTACCGCTAAGCGCGGTCTCGCCATCTCCATCGCGCTTTCGGGCTCGGGCTTTGGCGGGGCCATTCTGTCTCCCATCGTGAGCTCGCTCATCGTGAGCGTTGGCTGGCGTTCCGCCTTCCTGGTGCTCGCGGCTATCTGCATGGTGGCGGCGCTGCCCATCACGGCCTATTCCTTCCGCACCAAGCCTTCCGAGATCGGCCTTAAGCCGCTCGGCGAGAACCCGGGCGATCCGTCCGTCTCGACGGCCGGCGACAAGGACGAGCACACGGCGCCCGAGGTTAACGTTGGCTGGTCTCGCATCAAGAAGAGCCCGGCGTTTTGGCTGCTTGTCGTCGCCTTCCTCTTTATGGGCCTCGTTAACGGCGCCATCTTGCCCAACCAGGTCACCAACATGACGAGCGTTACCGTCAACGGCGCCAAGATCGTCACGGGCGGCCACGATCCCATGTGGGCGGGCACTGTGCTTTCGGCCTATATGGTCACCGTCGTTATCGCCAAGATTTCGCTCGGCGCCATCTACGATCGCTTTGGTCTGCGCTTTGGCAACGTGCTGGGATCCGTTGCGTGCATCGTCGCCTGCGTCGCCCTGTGCTTCCCCGCAACCGACCTCGGCCCCATCGTGGCTGCCATTAGCTTTGGTATCGGAACGTGCATGGGCACCATTACGCCCACTATCGCCGCGTCTAAGCAGTTTGGTATGGCCGACCTGGGCAAGGTCACGGGCACCATTACCTCGCTCGAGATGGTCGGCGGCACCGTGGGCGCCATTGTCTCGGGCGTGCTGTTCGATGCCACGGGCTCCTTTGTGAGCACCTGGATTGTGTGCCTGGCGTGCTCTGTGGTCATGCTGGCGTTCTTGCTGGCGTCTGAGCCCATCGCCGCCAAGTTGCGCGCAAGCGTGGCGGGGGAGTAGACGTCCGTCGCTCTTTGCTGTTCGCCCCGCTCTGTCCGTGGCCGCCTAGGAAGCCGAATGGATGCTCGTACCGTCATTCGGTTTCCTAGGCGGCCACGGGCCCACGAAATGATCCGTTTTCCTCCGTCCCCAACGGATCATGTGATTCGAAGGGGACGGAGGAAAGCGAATCAGCTGCCGCGGCGGCGCATCTGGCCGAACGAGCCCCCATACCCTCGTTCGGTCAGATGCGCCGCCGCGGTTTGTGTTTGTGCCGTATAATGACTACTACCTATGACGCGATACAAAAGAAAGGTGTTTGCCCATGCAGGCACAGAAGGCGGAGGGAACCCGCGACCTTATCGGCGCCGAGATGCGCGCCTGGCAAAAGATGCAGCAGATCGCTGCCGGCGTATTCGAGCCGTTTGGCTTTAAGCCCATCGAGACGCCCGCGATCGAGCAAGTGGACGTGTTTGTCCACGGTATCGGCCAGTCGACCGACGTCGTTCGCAAGGAGATGTTCCGCGTGTTTAGCGGCGCCAACCTTGAGCGCGTCTTTACCGAGGGTACCGATACCAAGCTCAAGCCCAAGCAGCGCCTGGCGCTTCGCCCCGAGGGCACGGCCGGCGTGGTGCGCGCCGTCGTGGAGAACAACCTGGTGCCTCAGGGCTCCACGCCGTTTAAGGCCTACTATGCCGAGGCCATGTTCCGCGGCGAGCGTCCCCAGAAGGGTCGTCTGCGTCAGTTCCACCAGGTGGGCATCGAGTGGCTCGGTGCTCCCGATCCGGCGGCAGACGCCGAGTGCATCATTATGCTCATGGAGTTCTACAAGCGCCTGGGCTTCGATCTTTCCAAGCTTCGTCTGCTCATTAACTCGATGGGCGATGCCCAGTGCCGTCCGGCCTATCGCGAGCAGGTCAAGCAGTTCATTCTCGATCACGCCGACGAGATGTGCGACGAGTGCCGCGAGCGCGCCGAACTTAACCCGCTGCGCGCCTTCGACTGCAAGAACGACCACTGCCGCGAGATCATGGCCGAGGCCCCGCTGATGGGCGACAACCTGTGCGACGAGTGTCGCGAGCACTACGAGCAGGTCAAGCGTTATCTGGATGCCGCCGGCATCGAGTATGTCGAGGATCCCACCTTGGTGCGCGGCCTGGACTACTACACCCGCACCGTTTTTGAGGTCGAGGCCCCCGGCGCCGGTGTCGGCTCCATCGGTGGCGGCGGTCGCTACGACGGCCTGGTCGAGCTCGAGGGCGGCAAGCCTACGGCCGGCGTCGGCTTTGCTGTCGGCTTTGAGCGCGCCCTGCTGGCCCTGCAGGCTTTTGGCAGTGACCTGGGCGCCGATGAGACCCCGTGTGTCTACGTCGCCAACGCCGGCAAGGAGTTGCGCCAGAACGTTTTTGCCATTACGCAGGAGCTTCGCGCTGCAGGTATCGTGACCGAGGCCGACTACCAGGGTCGTTCGCTCAAGGCTCAGTTTAAGCAGGCCGACAAGGTGGGCGCTAAGCTCATCCTAGTCCTGGGCGGCGACGAGCTCGCCGCCGGCAAGGTCAAGGTACGCGACATGCAGAGCCATGACGAGGTCCTCGTCGATCTGGCCAACGTGGTCGAGGCGGTTCGCGAGCGCCTGTAGCGCATGATTTTTGAGCTGTGGACTCACTAAAAAGTTCAGCTCATTGCGGGCGATTGTTACGGGGGTGTTTCGCATTTATGCGGAATGCCCCCGTTTGCATATGCCGCCCACCGAGAAATACGACCATTTGGGGCAAAAAGCCTTGCAATGCAGAAAATACTTTTGTGTGGTAAAGCGCAATCAGCGTCGAAAGTTTTTGGCAAGTGCCTATAATGAATACCGCATGTTACGTGCATAGAAGGAGGAATGGGAGGAAACGTGGCTGAGAACCTAAGCAACCAGTCTGTACCCGAAGCCGCGGCGCGCGTCGCTGCCGTGGTCAACCACCTCGTTAACCGAATCGGCTCGAATGCCGAGTCCAGGGAGCGTCTCGCCGAGATCGAGATCCCCGAGGAGCTGCGCGATGATCTGGCGCTGTTCCTGCGCCTGGAGCGTCGTGTGCTTAGCGAGTATGATCCCGAGATCGCAGACCTGTTCGACAAGATTCTGTCGGCCGAGATTGTGGCCAATGCCGGTAACCCCGGCAGCCGTGCTGCCGACGAGGCCGTCGACGAGCAGGGCGTGCCTACTGCCGATGAGTCCACCGCCGTGGCATTCCGTGAGGTCGTCGATTTGATCGACAGCCTGCCGCTCGATAAGCAGCAGGTTATCGTCCGCGCCTTTACGAGCTTCTTCCACCTGGCAAACCTGTCGGAGGAGAATTACCGCGTGGCGCAGCTGCGCGAGCGCGAGGCCGGTGCGTCGACCGATACCGAGGTCGATCCCGCCAACGAGCTCACCGTTGCCTATCACCAGCTGGTAGACGAGATGGGTGTCGAGGGTGCTAACGAGCTGCTCGACAAGCTCGAGTTCCACCCTGTCTTTACCGCACATCCCACCGAGGCCCGTCGTAAGGCCGTCGAGGGCAAGATCCGCCGTATCTCCAACCTGCTGGAGGAGCGTCCGCGTCTGGGCGGCTCCGACCTGGTGGAGAACGAGCGCCATATGCTGCAGGAGATCGACGCCCTGGTGCGTACGAGCCCCATCGCGCTCAAGAAGCCCACGCCGGTCGAGGAAGCCGATACCATCATCGACATCTTCGATAACACGCTGTTCGACGTTATCCCCGTTATCTATCGTCGTTTTGACGATTGGGTGCTGGGCGACAAGGCCGGTACTGTGCCGCCGCTGTGCCCGGCGTTCTTCCATCCCGGCAGCTGGATCGGTTCCGACCGCGACGGTAACCCCAACGTCACCGCCAAGGTGAGCCGTGAGGTCGCCGCCAAGTACTTTACGCACATGGTGCTCAAGCTCGAGGACAAGTGCCGCCGCATCGGCCGCAACCTCACGCTCGAGGCCACCTACAGCAAGCCTTCTGCCGAGCTCATTAACCTGTGGAACCATCAGGTCGAGATGAGCCCTCGGTACACGGCCCGCGCTGAGCTGATCTCCGAGCACGAGCCGCATCGCGCCGTCATGCTCGTCATGGCCGACCGCCTGAACGCCACCGTGCGCCGCATCACCGACACCATGTATCACAGCGCCGACGAGTTCCTGGATGACCTGCGCGTCGTCCAGCGTTCGCTGGCCGCCTGCGGAGCCGTCCGTGCCGCCTACGGTCCGGTGCAGACCATCATCTGGCAGGTCGAGTCCTTCGGCTTCCATATGGTCGAGATGGAGTTCCGTCAGCACTCCGTGGTGCATGCCCGCGCCCTCAAGGATATCCACGAGAACGGTATCCATGGCGATCTGCAGCCCATGACGCGCGAGGTCATCGATACCTTCCGTGCCATCGGTTCCATCCAAAAGCGCTACGGCAAGAAGATGGCGCACCGCTACATCATCTCGTTCACCAAGAGCGCCCAGCATGTGGCCGACGTCTTTGAGCTTGCCCACTTGTCCTTTGCACACGAGGAGGATGTCCCCGAGCTCGACGTGATCCCGCTGTTCGAGCAGCTCGAGGACCTCGAGGGCTGCGTCGACGTGCTCGACCAGATGCTCACGCTGCCCGTGGTGCAAAAGCGCCTTGCCCAGACCAACCGCCGCATGGAGGTCATGCTGGGCTACTCCGACTCCTCCAAGGATGCCGGTCCTACCACGGCCATGCTCGCGCTGCACTCCGCGCAGGAGCGCATCGCCAAGTGGGCAGAGAAGAACGATATCGATTTGGTGCTCATGCACGGTCGCGGCGGTGCCGTGGGCCGTGGCGGCGGCCCGGCCAACAAGGCCGTGCTGGCTCAGCCCAAGGGTTCGGTCAACTGCTTCTTTAAGCTCACCGAGCAGGGCGAGGTCATCTTTGCCCGTTACGGCAACCGCACGCTGGCTCAGCGCCATGTTGAGTCCGTTGCCGCTGCAACGCTTTTGCAGTCGGCCCCGAGTGTCGAGAAGACCAACACCGAGACCACGCAGAAGTTCTGGGATATGGCCGAGAAGCTCAACGCCGCAAGCCACGAGCGCTATCTGGACCTGCTGAATACCGAGGACTTTACACCGTGGTTCTCGACCGTGACGCCGCTGACCGAGGTCGGTCTGCTGCCGATCGGCTCGCGTCCCGCCAAGCGTGGCTTGGGCGCCAAGTCGCTCGACGACCTGCGTACCATTCCGTGGATCTTCAGCTGGAGCCAGGCGCGCATCAATCTGGCCGCTTGGTACGGCCTGGGGACCGCCTGCGAGCAGTTTGGCGATCTGGACCAGCTTAAGGCTGCCTACCAGGAGTGGCCGTTCTTCCGCACCTTTATCGACAACATCGAGATGTCGATCGCTAAGACCGATCAGCGCATCGCCAAGATGTATCTGCACCTGGGCGATCGGCAGGATCTGTCCGAGAAGGTCTTCACCGAGATGCAGCTCACGCGTAAGTGGGTCCTTGCCATCGTCGGTGACGAGTGGCCGCTGCAGCGCCGCCGCGTGCTCGGCTGCGCCGTTCGCGTGCGTAACCCCTATGTCGACGCCCTGTCCATCGCCCAGGTCCGCGCCCTTCGCGAGGTGCGTATGAACCAGGACGAGATGGCCGAGGAGAAGAAGGCCGAGTACATGAGCCTGATCCTTTCGACTGTGACCGGCGTCTCGGCAGGATTGCAGAACACGGGGTAATCGATAGCCCTGTAGTCGTCCGGGCCCGCCATCAGTTTACTTTTAGGCACGTCCTCGGACATGCAAGAAGCCCTCGCTGCGCACTTCGTGCGGCGAGGGCTTCTTGCGTCCTGCGGAGTGTGCCTAAAAGTAAACTGATGGCGGGCCCTGCGATGTCCGGCCTTCGGCGGATTACTGCTGGGGGAATATTGGCGCGCTCCGCGCGTTTGAAAAGGGCTTCGTGCTGCGGAATGCATTCAGAGGGAAACCCGTCGGGCCCCTTCGTCCTCGGTCTTCTGGGATTAAAGCTGATGATAATAAAGCGCGCTTCGCGCCCCGCGTCTTATCGATTGGGGTTGAGATGCATGTGGCGCTTCTCGCCTTACGACTGTTGCAGCCGCGGTCCCGTTTGGGGTCGCGGCCGTTTTGTTGTGGGTCAAATATGAACGTTGTGTTAATGAGTCGGTGGACGGTGGTGTTTTTCGGTGAGCGGCGTATTCTTCCAACGGTTTATCTAGTGTGTCAGTTGAAAGGAAGAGGGCGCTCGTCATTGTTTGAATGTGAACTGCCGTTTGACCACAAGACGTTGCATCTGGAGCTCGAGGATAAGAACTTCGCGGGTGTGATGGAAGGTCATCAAAACGAGTTTAAGACCACAAAATCGCAGGAAGAGCTGGTAGAGGAATCGCTTGCCAACCCTTATGGCTCGCCTTCGCTCGAGGAGCTTTGTGCTGGCAAGAAGGATATTGTCATCATTAGCTCCGACCATACGCGCCCCGTTCCCTCGCGTGTGACGATGCCTATTCTGCTGCATCACATCCATTCCGCTGCGCCCGAGGCTCGCGTGCGTATTTTGGTTGCTACGGGCATGCATCGTCCGTCGACGCACGAGGAGCTCATCAACAAGTACGGCGAGGAAATTGTTGCCAACGAGGAAATCGTTATGCACGTCGCGACTGACGACAGCATGATGAAAAAGATCGGCACCCTGCCTTCTGGCGGCGAGTGCATCATCAACAAGATTGCCGCCGAATGCGACTTGCTGCTTGCCGAGGGTTTCATTGAGCCGCACTTCTTTGCCGGTTTCTCCGGCAGCCGCAAGTCCGTCCTGCCCGGCATCGCCAGCTACAAGACCATCATGTACAACCACAACGGTCAGTTTGTGAATGATTCCCACTCGCGTGCCGGCAACCTGTGCCACAACCACGTGAGCGAGGACATGTTTGCCGCTGCCGAGATGGCTCACCTTGCCTTTGTGCTTAACGTGGTACTTAACGGCAAGCACGAGGTCATCGGCTCCTTTGCCGGCGACATCCACAAGGCGCACGAAGCTGGCTGCGAGTTCGTGAAGAGCCTTGCCGGCGTTGAGCCCGTCGAGTGCGAGATTGCCATCACCACCAACGGCGGCTACCCGCTCGACCAGAACATCTACCAGGCTGTAAAGGGCATGTGCTCTGCCGAGGCCACGCTTCCCGAAGGCGGCGTGATTATCGACGTTGCCGGTTGCGCCGACGGTCACGGTGGCGAGGGCTTCTATCACAACATCGCCGACAACGATCCGGCAGAGTTTGAGCGCGCCTGCATCGATCGTCCCAAGGACGAGACCCTGCCCGACCAGTGGACGAGCCAGATTTTCGCCCGCATCCTGGCACATCACCCTGTGATCATGGTCACCGACCTGTGCGATCACCAGATGATCAAGGATATGCACATGACGCCGGTCAACACCCTCGAGGAGGCGCTCAAGCTCGCCTTTGAAATGAAGGGTGCCGATGCCAAGGTTGCCGTCATTCCCGATGGCCTGGGCGTTGTCGTCGCGCAGCACTAGTGCGTGGCCCAAACGAATCGTTTATAACCGACAAGAAAGATAAGGTTTTATGCTTACCAAACTCCTCTGCGAATTCGGCGCAACGGCCCTCATGATCATCTTTGGCGTGGGCGTGCACTGCGATACCGTGCTCAAGGGCACCAAGTATCAGGGCTCCGGCCATATGTTTGCCATCACCACTTGGTCTTTTGGCATCTCGGTCTGCCTGTTTGTCTTTGGCGGTGCCGTGTGCATGAACCCCGCCATGGTGCTTGCCCAGTGCATCGTCGGCCTGGTGCCGTGGAGCAGCTGCATCCCCTTCATGATTGCCGATATGCTCGGCGGCTTTGTGGGTGCCGTAATCGCATGGCTTATGTATGCCGATGAGTTCAAGGCTTCCGATGGTGTCGTCGATCCCATTGCCCAGCGCAACATCTTCTCGACCAACCCCACCACCGAGGGTACGAACTATGCCCGTAACTTCTTCTGCGAGGCTATCTGCACCTTTGTGTTCATCAGCGCCATCCTTGCCGCCGCTAACCGCGCCGGCGAGAACGTTCTGATGCTCGCTATCTGCGTCGGTCTGATCGTTTGGGCTGTTGGCATGGGCATGGGCGGCATCACCGGCTTCGCCATGAACCAGGCTCGTGACCTTGGTCCTCGCATGGCCTATCAGGTGCTGCCGATCAAGAACAAGGCTGACAATAACTGGAAGTACGGCCTGCTCGTTCCTGGCATCGCTCCGTTTGTCGGTGCCGCTTTGGCTGCACTGTTTGTGCACGGTTTCTTGGGCATGTTCTAGTCTGAGGCTACATAGTTGTCCGCTGGCCGCATGGGGTAACTTCCCAGCGCGTCCTCGGACATGCAAAAAGGCTCGCTGCGCACTTCGTGCGGCGAGCCTTTTTGCGTCCTGCGGAATGCGCTGGGAAGTTACCCCATGCGGCCAGCTGCGGGGTCTTTGTTGCGTTCGTACAAGCAACCCAGCATATATATCTGAATTTGGATGGGAGGGGCTTGTTGCTGGTAGGGGCGTTGGGCTGTTGTTGATACTTTGGGATGGATTGTGCTTTGGGTTGGGGCGGAACTTTGGGATGAGGGGTTTACTTAGTTGAAGAGGGGTTTTATGGCTGAGAGGTAGTCTTTGGCTACGTTGGCTTTATCTGCTTGGAAATTGTGCCAGGCCCACCATTGGACCATTCCTACGAAGCTTGAGGCTATGTGGTGTAGTAGGAAGCTGCGGTCCATGGTGTCGGCGGGGCCGTTTGGGTCGGTAGGGACGGTTTCGGCTGCTCGGGCCATGATGGTCTTGCGGAGGCTGTCGGCGAAGACGCGTGAACCGGCGCCGGCTACCAGTGCCCGTACACCCTGACGGCGTTCCCAGAGGTTGTTGAGGATATGCTCGACCTGTACGAGCGGGTCGTCGAGGGGTGTACCGTCATCGTCGAGGGCATGGGTGCAGATATCGCGCACGAGTTCAGCGAGCAGGTCATCTTTGCTTTTGAAGAGGCCGTAGAACGTGGCCCGACCTACGTGGGCGCGAGCGATGATGTCGCCGACGGTGATCTTGTCGTAATCTTCCTCGCACAGGAGCTCGGAGAACGCCGCAACGATGGCGGCACGGCTTTTTGCCTTGCGGGCATCCATGGCTATGCGTCCGCGTGAACGAGCAGGCAGCGGAGCGTGCCGGAGCAACCCTCGTAGGGGCGTTTGCCGGCGCCGTAGCCGACGGCTTCGATGCGGTAGCGTGAGGGCAGTTGATCGGACGTGCGCAGCGCGGTGACGATGGCGGCGCCCGTCGGCGTCACGAGCTCGCCGGCGACCGGTGCAGGTGTGAGGGCGATATTGCCTGCCTGACATAGGTTGACGACAGCGGGGACGGGAATGGGCATGAGGCCGTGGGCACAGCGGATGGTGCCGTGGCCCTCGGAGAGCGACTCGACGACAATATCTTCGATGCCCAGGTCATCGAGGCAGATGGCGACAGAGCAGACGTCGACGATGGAGTCGACGGCGCCCACCTCGTGAAACAGGACGGTGTCGGGCGTTTTGCCGTGAGCCTTGGCCTCGGCATCAGCAAGTACGGAAAAAATGGCGAGGGCACGACGCTTGGCACCATCGCTTAGCTGTGAGCCATCGATGATGGCGGTGACATCCGCCAAAGAACGGTGGTGATGGTGGTGGGCGTGATGGTGACCCTCGTGGCCATGACCGTGGGCCTCATGATCATGATCGTGGCAGTGCTCGTGTTCGTGCTCGCTATGGTCATGATGGTGGTGCTCATGCTCGTGCGTGTGTTTGGCAGCTGCTTCGTTGCCGTAGAGCCAGGCCATATCGTGATCGTGGTTCTCGAGCTCCTCTGCAAGCCGGACGTCGAAATCGCAGGCGTCGATGCCATGCTTGTTTACGCGCGTCACGGCAATCTCAAAGCCGTCGACCGGCAGCGTGGCGAGCTGTTCACGCAGGTGCTCCTCGCTGGCGCCCAGGTCGAGCAGGGCCGCGACGGTCATGTCGCCGCTGATGCCCGAGGTGCCGTCGATGATAAGCGTGTGCTGATGGTTGGACATGGAATGCTCCTTAACGGGCGCGGGATGTGCCGGCGCCCAGATGATTGATAAGACTTGCCTGGTAGGCGGCACCAAAGCCGTTGTCGATATTGACGACCGAAACGCCGCTGGCGCAGGAGTTGAGCATGGCGAGCAGCGCGGCTACGCCACCAAAACTCGCGCCGTACCCCACGCTGGTGGGAACGGCAATGACCGGACAGCTCACCAGGCCGCCGATAACGCTCGCCAGCGCGCCTTCCATGCCGGCAATGGCGATGACCACCTGAGCCTGGGCAAGCTCCTCGGCATGTGCGAGCAGGCGGTGCAGGCCGGCGACACCTACGTCGTAGAGGCGGTCGACCTCGTTGCCGTAGAACTCGGCCGTCAACGCGGCTTCCTCGGCGACGGGCAGGTCGCTCGTGCCGGCGCAGGCGACGACGATGCGTCCGTTGCCGGTAGGGGAGGGCTTGCCGCCCACGAGGGCAAGCTGTGTGTCTGGGACATATCCCAAGTCGATGCCGTTGCCGAGGAGCTCCGAGATGCGGTCTGCTTTTTCGGCGTCCAGGCGCGTGACCAGGATGCGCTCCTGGCCGGCAGCGCACAGTGCTTCGATAATGGCAGTAATCTGCTCGGCGGTTTTACCGGCACCGTAGACAACCTCGCCGGCTCCCTGGCGCACCCCGCGCGAAAGATCGAGCTGCGCAAAACCCAGATCGGCGGTTGGCGCCGTCTGGATGCGTGTGAGGGCGACTGCCGGGGCGACTGCTCCGTCGGCAACGTCGCTCAACAATTGCTCAAGATCTCGCTTATCCATATATGTTCCCTTCGACGGCGCAAAGTCTAGCACTCAAAGGGTATGTTTCCGAACACTAAGACAAAATTGTTCGGAAACTATAGGACAGACTGATTCAATTGTTAGACGGATCGGCTAGTCGCGCAGGATGATGTCCATGGCGAGCATCAGGTTGCGCTCGTCGATGGCAAACGGGGCGGCCTCGCGCGTCTTGGGCTTGGCGCAAAACGCGATGCCCGTGCCCGCGGCCTGAATCATGGGGATGTCGTTGGCGCCGTCGCCGATCGCGACGGTGTGGGCCATGTCGACACCGCACTCAACCGCCCAATCCAGCAGCTGGATGAGCTTGGACTCCTTGGTCACGATGTCTGCCGCCAGCTTACCGGTGAGCTTGCCGCCCACGACCTCCAGGCGGTTAGCGAGGCAAAAGTCGATGCCCGCGGCGGCCACGATCTTGTCGGCGACCTCGTGAAAGCCGCCGCTTACCACGCCGACCTTCCAGCCCTTGCTGTGTGCCGAGCGCACAAGCTCCAGCGCGCCGGGGGTAAACGTCACGCGCTCAAAGGTGCGCTCGAATACGCTCTCATCCAAGCCGGCAAGCAGCCCCACGCGTTCCTCGAGCGCCTGCTTAAAGTCGAGCTCGCCGCGCATGGCGCGCTCGGTGATCTGCGCTACCTGCTCGCCCACGCCGGCCTCCTCGCCCAACAGGTCGATGACCTCCTGGTTGATGAGCGTGGAGTCGATATCCATAACGATGAGGCGTGCGGTCATGGCGGGCCTTTCCGAGTGCGGTTGTATTGGGGCACATTGTCGCACGCCGCGCGCTTGGGCGACGGCCAGGCCGCGTCAATTGTTTCGTCTCCGTCAAGTCTTTGGGCAAGAGCTACTTTTTCGCGGCACATCGACACAGGTGCGATAAGATAGAACGCCATGCCCGGCTGCGCGGTTTACGCAGGCTGGGCAAATCTGTACGACGCCGCCCGGAACGACACGGGGCGGCACAGATCCATAAAGGAGGATCACTGGTATGAGCCAGACCCGTCCCATCGATGAGCATTCCATGCACACCCGTACCTGTGGCGAGCTTCGCTTCGAGAACGTGGGCGAAGAGGTCACCCTCACCGGTTGGGTGAGCCGTCGCCGCGACCACGGCGGCCTTATCTTCTGCGACCTTCGCGACCGCGAGGGCATCACGCAGCTCACCTTCGACCCCGAGCACTCTGACGGCGACGCCTTTAAGATCGCCGAGACCATGCGTCCCGAGTGGCCCATCAAGATCCACGGCGTCGTGCGCGCCCGTGGCGAGGAGACCACCAACACTAAGCTCGCGACCGGCGAGATTGAGGTCCTGACCGACCACGCCGAGGTGCTCAACACGTCCGTCACTCCGCCGTTCCAGATCGAGGACGGCATCGAGACCAGCGAGGACACCCGTCTACGCTATCGCTATCTGGACCTCCGTCGTCCCGAGATGATGGCCAACCTCAAGCTGCGCTCCGACTTTACCTTTGCCATTCGCGAGGCGCTGCACAACCGTGAGTTCATGGAGGTCGAGACGCCCTCCCTGTTTAAGTCCACGCCCGAGGGCGCCCGCGACTTCATCGTTCCCAGCCGTATTCAGCCGGGCAACTTCTACGCCCTGCCGCAGTCCCCGCAGCTCTTGAAGCAGCTGCTCATGGTCGGTGGCGTCGAGCGCTACTATCAGGTTGCCAAGTGCTTCCGCGACGAGGACCTGCGCGCCGATCGTCAGCCCGAGTTCACCCAGGTTGATATCGAGATGTCCTTCGTGGACCAGAACGATGTCATGAGCGCGCTCGAGGAGGTCCTGGCCGACGCCTTCGGCCGCATGGGCGTCGAGATGCCCACGCCGCTGCGTCGCATGGACTACTGGGAGGCCATGGACACCTATGGCTCCGACAAGCCCGATACCCGCTATGGCATGCACCTGGTCGACCTGACCGACATCTTTGCCAACTCCAAGTTCAAGGTCTTTGCGACTGCCGCAAACGAGAAGGGCTCTGTCGTCAAGGCCATTAACGCCAAGGGCGCCGGTGCCTGGGCACGTGCCAAGATCGACAAGCTCGCCGGCGTGGCTTCCACGTTTGGCGCCAAGGGCCTGGCCTGGATCGCCTTCCGCGAGGATGGCTCCATCAACAGCCCCATCGTCAAGTTCTTCTCGGACGAGGAGATGGCCGCTCTGCGCGAGCGCATGGACGTCGAGCCCGGCGACCTTGTGATGTTCGCCGCCGGCCCGCGCCTGCTCTCTGACGAGATCCTGGGCGGCATGCGTTCTCACATGGCCAACGCACTCGAGATCAAGCGCGAGGGCCACGACTTCCTGTGGGTCGTCAACTTCCCGCTGTTCCACTGGGATGAGGACCGCAAGGCTTACGCTGCCGAGCACCAGCCGTTCACTCTGCCGACCGAGACCGACATCGCCAAGATCGAGGCCGACCCGTTGGCAGCCGGTTCTTGCACCTACGACTTTGTCATGGACGGCTTTGAGGCCGGCGGCGGCGGTATGCGTATCCACAACGCCGAGATGCAGATGTCCATGCTCAAGCTCCTGGGCTTTACCGAGGAGCGCGCCGAGTCTCAGTTTGGCTTCCTCATGGAGGCCCTCAAGTTTGGTGCGCCCCCGATGGGCGGTTTCGCTCTGGGCCTGGACCGCGTGTGCATGCTGCTTACCGGCTCCGACTCCATCCGCGACGTCATGGCGTTCCCCAAGACGGCCAGCGGCTCCGACCTCATGTCGGGTGCCCCGAGTGCCGTTAGTGGCGCCCAGCTCAAGGACGTCAGCCTGCGCCTGATGTAGGCGAGCGGCTACATAGTACCTGTAACGAGGGAAGGACGCGCTCCTTCCCTCGTTTTTTATGCGCCGAGGTCGTGAGGGCATGGGATGACCGGGCGTCGCGGAAACTACGACCCGGAATTTGCGTCCAAAACGGGTCGCAGTTTCCCAAACAGGGTCCTTTTGGAAACTGCGACCCAGAGTCCAGCCAAATAACGGGACGCGCTTTCCGGTCGAGCTTCTGGCGGGCTTCAACAAGCATCTAACGCTACAATAACTACCACGTGGCTGGGTTTTGCCGGCCGAATGTGTGATGTCGTGGGAGGGGACATGGTCGAGTTTACAAAGACGATTAAAGATCCGTTGGGACTTCATGCCCGCCCGGTTGCGCTGCTCTATGACATCATTGCCAAGCATCGTAGCGACGTGTCAGTCAGCATCGGCGATCGCCACACGGATGGCCGCGATGTCATGGGACTCATGGCTCTCTACGGCGAGTGCGGCGAGAGCGTCGTCTTTCGTGTTTCGGGCGTGGATGAGGCCTCGTGCGTCACGTCGATCAGAAACCTCTCGCTCTAAGCATGACGGGGCGCGGCAAAGGACAGCTCTTTGCCGCGCCTTTTTGTTTCGTATAGGAAACTTTTTCGAAAACTGAATAGAGACTCTTTCCAAAAAGTTAACCATGTGCTAGTTTACTATAGCGAACATAGACGTGGTTAACTTTTAACGCGTCGATGTTGAGGACGAACTGACGTTAGGAGCAACTCATGTCTTGCGGACCGCAGATGCCGGCCATGCCGCTTTCGATGGTAAAAGCGGGCGAAACCGTGCGCGTGTCTCGTGTAAAGGGCAATGAGGACATGAAACACCACCTCAAGGACCTCGGCTTTGTCGAGGGCAACGAAATCCACGTGGTGAGCTCGAGTGGCGCCAATATCATCGTCACGGTGCTGGGCGCACGCTTTGGCATCGATTCCAAGGTTGCCATGCACATCATGACCGTCGGTTAGTCGACGGTATTTCTGTACGCACTGAAAGGGGGACAAGTAAATGAAGACGTTGGGTGACGTTAAGGTGGGCGAGAGCTCCACCATCGTCAAGCTTCACGGTGAGGGCGCGCTTCGCCGCCACCTTATGGACTTGGGGCTCATCAAGGGCACTTCGTTCAAGGTCGTGAAGGTTGCACCGCTCGGTGATCCGGTCGAGATCAACGTGCGCGGCTACGAACTTTCCATCCGCAAGGAGGAGGCGGCCGTCGTCGAGGTCCAGTAAGGGCTCGCGACGTATATTTCTGCAGATAAAGTTAGGTTTTTCTAACTTAATGCAGCATCTTTGAAGCACATTATCCAGCCCGCGCGGAGAAAGCAGCGCAGGCACACAAGGAAGAAGGATTGAATGGCGGATTCTCAGATCCATGTCGCGTTGGCGGGTAACCCCAACTGCGGCAAGACCACGCTTTTCAACCTGATCACCGGCGCCAACGGCTACGTTGGCAACTGGCCCGGCGTCACGGTTGAGAAAAAGGAGGCCAAGCTCCTAAGCGACAAGAACGTTACCATCACGGACCTCCCTGGCATCTACTCGCTTTCCCCCTACAGCCCCGAGGAGCAATGCTCGCGCGATTACCTCATGAGCGGCGAGCCCGATGTTGTCGTCCAGGTTGTCGATGCCACCAACCTCGAGCGTAACCTGTATCTGGCGCTTCAGGTTATCGAGACCGGCCTGCCCGTGGTCGTTGCCCTCAACATGGCCGACTTGGTCGAGAAGAACGGCGACAAGATCGACACGGACAAGCTCTCCAAGAAGCTCGGCTGCCCGGTTATGATGGTCTCGGCCCTTAAGAACAAGGGTATCAAGGAGCTGTTCGAGCAGGTCAAGAAGTCCGCTGCTTCCAAGGGCCAGGTGCCGGAGCACAAGTTCGACTCCTCCATCGAGGACGTTCTGGGCCACATCGAGAATAACCTGCCTGCAAGCGTTCCCGCCAACAAGCGCCGCTACTATGCCGTCAAGCTGTTCGAGCGCGATGCGGACGCCTGCAAGCTCATCAACCTCACCAAGGAGAAGGCCGCTCGCGTCGAAGAGCTGGTCGCTCAGTGCGAGCAGGACTGCGACGATGACGCTGAGTCCATCATCACCGGCGAGCGCTACGGCGTCATCGCGCACATCATCGACGAGTGCCTCACCAAGGCCCCGGCCAAGATGAGCACCTCCGAGAAGATCGACCGCGTGGTTACCAACCGTATCCTGGGCTTGCCGATCTTTGTGGTCATCATGTTCTGCGTGTACTACATCGCCGTTTCCACCCTGGGCGGAACGGTGACCGACTTCACCAACGATCAGCTCTTTGGCACCGACGGTTGGTATGTGCTCGGTCAGGGCCGCGATGCTTACGATGAGGCTGTCGAGGCCGCGGGTGACGACGCCGACTCGGTCGACCCGGCACAGTACGGCCCCTATGTCCCGGGTATCACCACCATGGTGCACGACGCCCTCGTGGCAGGTGGCACCGAGGACGGTGGCCTGGTCGATTCGCTGGTCTGCGACGGTATCGTTGGCGGCCTGGGCGCCATCTTCGGCTTTGTGCCGCAGATGTTCCTGCTGTTCGTGATGCTGTCCTTCCTGGAGGACTGCGGCTACATGGCCCGCGTCGCCTTTATCATGGACCGCGTGTTCCGCCGCTTTGGCCTGTCCGGTAAGTCGTTCATCCCCATGCTCGTGTCCTCAGGCTGCGGCGTCCCCGGCGTCATGGCCACCAAGACCATCGAGAACGAGAAGGACCGCCGCATGACGGTCATGACCACCACGTTCATCCCCTGCGGCGCCAAGCTGCCGATCATCGCCCTGCTCATGGGCTCCATCATTGGCGATTCTTCCACCACGGCCGCATGGATCAGCCCGCTTTTCTACTTCCTGGGCGTCTTTGCCGTCATCGCCTCGGGCCTCATGCTCAAGAAGACCAAGCTCTTCGCCGGCCGTCCGACCCCGTTCGTCATGGAGCTTCCTGCCTACCACTTCCCGGCGATCCGTTCCTGGGCGCTGCACGTGTGGGAGCGCTGCTGGGCCTTTATCAAGAAGGCCGGCACGGTCATCTTTGCGTCCACCGTCGTCGTTTGGTTCCTCTCCAACTTTGGTAGCTATAACGGTTCCTTTGGCTTCCTGCCTGCGATGGACGGCATCCCCGAGGAGTTTATGGACTACTCCGTGCTTGCCATGCTGGGCAACCTGGTCGCTTGGATCTTCGCCCCGCTCGGCTTTAGCACCTGGCAGGCCACCGCGCTGACTGTCTCTGGCCTCGTCGCCAAGGAGAACGTCGTCGCCACCGCCGGCTCGCTGCTGTCCGTCGCCGACGCGGGCGAGACCGACCCGAGCCTGTGGACCGCGTTTGCCGGCATGTTCCCCACCATGGGCGCTTGCGTTGCCTTCGGCGCCTTCAACCTGCTGTGCGCTCCGTGCTTTGCCGCCATTGGCACCATCCGCAACCAGATGGATTCCGGCAAGTGGACTGCGATCGCCATCGGTTACGAGTGCGCCTTCGCTTGGGTGATCGGCCTGTTCATCAACCAGTTCTACAACTTGCTTGTTCTTGGACAGTTTGGTATCTGGACGATTGTGGCCATCGTGCTGCTGGTTGCGATGCTCTTCCAGATCTTCCGTCCCATGCCCAAGCATGCATGGACCGACGAGGACGAGACCAACACTGCTTCCGCCGCAGTTTCCGCTTAAGTCCGAATAAGGATTAACCCCTTTCCACGAGCCCGGGTGTCCCAGCGACACTCGGGCTTTTTGGTGGGGAGATGTGGCGTTTCCGCAGATAAAACCGACCAAAATAAACCTGTCCCTTTTTGGCAGGTGGAGGATGGGGTAAAGTAAGTGATGGTTAACTAGAGGAGGCTTGCTATGGCACCTATCGATATTGTTGTGCTGGCTGTTATCGGCATTGCGTTTGTCGCCGTGTGCGTGCGCATCTATCGCAAGGGCACGTGTGCCGACTGCGCACAGGGTGGCGTTTGCACGGGGCATTGCTCCAACAAAAAGAGCTGCGCCGCACTTAAGGGCGTGGACAAAATCGCCGAAGACTTGGGCCGCGGTATTCATTAGCCGACCGGCGTTTGGGTATGTTTGGCCGCGGATACGGCGGTTGCTGATACGATAAGTACGTCAGCAACTGCCGCCGAGCGGCTCAAACGAAAGGAACCCTGTATGGAGTCCTCCGCCTATCCGATGCTCTTTAGCCCGATCAAGGTCGGTACGACCGAGGTCAAGAACCGCGTCTTTATGCCGCCGGTATCTACCAACCTGGCCGATCACGGATATGTGACCGACGACTTGGTCGATCATTACCGTGCCCGTGCCAAGGGCGGCGTTGGCCTGATCATCACCGAGGTCGTGACGGTCGAGCCCACCTATACCTATCTGCCGGGCGACATGTGCTGCTACGACGACACGTTCATCCCCGGCTGGGAAAAGCTCGCCGCAGCCGTCCACGAGTACGGCTGCAAGATCATGCCGCAGCTCTTCCACCCCGCCTACATGGCCTTTAGCATTCCGGGCACGCCGCGCTTGATCGCTCCGTCCTTTGTGGGCCCGTCCTATGCCCGCGAGGCGCCGCGCCCCATCACGGTCGACGAGATTCACGAGCTCACGCATCAGTTTGGCGACGCTGCCGTGCGTATGCAGAAGGCTGGCGTCGACGGCGTCGAGGTCCATGCGGCCCACGCCCACGGCATGCTCGGCGGCTTTTTGACTCCGCTCTACAACAAGCGTACCGACGAGTACGGCGGCTCGCTCGATGCCCGCATGCGCTTCCTGCTCGAGGTCATCGCCGAGATTCGCGAGCGCTGCGGCAAGGACTTTATCATCGACGTCCGCATCTCGGGCGATGAGTACACCGATGGCGGCCTGACCCTCAACGACATGATCTACGTCTCACGTCGCTTGGAGAAGGCCGGCGTCGACATGATTCATGTGTCGGGCGGCACCACCATCAAGCGCGGCTCCGCGATTCCCGCCGCCGGTACCCAGCAGGCGTCGCACGCCGCCTGCTCGCGTGAGATTAAAAAACACGTCAACATTCCCGTCGCCACGGTCGGCCGCATCAACGAGGCCTGGATTGCCGAGGAGCTGATCGAGGACGGCGCTGCCGACATCTGCATGATGGGCCGCGCCAATCTGTGCGATGCCGAGTTCTGCAACAAGGCCGCTGCCGGCAACGCCGACGACATCCGCCCCTGCATTGGCTGCCTGCGCTGCCTGAACGGCATCATGTTTGGCAAGCGCATCTCCTGCACCGTCAACCCGGACGTGGAGCGCGACGAGGCTGGCTACGAGCCTGCCGCCGAGGCTAAGAACGTGCTCGTTGTGGGCGCTGGTCCTGCGGGTATGGAGGCTGCCTACATTGCCGCCAAGCGCGGACACAACGTGGTGCTCGTTGACAAGCAGGATGAGCCGGGTGGCGAGATGCGCATCGCGGCCGTTCCGCCGGCAAAGCAGGAGCTCACCCGCGTGATCAAATATCAGTATCGCCGTCTTGCTGAGGCGGGCGTGAAGTGCGTTTTTGGTACCGAGCTTTCGGCCGAGGACATTCAGCGTGACTACGCCGGCTACAAGGTCGTCCTAGCTTATGGCGCCGAGCCCATCGCCCCGGCCTTCATGCAGGGCTTTAAGCAGGTCATGACGGCTGACGACCTGCTGGGCGGCAAGGCTTTCCCGGGCAAGAAGATCGTCATCGTGGGCGGCGGCACCGTCGGCTGCGAGACGGCCGATTACCTGGCCCCGTTGGTCAACGACCTGTCGCCGGCCAACCGCGATGTCACCGTCATCGAGATGACCAAGACGCTCGCCGCCAACGAGGGTGGTGCCGGTCGCGCAGTGCTCATCACGCGCATGCTCTCCAAGGGCGTTCACGTGCTGACCGAGGCCAAGGTGACCGAGATTACCGAGGATGCCATCAGCTACGAGAAGGATGGCGAGGTCCACACCATCACCGGTGCCGATACGCTGGTGCTTGCCATGGGCTATCGTCCCAATACCAAGCTGGCCGACGACCTTGCCGCTGCCGGCGTTGCCACCCACGTGCTGGGCGATGCCAAGAAGTGTGGCAACATCCGCGATGCCATCGGCGATGGCTACAAGGTTGCCTGCGAGCTCTAGTCACTCCCTTGGTGCATGGGAGTCAGGTTAGTTTGCACCAAGTTGATGCATGTAAACCTGAACCCATTGACGAGGTTGCCGCCATCCCAGGGCGGCTTCATGGAGTAGCGCTCGTACGCATCGAATTACTCTTCTCATAGATGTGCGGCACAAAGAGCCCCGAGTTCAAACGAGCTCGGGGCTCTTTTCGTTTGGATTGCAGACGTATTGACAGACGAAAACCATTTGCGTCTTGGATAAATCAATACGCAAACAGTTTTCGTCTTATAATACGGTCATGAATAGTACGAAACGAAGAGGTTGTGCATATGGTTGTTAGAGAGAGCCCTACAGTCGAATACAAGGAAAGCGTTACGCCGACGTTTCTTAAAACGGTGAGTGCCTATGCAAACTACGGGACGGGCAAGATTGAGTTTGGCGTTGATGACGAGGGCGTGGCTGTCGGCCTTGCGGATCCGGTCGCAGAGTGTCTTCGCATCGAGAACATGATTAATGACAGCTTGGACCCCGCTCCCCGTTACACGCTCGAGCCCGATGAGAAACACGGGACCGTAATCCTTACGGTTTATGAGGGCCAGGACAAACCCTATCGAAGCAAGGGAAAGGCCTACAGGCGAAACGATTCGGCAACAGTGGAGGTCGACCGGTTTGAGTATGGCAGGCTGACGCTCGAAGGCAGCAACGTAACGTTCGACGCGCTCACGTCGGCTCGCCAGGACTTGAGTTTTCACACGCTCGAGCATAAATGTGTTGAACATCTCGGCATTTCTGAACTAACGTCGGATATTATGCGCACGCTTCGCTTGCTCGGCAAGGACGGCTATACCAACGCTGCGGCGATTTTGGCGGATAAGAATGATTTTCCGGGCATCGATTGCGTCCGTTTTGGTGATACCGAGGATGTGATCTTGGATCGCGAAGCGGCGACAAATGTATCCGCAATTGAGCAGGTGGACAGGGCGGTAGCTATGTTTGCACGCTACTACCGTTATGAGCGTATCGAAGGGATGGAGCGCGTCCAAACCGATCGAATTCCTCTCGAGGCGTTTCGCGAAGCTGTCGCAAATGCTTTGGTGCATCGGACGTGGGACGTTCGAGCGAACGTTCAAATTGCCCTGTACGATGATCGCGTCGTTGTGACCTCTCCTGGATCGCTGCCCGCCGGTTTGACGACGGAACAATACCTGTATGGGCAGATATCCGTGCTCAGAAACCCCATCGTTGCAGAGGCCTTCTTAAAGCTGGATTACATCGAGAAATTTGGTACGGGAATCGCGCGCATTAGACGTGCCTATCGCGATTCGATCAATCAACCAATTTTTGATGTTCGCGGCGGCATGGTGGCCGTCACATTGCCCGTTACCGATGCCCTTGAAGGGTCCGAGGAAGAGGCCCAGGTTCTCAAAGCCTTGTCGGGCGGTCGAATTATGTCGCGAAGCGAGATTGAAAAACAGACGGGGCTGAGCCGCATGCGGACGTTGGCGGCACTCGAATCTCTGCTTGAACGGAATGCAATCGTAAGGCAGGGAACCGGGCGGGCCACGAAATACGAGCGCTCATAGTCAAAAGAGCCATAGTACAAGACGGACCCCAAGCCAGCGTTGGCTTGGGGTCCGTTATATCCCGGATGGTAACGGGCCGATTATTGTCAAGTTATAGCAAAGTATAGCGACGTACAGCAAAGTATAGTGAGATATAGCAAGCCGTATAGCGCGCCTTGATTATCAACCGTCCGTATTTCACAGTAACTTATAACAGGCTCGAGGTACCAATTTGGGGTGCAGTAGTGCTGCGCCACGAAAAGGGCCTATCTACTACGTTTAAGCCGCAGGGGTCAACCATAGTCGGCTTTTTCGAAAATCGACAAGCTGTCTACCTGCGGTTTTGTTTTCACGGTTTTCGGTATGGCCGAGGCTATCCGTGTTAACGTAGTAGATGGGCCACTTTTGTGACAGGGGGGGCCGATCTGCGGGCCAGGGTAGCTAAAAGAGCCCCGTCCCAAAAAGACTGATTGGGAGCCGGGGCGTGTCGATGCGATAGTATTACGTGGTGATATTCGACAAACCGTGAGCTTCATCCGAGGGCTTTATGGAACAACACCAGCATTATCAGAGTTTGCAAGATCAGGCATACAACGCATTGCGCTCCAAGATCATCTATGCCGAGCTCAAGCCCGGCACGCGCCTTTCGGCGATTGGTCTGGAAAAGGAGACGGGAATCGGGCGCACGCCCATTCGCGAGTCCTTTGTGCGCTTGCGTGAGCAGGAGCTGGTGGAAACGCGTCCCAAAAGCGGCACCTACGTCTCTAAGATCAGCATGGAACGCGCCGAAAACGCCTGCTTCTTGCGTGAGAAGCTCGAGAGAAGCGTACTCATTAAATGCTGTTCGGCTGCTGCGCCCGAGCAAAAGCAGCGGCTCGAGCAGATTCTTACCGAGTCTGAGTCGCTCGACCATAGCGAAACGCGTCGCTTTTTCGATCTGGACAACCTGTTCCATGAGACGTGTTTTGAGATTGCCGGCCGCCATATGTTGTGGGATTGGATGAAGAGCGTCAATACACATTTTGAGCGATACAACTGGCTGCGCATGGTGTCGCAGGATTTGGATTGGGAGCCGATTCGTCGGCAGCATCGCCGAATTCTCGAGGCTATTAAGAGGGGCGATACCGATGCGGCGAGCTATCTGGCCGAGACACACTTGCATCTTATGCCCGAGGAGCAGGGCCCGGTTATTGCCTTGCATCCCGATTATTTTGAGCTGTCCAAAGACTCGGCCATCTAGCCCATCATCGCATCTGCTCGAGACGCAAAAACGATGCTGCCCATTTGCAGCATTTTGCAGCCGAGATTTTTAAAAATGCCTAAAATGGCTCAGACCGCTGACAATTGGGAAACGGGGTGCGTTATGGCGCAGATGAGAATCAAGGACATTGCCGCCGAGGCGGGCGTGAGTCCGGCCACGGTCTCGCGCTATCTCAACAACCGCCCTGGGCAAATGACCGAGGAAACCCGTGCTCGCATCGCGGCGGTCATCGAGCGCACCGGCTATCGCCCACGTGCCGCCGCACGCAATCTGCGCAGCTCACGCACCAACCTCATCGGCGTGATCCTGGCCGACATCGCCAACCCGTTCTCGAGCGCCATGCTCGAAGGGCTTTCCGCCAGTGCCGCCGCGCGCGGCTGCTCGCTCATGACGGCCATTAGCGGCAACGATCCCGCCAAGGAGGCCGAGTCGCTCACCAGACTTATCGACGCTGGCGTGGATGGCCTGGTCGTCAATACCTGCGGTGGTAACGACGAAGCCATCGCCGCTGCCGCGGGACGCCTGCCCGTCGTGCTGCTCGACCGCGACGTTGCCGACGGCGGTGTCGATCTGGTGACATCTAACAACCGTGAACTGGTCTCCGGCTTGGTAGACGAGCTCGCCGCTGCGGGCTGTGAGCGCCTGTGCATGCTCACCGAGGCAAGCGACGACAGCCCCGTGCGTCGCGAGCGCGCCGAGGCCTTTGCCGACGAACTTTCGCACCGCGGCCTTGCCGGCGAGGTTATCACCTTGGCCGATGGCGGTGCCACGGGCGTTGGTCGCTTGGACGAGACCATGCGTGACTATGCCGGCAAAAAGCTCGGCCTCATTGCCGTCAACGGCCTGGTCTTCCTGCGTCTGACCGAGGCGCTGGCGCAGCTTGGTCCCTCGCTGCCGGCGGGGCTCAAAATCGCGACGTTTGACGACTGCCCCTGGAACCACGTGCTCTTTGGCGGTGTGACAACGGCCGCGCAGGACACCCTTACCATTGCCGAGCGCGTGGTCGAGCGCCTGTCCGAGCGCATCGATGTCGTTACCACCACGGTGGGCGAGGCCGCAAAGCTGGCGCCCAAACGCATCGAGATTCCCGGCCACATCGAACACCGAGCTTCGACCTCGCGCTAGTCTGTGTGATAATATATAGACAATGTCATACAGGAGGTATCCATGGCTGCGTCTGTGCTGAGTGTGCGAGTGGACTCGTCAATTAAAGACTCATTTGCCGAACTGTGCGAAGAGCTTGGCATGACTTCGTCTGTTGCGGTCAATATGTTTATGAGGCAGATGCTGCGCGAACGCTCTCTGCCGTTTGTTCCTTCACTCGGTAAAAGTTCTGCGAGCGAAAGCGCCGCGGCGGGCATTTTGGATATTGCCCAGATTGAGTCCGCCGTCCGCGAGGCAGCCAGCTCGATTCCCGCCATCAAAACCGTGATTCTTTTTGGTTCGTATGCCCGGGGCGAGGCACATGTCGATAGCGATATTGACTTGCGTCTCGAAGTCGATCGCGAGCAGGGCTTTGGTCTTTTCGCGTTGTCGGCGTTTGGCGAGGCGGTTCGCAAAGAAACCGGGAAGCAGGTTGACCTTGTCTCGAGTGACTATCTTGATGACGATCTTGCCGCGGTAATCGAGCGCGAAGGAGTGATCCTTTATGATCGCGCGTAAGTCAGGCTGCCTGCTCGCACACGTTTTTTGAGCGCTTGATACGCTTTAACCCTGCGGAAACATTTTTCTGCGATAGTATCTGCGATATAGACCAGTCGAAACCCGCCCGAAAGAAAGGGGAGCGACATGAACCAGCAGAACATCGATTACGTACTCCGCTCCGTAGAGCAGCGTGACATCCGCTTTGTGCGTCTGTGGTTTGTCGACATTCTCGGCCGCCTCAAGAACTTTGCCATTAGCCCCGAGGACCTCGAGGTCGCTTTTGAGGAGGGTATTGGCTTTGACGGCTCCGCCATCGAGGGCTTTGCCACGCCCGAGGAAGCCGACATGCTGGCGTTTCCCGATGCTTCGACCTTCCAGATTTTGCCGTGGCGCCCGAGCCATAACGGCGTTGCACGCGTTTTCTGCGATGTGTGCACTCCCGATCGCAAACCGTTCGCCGGCGACCCGCGCGATGCCCTGCGCCGCATGTTCCGCAAGGCCGAGAAGGCCGGCTATCTGCTCAACGTGGGCGCCGAGCTGGAGTATTACTACTTCCCCGACGAGCACACCCCCGAGCCGCTCGACAACGTGGGCTACTTCGATCTTTCGGTGAGTGATGCTGCCCGCGACCTGCGTCGCAACACGGTCCTCACGCTCGAGAAGATGTCCGTGCCCGTGGAGTACACCTTCCACGCCGCCGGTCGCTCGCAGCATGGCATGAGCCTGCGTCACGCCGAGGCCCTGAGCATGTCCGACGCTATCACCACGGCCAAACTCATCATTAAGCAGCAGGCCTACGAGAGCGGTTGCCACGCCTCCTTTATGCCCAAGCCGTTGGCGGGCGAGGACGGCAGCGCCATGTTTTTGCATCAGTCGCTGTTCGACCACGACGGCAACAACGTCTTTTGGGGCGAGGACGACGAGAAGTACCACCTCTCCGAAATCGCCAAGCACTACATGGCCGGCATCTTGGCGCACGCGCGCGAGATCAGTGCCATCACCAACCCCACGGTCAACTCGTACAAGCGCATCACCACGGGTGGCGACTCCGTGCCGCAGTACGCCACGTGGGGCCTGCGCAACCGCGCGAGCATGGTCCGCATTCCGGTCTACAAGCCCGGCAAGCAGCTGTCCACGCGCATCGAGCTTCGTAGCCCCGACCCCATGGCCAACCCGTACCTGGTCAACGCCGTCACGCTGGCGGCTGGTCTGGACGGCATCGAGCGCAAGCTGGAACTCCCGCCCGAGGCAACGGCCGAGACGCTCAAGCTTACCGACCGTCAGATGTTCGAGGCCGGCTACACGCCGCTGCCGCGCTCGCTCAAAGAGGCGCTCGACGTGTTTGAGGACTCGCAGTTTATGAAGGATGCCCTCGGCGAGCACATCCACAGCTTCTTCCTCAAAAAGAAGCGCGACGAGTGGCATAAGTTCGAGTCTACGATCACCGAGTGGGAGATTAAGCACTACCTGGCGAACTCCTAATCGCGCTGGCTTGTTTCAGTACGATTGAGCTCATTTTTTTGGAGGCCGATATGTCCGAAAAGAGTGCCCTGTTCATGGCGCGCACGACGCGCTTCCACGAGTTTGCCCGCAGCTTGACGACCACCCTGGGTGTCGAGGTGAGCCTGGCCACCCCCGATTCGCCGACTGCGGCGCACGACTTTGACCTGCTGATCCTCGACTCCGACGGCATCCGCAGCGACCGCATCGATCAGATTGCCAAGTGGCTTGACGATCGCGGCGGCGTTCCCATGCTGGTGATCGTCGATGACGAGGCGCTCGGTACCCTGCGTCTGCCGAACCACGCGCATGCCGACTTTGTATGCCCCACGGCGACGCCTAACGAGCTCAAGGCTCGCGCGCAGCGCCTGATGGGCGAGGAGGAGACCGTTGCCGCCGACGATGTGCTCAACATCGATAACCTCGAGATCAACCTGGCTACCTACCAGGTGACGCTCGATAACGAGCCCATCGACCTGACGCTGATGGAGTACTCGCTGCTGAGCTTTTTGGCGACGCACCCCAACCGTGCCTACAGCCGCGAGGTGCTGCTGCACCGCGTGTGGGGCTTTGAGTACTGCGGCGGCACGCGCACCGTCGACGTGCACATCCGACGCATCCGCTCCAAGGTGGGCCCGCAGATCGCGGCACACATCACCACCGTCCGCGGCGTGGGCTATCTGTTTAAGGACTAGCTTTTCACCACAAAGGGGACAGACACCTTTGTGGTGGTTTTGCCGCATGCGTGGATCCCTTTCGAGTTTGCAGCAGAACTTAAGCCTTCCTAAAAGATTGCGTTCTCATACACTTGCGCCCGCATATTGGGGTACAACTCAACGTGAACAATGATGGCCCGCCACATGTTTGGCGGGCCTTTGGTTATTTGACGAAAGGATCGCAGCCATGAGCGAGTACGATTCCCAGCGTCCCCAGGATGCGGGCAACGCCGGCGAGACCCAGCAGCAGCCGCGCGTGCAGGTGGAGTCGACGCCTGCCGACAGCAACATTCCCTACGTGCAGGCCTACGACACGCAGACCGGCAAGCCGCTGGGCGGTGCGCAGGTCGTGAACAAGCACACGGTGGTCAAGACCAAGACCAAAAAGCTGCCGATCTTTATTACGGCACTCGCCGGCTGTGCCTGTGGCGCCCTGCTGGTCATCGCGCTCATTATGAGCGGCACGCTCGATATCGGTGGCGGCAAGAATGCCGTGACGGCGGGTGCTTCGGGTTCATCGACGCAAAAGATTACGATCGACTCCGAGGACACCACGCTGGCCGAGGCCGTTTCTGCCAAGGCCCTGCCCTCCGTGGTTTCCATTACCGCCACTTCGAGCGGCAGCCAGAATGGCTCGCTTTCGCAGTCTGCTGACGGGTCGGATAACTCGGGCAGTGTCGGTTCGGGCGTGGTGCTCGATACCGAGGGCCATATTCTCACCAACAACCACGTGGTCGATGGCTATGACCAGTACGTGGTTACCATGGACGACGGCACCACCTACGAGGCCGAGTTCGTGGGCAACGATGCTTCGAGCGACCTAGCCGTCATCAAGCTCAAGGATGCCGATGCCTCCAAGCTCACCCCGATCGAGATTGGTGATTCCTCCAAGCTCAACGTGGGCGAGTGGGTCATGGCAATCGGTTCGCCGTTCGGCAACGAGCAGTCTGTCTCCACGGGAATCGTGTCGGCGCTGTATCGCTCCACGGCCATGAGCTCTACCAGCGGTAACACCATCTATGCCAACATGATCCAGACCGACGCTGCCATCAACCCGGGCAACTCCGGTGGCGCGCTCGTCAACGACAACGGTGAGCTGGTGGGTATCAACTCGCTTATCGAGAGCTATTCGGGCTCCAGCTCGGGCGTGGGCTTTGCCATTCCGGTCAACTACGCCAAGAACATTGCCGACCAGATTATCGACGGCAAGACGCCGGTGCATCCGTACATGGGCGCTACGCTTTCGAGCGTCAACGCGCTCAATGCCCGTACCAACAAGCTGAGCACCGATAGCGGCGCGTATGTGGCGAGCGTCGTTGAGGATGGTCCTGCTGCTAAGGCCGGAATTCAGGAGGGCGACGTCATCACCAAGCTGGGCGACGACGAGATCACGAGTGCCGATGGCCTGATCATCGCACTGCGCAGCCACGAGGTGGGCGAGAAGGTCGAGATCACGCTTATGCGCGGCAAGGAAGAGAAGAAGGTCACCGTCGAGCTGGGCTCCGATGAGGAGCTGCAGAACCAGCAGCAGGACGACAGTTCGACCGACACCGGCAATGGCGGTATTACCGACGAGCAGCTGCGCCAGTACCTGGAGGAGCTGTTAGGCCAGCAGGGCCAGGGCCAGGGTCAAGGCTACGGCCAGGGCTACTAGCGAGCCGTTTCGCATATGCCGAAGCCAGAGGGGCTGTCCCACCAAGTGTGGGACAGCCCCTCTTTTCTTATTGATCCGTTGGGGACGGAGGAAAACGGATCACTTGGGGCTGACAAAAGACCTGGTTCGTAATGGTCTGGACAGTTAGTTCAGATACGTATAAATCTGGGGCAGCTTGGGATGCGTTTTGAGCAATTGTTGATTGGGATGGGGCTCGGATGGGCGTTTGGAAGGGAGAGTGGGACGTTTACATGGTCTCGAGGAGCCCAAATTAGTTGAAACAGGGGTGTTCGTGCCTGATTCAGCTCTAGGATTTATACGTATCTGAACTAACTGTCCACCCCAGTCTGGCGGCTGCCGATTCGGTGCGGTTCGAAAGGGTTATTCGGCCCCATTGCGACCGGTGGTACTCTAGTATCCGTTTGAAATCGAGCGAAGGAGTGCCGCTATGGAGCAATCGAGCCTGTTTGGTGACGGCGTGGACATCGATACCGAAACGCCCACGACCGCGGAAGCCTCCGCACCGACCGACGCCCGTGCCCAGGCGGCAGCGCGCGCGGCCGAGCTGCGCCACGAGCTCGACTACCACGCCTATCGCTACTACATGCTCGATGCGCCCGAGATCACGGATGCCGCATTCGACAAAATGCTCGTTGAGCTCCAGCAGATCGAGGCGACCTACCCCGATTTGGTAACGCCCGACAGCTACACCCAACGCGTGGGCGGCTACGTGAGCGAGCAGTTTACGCCGGTCACGCACATGGCGCGCATGTATTCCATGGACGATGCCATGGATCTGGACGAGCTCGACGCGTGGCTCCAGCGCACCGAGGATGCGCTCGGTGCCGGTAGCGTCACCTATACCTGCGAGCTCAAGATTGACGGTCTGGGCGTTGCGCTTACCTATCAAAACGGCACCTTCGTGCGCGCCGCCACGCGCGGCGACGGCACCACGGGCGAGGACGTGTCGCTCAACGTGCGTACCATCAAGGATGTGCCCATGCACCTTTCCGAGCCGGCGCTCGCCCACATGGGCGCCGACCGCGAGCGCACCATCGAGGTGCGCGGCGAGGTCTATATGCCTAAGGGCAGCTTTGTGCGTCTGAACGACGAGGCCGATGCCGAGGGCCGCGACCCCTTTGCCAACCCGCGCAACGCCGCTGCCGGCAGCCTGCGCCAAAAGGATCCCAAGGTCACGGCGCGCCGCGATCTTGCCACCTTTATCTATGCCATCGCCGATACCGATCCGCTGCACGTCCACAGCCAGCGCGAGTTTCTCGACTGGTTGCGTAGCGCCGGCTTTAGCGTCAACCCTAACGTTGCCCGTTGTGCCACACCCGCCGAGGTTCACGAGTTCTGCGCCCAGGCCCTCGAGCACCGCGGCGACCTGGATTACGACATCGACGGCGTGGTCGTAAAGGTGGACAGCTTTCAGCAGCAGCTCGACCTGGGCTTTACCGCCCGCGCGCCGCGCTGGGCCATTGCCTTTAAGTTTCCGCCCGAGGAAAAGCAGACCGTCCTTCGCGAAATTCGCATCCAGGTGGGCCGCACTGGTGTGCTCACGCCGGTCGCCGAGTTCGACCCGGTGACGGTCGCCGGCTCCACCATCGCGCGCGCCACGCTGCACAACATCGACGAGATCCGTCGCAAAAACGTGCGCGAGGGCGACACCATCATCGTGCACAAGGCGGGCGACGTGATCCCCGAGGTCGTGGGCCCGGTGCTCGACAAGCGCCCGGCCGATTCGGTCGACTGGCACATGCCCGAGGTCTGCCCCGTGTGCGGCAGCCCCGTGGTCCACGAGGACGGCGAGGTGGCCTACCGCTGCGTCTCCATCGATTGTCCCGCGCAGCTCAAGGAGCGCTTGCTCCACTGGGTGAGCCGCGGCTGCATGGACGTCGACGGCCTAGGCGACGAGATTGTCGACAAGATGATCGCCGCCGGCCTGATCCACGATGTCGCAGACTTCTACCAGCTCACGGTCGATGACATCGCAGGCCTGGACACGGGGCGTACCTATGCCAGCTCCAACAGCAAAAAGGGCGTCAAGAAGGGCGACCCTATTCCGGTGGGTCTCAAGACGGCCGAGAAAATCATCGCCGAGCTCAACAAGTCCAAGAGCCAGCCGCTCGGTCGCGTGCTGTTTGCCCTGGGTATCCGCCACGTGGGCAAGAGTGTGGGCGAGGTCATCGCCGAGCGATTCCTGTCGATTGACAAGCTCATCTTGGCGAGCGAAGAAGACATCGCCGAGTGCGAGGGCATCGGTCCCAAGATTGCGGCGAGCGTCAAGCAGTTCCTGGCCGTGCCCGAAAACCTTGCCGTGCTGGAACGTCTGCGCCAGGCGGGCCTGTCGCTCGAGGTCGACCTTGGCGCCGCACATGCACAGGCCGCAGCCGATGCCGGCGTGGCGGGCGAGCTCGCCGACGCGCAGCCGCTTGCGGGCCTGACCTTCGTGCTCACCGGCACGCTCGTCAATCGCACCCGCGACGAGGCGGGCGCGGCGCTCAAGGTGCTCGGCGCTAAGGTTTCGGGCAGTGTTTCAAAGAAGACGAGCTATCTGGTCGCCGGTCCCAAAGCGGGCTCCAAGCTCACCAAAGCCGAGCAGCTGGGCGTACCCGTGCTGGACGAGGACGCACTCGAGCAGATCTTGGCTACTGGTCAGGTGCCGGAGGCGTAATGGATATAGAGAATCGCAATTGCTCGCAGGCGGAAGGGCGCACGAAGCACGCCCAAGGGCAGGCAAAAGAGCACCTGATGGCGCGAATTCGCATTGCGGAACGTGAGCGCTTGGCAGGTGTGTCTCGCGATGCTTTTGAGGCGTTGACCGAGCTGGAGACGAGGCTCGGTCTAGCCTAGCGATACAGGCATCGTGATCTGCGTCACGTAGGTTGTGGGATCGTCGCTGATGATGTCGTCGATGGGGGCGATTTCGCGTTGCCCCGCTACGCTGCCAGCTTGTCAAAAGCCCCGCGTCGGTTGAGCACGGTAAACGCGACAACACAGATGACTGCCGACAAAATCGAACCGCACGGCGAGGCGATGCCCATGGGAAACAGCGTATCGGAATAGGCATTCGACAGCAGCCAAGCGCCGGGCACGCGAATGAGCGCCACGGCCAGCACGTTGTGCGCAAAGCCGATGTAGCTCTTGCCGTATGCAGCGAAAAAGCCGCTAAAGCAAATGTGGATGCCGGCAAAGATTGCATCGAAAATGTAGCTGCGCATATAGCCGGTGCCGGCAGCGACCACCGCGGCGTCCTTGGCAAAAAAGCCGATAAACGCCGGCGCCACCAGCCACATCAGCACCGTGATCAGGCAGCCGTACACCACCGAGATCGTCATGGCGTCTTTGAGTACCTGACGTGCGCGGTCGCCCTTGCCCGCGCCGGCGTTTTGCGCCGTGAGCGCGCTGACGGTGGCGCCCATGGAACTCGGCACAATGAACAAAAAGCTGATCATCTTCTCGACCAGGCCCACGGCGGCGGCGTCGACGAGCCCTCGGTGGTTGGCGATGACGGTGATAAACATAAACGCCACCTGGATGCAGCCGTCCTGCACGGCCACAGGCACGCCGATCTTAAGAATGCTGCCGAGCACCTCGGGCTGGGGGCGCAGGTCGCTGCGCTTAACGTGGATGTTCGTGCGGCGGCTCTTGAGCCACACGAGCGCGAGGGCAACGCTGGCCGTCTGGGCGGTTACCGTGCCGAGCGCCGCGCCCACGGGGCCGAGCCCCATGTGGCCGATGAACAGAAAGTCGAGCGCGATATTGATGATGCATGCCACGCCGATCACGTACATGGGCGAGCGCGAATCTCCCAGCCCGCGAAAGATGGCCGAAAGAATGTTGTACGCGGCGATAAAGGGGATGCCCATAAAGCAGATACGCAGGTAGGCGGCGGTGCCTTCGACTGCCTCGGCCGGCGTGCCAATGAGCGCCACGATCTGCGGGCAAAGCGCGAGCAGGACAGCGGCCAGCACCACCGAGACGCCCATAAAGAGCGTGATGGTGTTGCCGATGGCGGTCTCGGCGCGGTCGAAGCGGCGCGAGCCCACGGCGTGGCCGACGATGACCGTCGTTCCCATGGCCAGACCCACGAGCGTCACGGTAATGATATAGAGCGTCTGCGCGCCATTGCCCACCGCGGTGATGCCGGCGGCGCCGCTAAACTGCCCCATCATGTACAGGTCGGCCATGCCGTAGAGCATCTGCAAAAAGTACGAGAGCATATAAGGCAGGGCAAAGACCGCGATGGTCTTAAGGACATTGCCGCGTGTGAGGTCGTGTTCCATGGGCGGGGCTTTCTGGCTGGGTTTGTTTACGTACCAGTGTAGTGAAAACCCTACAACGATTGTAGAGTCAAGGTTTGTGTCGACAGTGGGGCGAAAAAGTCTCGCGCACCATTATTCCGAGCGAATATGGACACACGTCACGAGAACTCGCCGCCGGCGCTAACCTTGCAGAAAACGATTTCGGAATACTTGACACCATTATTCGGCGCGCAATAATACGTGCGTTTGCGAACAACGTTTGATGGGGGTTGAACCTGCGTGCGCAATCTCAAAATACTGTTTTCCTATCTAGGGGCATACCGTCGCGATGCCATCCTCGGCGTGTTCTTTGTGTCGGTCGAGACGGTGCTCGAACTGTTTATCCCGGTCATCATGGCCAACATCATCGATGTGGGCGTGCCTGCGGGTGATATCAACTACATGCTGCTGCAGGGCGCGTACATGTTGGTGTGCGCTGCGCTTTCGCTGGTACTGGGCTTGGGTTATGCCCGCACGTCCGCCCGCGTTGCCTCGGGCCTAGGCGCTAACCTGCGCGAGGCCGAGTGCAAAAAGATTCAAACGCTCGCCTTTGGCAACCTGGACAACTACGACGCCAGCTCGCTCGTCACCCGCATGACCACGGACATCACCGTTATCCAAAATGCTGTGGGCAACGGCTTTCGCCCTATGGTGCGCGGCCCGGTGACGCTTATCGTCGGCCTTATCTACGCGCTGATGCTGTCGCGCCCGCTCGCCACCGTCTTTGCGATCATCTTGCCCGTGCTGGGAATCGTACTGGGCGCCATCACCTATCGCGTCAGTCCGCTCTACCGCCAACTCCAGACCTCGATGGACCACCTCAACGGCGTGGTACAGGAAGACCTCACCGCCGTGCGTGCCGTCAAGGCCTACGTTCGTACCGAGCACGAGGAGGCCAAGTTCGACACCGTCAATACCGAGCTCGCGCGCACTGCGACAAAGACCTTTGGCAGCGCGGTGCTCAACCTGCCGGTGTTTCAGCTGTCGATGTACGTGGCTGCGCTCTCCATCCTGTGGATTGGCGGCCGCATGATTCTCGCCGGCAAGCTGGGCGTGGGCTCGCTCACGGGCTTTATGAGCTACGTGCTGCTGATTATGAACTCGCTCATGATGATTTCCAACGTGTTTTTGCTGCTCACGCGCGCTCTCACGAGTGTGGGCCGTATCGCAGAGGTGCTCGATGAGGAGCCCTTTATCGCCAACCCTGCGGGAGACCTCGCGACTGCGGCGCCAGCGGACGGCAGTATCGAGTTTCGCGACGTTTCCTTTAAATACCGCGCGGATGCAGCCGAGGATGTGCTCGAGCATATCGACCTTCGCATCGAGAGCGGCTCGACGGTGGGCATCCTCGGCGGCACGGGCTCGGGCAAGAGCTCACTTGTGCAGCTGATTGCGCGCCTGTACGACGCTACCGAGGGCGCCGTGCTTGTGGGCGGACGTGACGTGCGTGACTACGACCTCGCGACCCTACGCGACGCCGTGGGCATTGTGCTGCAAAAGAACGTGCTGTTTACGGGTACCGTGCGCGAGAACCTGCAGTGGGGCAATCCGCAGGCGTCGGACGATGAACTCCTCGCGGCTTGCCGCGCGGCGTGCGTGGACGAGTTCCTTGATCGCATCGGCGGGCTGGACGGCGAGTTGGGCCAAGGCGGCGCTGGTGTTTCGGGTGGCCAGAAGCAACGCCTGTGCATCGCGCGCACGCTGCTCAAGCATCCGCGCGTGCTCATTTTTGATGACTCCACCAGCGCGGTCGATATGGCGACCGACGCTAAGATTCGCGAGCACATCGCTCGGATTTCCGATACGACCGTGCTCATCATCGCCCAGCGTATCGCGAGCGTCATGGATGCCGATCGCATTGTGGTGTTGGACGACGGTCGTGTCCACGGCGTGGGCACGCACGAGGAGCTGCTGGCGGGCGACAACATCTACCAGGAGATTTACGCCTCGCAGATGGAGTTTGCGGGGAACGCGGACGCCGGCGACGGCAGCGACGATGGTTGCGCGAATGATCCGTTTTCCTCCGTCCCCGGAGGATCGCCCTTGGAAGGGGGTGAGCGCCATGCCTAAGACCGCAGCCCAAGCACGCCCGGCCGACCTCAAGCGCACCGTGCGCCGCCTGCTCTCCTACATGGGGCATGCCAAGTTCTCGTTGCTCGCGGTGGGCGTGCTCGCCTCCGTCGCCGCCATCGCGAGCCTCGCCGGCACCTACATGGTGCGCCCCATCGTTAACGGCTTGGCTACGGGCGGGGAGGAACTGCTCGCCAAGCAGGTCATCCTGACGGCGATCATCTACGCCGCGGGCGTGCTTTCGGCCCTGGGCTACTCGCAGATCATGGTGTGCGCGGCCCAACGCGTGGTGTCCGATATTCGCCGCGACCTGTTCGCGCACATCCAGACGCTGCCGCTCAGTTATTTTGACAGCACGCGCTCGGGCGACATCATGAGCTTTTTCACCAATGACGTCGACACTGTCTCCGAGGCGCTCAACAACAGCTTTGCCAACGTGATTCAGGCCGCCATTCAGGTTGTGGGCACCACGGCCATGCTCATCATCCTTAACTGGCAGCTCACGATTATCACGCTCGTGTGCGATGCGGCCATTGTGCTGTATGCGCGCTACTCGGGCGCGCGCTCTAAGCGCTTCTTTGCCGCCCAGCAGGCATCGCTTGGCGACCTGGACGGATATATCGAAGAAATGGTCTCGGGCCAAAAGGTCATCAAGGTCTTTAACCGTGAGGCAGCGAATGTCGCCGGCTTCACCTGCCGCAACGACGAGCTTCGCCGCACCGGTACCGCCGCCGTGAGCTATGCCAACTCCATGGTGCCCATGACCGTCGTGATTGGCTACGTCAACTATGCCATCGTCGCCGTGGCGGGCGGCATGCTCTGCATCAAGGGACTCGCCGATGTGGGCGCACTTGCAAGCTACCTGGTCTTTGTGCGCCAGGCCGCCATGCCCATCAACCAGTTTACGCAGCTCGGCAACTTCTTGCTCAACGCGCTGGCCGGTGCCGAGCGCCTGTTTGCCGCCATGGACCTTGAGCCCGAGGTGGACGAGGGCTGCGTGGAGCTGGTGCAGACGGGCGACGCCGCGTGGGCATGGAAGATTCCCGAGGGCCAGGGCGTGGGCGCGTACGGGCATCTGCATAATGTGGCTGCCGTTGATGAGTCGGGCCGCGCGGTGGCCGCCGACGGTACCGAGCTCACGTGCGGCTTGGTTCCGCTTGCCGGAGACGTGCGCTTCCATGCCGTGGACTTTTCCTACGTGCCGGGCACCCGCGTGCTCACAGACCTCAACCTGTTTGCCAAGCCGGGGCAAAAGATTGCGTTTGTGGGCTCCACGGGCGCCGGCAAGACGACCATTACCAACCTCATCAACCGCTTCTACGAGGTCGATGACGGCGAGATCACGTACGACGGCATCGACGTCAAGCACATTGCCAAGGCCAGCCTGCGCGGGTCGCTCGGCATTGTGCTGCAGGACACGCACCTGTTTAGCGGCACCATTGCGCAGAACATCCGCTTTGGCAAGCTCGACGCGACCGACGAGGAGGTGCGCGCCGCTGCCGAGGCCGCCTGCGCCGACTCGTTTATCCGCCGCCTGCCGCGGGGCTACGACACACCGGTCACGGCCGACGGCGCCAACCTGTCGCAGGGTCAGCGTCAGCTGCTCGCCATCGCGCGCGTGGCCGTCGCCGATCCGCCGGTGCTCATCCTGGACGAGGCCACGAGTTCCATCGACACGCGTACCGAAAAGCTCATCGAGCGCGGTATGGACCGCATCATGCGCGGTCGCACCACGTTTATGATCGCGCACCGCCTGTCCACTGTCCGCGACGCCGACGCCATCATGGTCCTCGAACACGGCCGCATCATCGAGCGCGGCACGCACGAAGAGCTGCTCGCCCAGCACGGCGAGTACTGGCAGCTGGCGCATGGCTTAAAAGAGCTGGATTAACCCGTTCGAGCACGATGCTTTGACCCCTCCGTGTTCCTCACCTCGTCTCAAACCATCACAACATTCGGCGTTTTTTGCCAAAATCGGGAAAAGCATCGAATGTTGTGATGGTTTTTCTGCCACTCGACCGGGTGGAATCGCTTTCTTGTGCACGAAGGTGTGCAGACCCGTGGGCAGGGGAATAAGGTTGGTTATCCGACTCCATTGGAGGGCTCATGGACCTGCCGATCGTCCTGTCCCATAAGACCGCCTGGCTGTACCACAACGTGGCGCGCCCATCCGAGCCGCTCTCGCGAGCAAGCAGCCTATACGATGAGGACTCGCTTGCTAACGAGGCGGAGCCGACTGCGGACCTGCCCAAATTGGGACTCGATGCCAAGGGGCTGAGGGCTTCAACGGCAGTTGGGATCGTTACCGACTATCTGGTTTCGCTTGGTATTCCACGAGAAGAGCTCGATCATATCGACACGCTCGTCAACTTTGATTTTGAGCGCTCGACGCCGGCTGGATTTAGGTGCCACGTGTTTGGGGCGCCGGTGCCTCCAGGCCATCTTATCGAGGTGGCGGAGGGCCTTCTGGTGGTTGATGAGGCCATGTGCTTTGTCCAGGCGGGTTCGTGGATGAGTGAGCCCGAGCAGCTGGAATATGGCTACGAAATCTGCGCCCGATACCATTTGAATCATCTGTCGACAGGCGATTATATCGAGATGGGGCAGAGGTATACCGTTGCCGGCTTGATTGCTTATTGCAATGAGAACCGATCTCGTCAGGGGGCCATACGCGCGGCTGCCGTGCTCAGGCGCGTGCACGATGGCGCGCGGTCGCCAATGGAGACGGCCGCCGCAATCATGGTCGTAGCAAAACGTTCCCAGGGAGGGCTGGGATACGCCAAGATCGAGCTCAACCATCGGGTCGATGTTCCCAACGAGTTCAAGTATCTCGCAAAGGCCGGGTATTTCGAGATCGACGTATATGCGCCTGCGAGCGGTACGGGGATTGAATACAACGGCTCGGACCATCTTGATAAACAGCGCAGCGCGTCGGATGCGGAGCGCATGACCGTGCTGAGCGCACTGGGCTTTAAGATGATCGTCCTCACCGGGACTCAGTTTGCCCATCAGCTGCAATTGCATCGGGCGATGAACGCCATCGCGCTCGCTATGGGCCTTAAGTGCGACCGAAGCGAAGCGTTCCAGAAACGTCAGAACGACCTGCGAGAATTCGTGATTCGGCACTGGGACGGCGGCCTTTAGGGGTGCTTTGGTCCTTCTACGGGGTACCGTGGGCAGGCAAACCATCACAACATTCGACGGTTTTCGCCAAAATCGGGAAAAGCATCGAGTGTTGTGATGGTTTGTATGCTGAGGATGGGCTTGGGAAGCCGGTCTTGCTCGAAGCGACCTGTCCTGTCGTACGGGTGTCGGCGTGATTCTCTCGTGGGGTATTATGTTTTCCGAAGAATAAAACGCCGCGTGAGGGGAGGGCTGCGTGAACGGGCACGTGCAACATGACGGCTTTGGCCGCGATATCAACTACCTGCGCATTGCCGTTACCGACAAGTGCAATTTCCGCTGCATTTACTGCATGCCGGCCGATGGCGTGGCGCCCCGCGCGCACGACGAGCTGCTCAGTGCCGAGGAAATCGCCCGCTTTGTGCGCTTGGTGGCGGGGGAGGGCATTCGCCGCGTGCGCCTGACGGGCGGCGAGCCGCTGGTCAGCCGCCGTATCATCCCGCTCATTCGTGACATCCGCGCGATTCCGCAGATCGAGGACATCTCGCTCACCACCAACGGCGCCCTGCTGCCCAAGCTGGCGCCGCAGCTCAAAGATGCTGGGCTTAACCGCGTCAACATTTCGCTCGACACGCTCGACCCTACGCTCTTTGGAAAGATCACGCGCCTGGGTCGACTCGAGCAGACCATGGCCGGCATCGACGCGGCGCTGGCTTGGGGTTTTGAGCCCGTTAAGGTCAACTGCGTTGTTGTGCGCCGGCTCAACCAGGACGTGGCGGCCCTCGCGCGGCTCACGCTCGACCGCCCCATCCACCTGCGCTTTATCGAATACATGCCCATCGGCGACGAGCGCACGAGCTCGCATTGCGCTGTGGACCCGCATGCGCCCACACTCAATCCCGAGCTGTGGGACGCGAGCGATACCGTGCCGAGCGACGAGCTGCGGGCGCGCATCAATGCCGGGGCCGCCGCGGCGGGACTGGGCGAGCTCGAGCCGCTCAACATCAGCGACGCTCCTGCCGGTGCGGGCCCCGCGCGCTACTGGCACTTTCCGGGCGCGGCGGGAACGGTTGGCTTCATCAGCGCCATGTCCAACCATTTTTGCGCGAATTGCAACCGTCTGCGCCTGACGGCAGACGGCAACGTGCGTCCGTGCCTGTTTAGCGATGCCGAGTATTCGGTGCGTGAGGCGCTGCGCCGTGGTGATGATATGCAGGTACTTTCGATTTGGCGCGATGCCGTGGCCCACAAACCGCAGGAACACGCGATAATTGAGGGCACGCAACGATTTATGTCCCAAATCGGAGGATGATCATATGGCCAAGAGCAGGTACGCCGATGCCACCAAGGCCGCTCGCAGGGCCGCGATGTCTGCCCACAAAGCCACGGCTGCGGCGAATGCTGGCAACGCCGACGCGTCCGCGCAGCCGACTACCAGCGCTGCCGCCGAGCCCGCCCGCGACGCCCGTCGCGACGAGCTGACGCACGTGGACGCCAAGGGCGAGGTGCGCATGGTCGACGTGTCCGACAAGGCCGAGACCCATCGCATCGCCATCGCCGAGGGCACCATCCTCATGCATCCCGAGACGCAGGCCATGGTGCTGCAGGACCGCGCCAAAAAGGGCGACGTGCTCGCCTGCGCGCGCGTCGCGGGCATCATGGCCATCAAGCGCACGAGCGATATTATTCCCATGTGCCATCCGTTGCTCATTACCAAGAGCAAGTGCGACATTGCGCCCATCGCTCCGGCGGGGACGCCGGCCGAGGATGTGCCCGAGGGCTGGGCGCCGGCGCGCGCGGACGGGCAGGTTGGCTTTCACGTGCTGGTTACGGCCGGCGTGACGGGCAAGACGGGCATCGAGATGGAGGCCCTGACCGGCGCGAGTGCCGCGTGCCTAACGATCTATGACATGTGCAAGGCGGTCGACCGCGGTATGGAGATCGTCGACGTGCGCCTGCTGCACAAGGAGGGCGGCCGCTCGGGCGTGTGGGATCGCGCAGAGCGTCAGGCCGCTGCTGTTGAGGCCGTGGGTGCCGCGAGCAACGTGCCCGCGAGCGCACCCGTCGCCGTCGCTCCCGCAGCTCCGGCAGCGGCCGTCCCCGCGATCGCGTTTATCGGCTACCAGAACTCGGGCAAGACCACGCTCGTCGAGAAGGTTATCGCCGAGCTCACCCGCCGCGGCCTGCGCGTGGGCTCGCTCAAACATCACGGGCATCATGGCTTTGATATCGACGTGCCCGCTAAGGACACCTGGCGCCATCACCAGGCCGGATCCAAGCACGTGGGCCTCATCTGCGCCACGCGCTGGGCGGAGTACGCCGACACGCGCGAGGAGGACGAGATGCCCGCGCGTGAGCTGCTGTCGCGCTACAGCGATGTCGACGTGGTGATCATCGAGGGCTACAAGACCGAGGGCTTCGACAACATCGTGGTCGCGCGCTCCGGTGTCGACCGTCTGCGCGGCAAGAGCTCGCTCGACCTGGTCGACGGTCACACGCTGGCCCTTGCCTGCAACGAAGCCCTGGCGCGTCAGGCATTCGACGCCGGCTTTGCGACCCGAGCCATCAACATCAACGACGCCCGAGCCATCTGCGATCTCATCCAAGACCACCTTTAAGGCTCGACGCTGCGCCGGCCCCAAGCACCCCATCTCGCCCCTCAAGCCGTCGCTCGCGTACCAAAGTACGCGTCGCTCCTCTTTCGGGGCGACCTGGGGCACTTGGAACCGGCTCGCTGCGCTGCCATAACATGCCAAAAAGGGACAGGTTTATTTTGGCCGTTTTATCTGGGCAAACGTCACTTTCACCACAAAGGGGCCAGGCACCTTTGTGGTGGATTTTGCAGTTTAGTAGAACTAAAATGTCCCACACATTGTGTGGGACATGTCTTACAATCTACCAAGTAGTTCATGACGGGCGAAAAACGGAGAGAAGGGGCTTGATGCGTCCTTAATGTTTCATGCGGATAAATTGATTTGACAGACGGTGGCGAATGCCCTCCGTCCGCATTCGTATGAAACAAGGAGTCTCCATGCTCGCCTCTCTTTTCTTAAAGCCTCGATCATCGCTGTCCGTGCAGGCCAGGCGCCTGGTGGCGATGCGCTTTCTCATCTACACCGGTTTTCAGACCAGCTACTTCATCGGCGTCATCGGAACGCTCACCTATGCAGGCGATGCCTCGGTCGTGGCGACATCGCTGGCCGTCCTGTTTATGAACGTATTCGTGATCTTGGGATCCATTGCGGGTGGCGCGGTGCTCGACGCTTGGGGTCCGTGCCGGCATTTCCGGGCGAGTATCGTCGGCACGTTGGCAACCGGCGCGGCAATCCTTGCCTTTGGCAGCGCGACCGGAACAGTCCTTGCCGGCGCGGTGCTCCTGGGCTTTGTGATGGGATTCGCCCAGCCCATCGCCACGTCCTATCCGGCGTATCTCACCGACGACCCCGTCGAGCTCAAAGACATCAACTCCGCCATCGCCATGCTCTCAAACGTGAGTATCATCGTTGGCCCCACGCTGGGCGGCTTTGTCGCGGCGGCTGCGTCGTCGCGCGCGGTGTTTGTGCTCATGATGCTCTTTACCGTGCTGGCGTTCGTCGTCGGTGGGACTTTGGGCCGCAGACCAGCCATGTCGCCGGGCATGCGGATGCCGATTCGGCAGAGGAAGGGGAGCGTGCGGGACAAAGCTCCAACCCCAGCGCGTCCGCCCGCGCCACCTTCGCAGCCAGCATCAAGACAGTCTTCACCAACAGCGTCCTCGCGCTACTTTTCTGCATTATTTTCCTTTCGAACTTTGGCTACGGAGCCTTCGATCCGCTCGAGTCGTTTTTCTATCGCGATGTCCTACGCGTTGGCGTTGAGTGGATGGGCTGGCTCTCGTCGGCCTCGGGCGTGGGCGCGGTGCTGGGCGCCGTCGTTGCGCTCCGTTTGCCGCCGCACCTGGTCAACCTTAAAACGCTGCTCGTGGCGCTTATGTCCGTGGGTCTGGGAAGCCTGCTCTATGTGGGGACACCGTACGTGGGTGTGGCCTTTGTCGGCCAGGTCGCCCTGGGCATAGCTTGGGGTGTCGTCAACCCGCTCCACAACACTATCGTGCAAACGGCGGCCCCGCTCGAGCAACTCGGGCGCGTCAACTCGGTCATGGGTTTTGGCAATATGTTCGCCGGCGTGGCCCCGCTGGCGATTGCCCCGTGGCTGGCGGCGACGTTTGGTGTGCAGCAGACGCTCATCGGGGCGGGCATGGTCGTGACGGCGGTTCCCGCGGCGTTGCTGCTGTTTGGTCGCTGGCACTTGGATCGTGCCGCAAGGCAGTAAAAACCATCACAACATTCGATGAAAATCGCGATTTTGCCGAAAAACGTCGAATGTTGTGATGGTTTGCGCTGCGGGTCAGGCCATCCTGCGGGTCCGGCCACCACAAAGGGGGGGCAGGCACCTTTGTGGTGGTTTTGCGCCCAAGCACCCCGTGCGCGCCTTGGTATACCATGTACGCCGTTCACGAATACACCCCGCATCGCCGCACAACCCAGAAAGCCTCCCATGGACACCACCTTCAGCCACATCAAAGCCGTGTTCTGCGATATCGACGGCACGCTGCTCACGAGCCAGCACACGGTGTCCCCGCGCACCGTGGCGGCGATCCGTGCCCTGCGCGGGCGCGGCGTGCTGTTTGGTCTGTGCACCGGGCGCGACGCCCACGCGACCGAGGCCATGTACGAGCTCTGGGGCATCGAAGGCCTGGTGGACGTGCTCGTGGGCTGCGGTGGCGCCGAGGTCATCGACCGCGCGCACGATATCAACGAGCTGAGCTATCCGTTGCCGGGCGAGACCATCGCGCGCATCTGCAAGCACATGGCAGGCCTGCCGGCAACGCCCGTTTGCCCTCGGGACGGCGTGCTCTATGTGCCCGAGAGCAATGCGTGTGTCGAGCACCTGTCGCGCGTCGACGGCGTGCCCTACCAGGTGGTCGATTTTGCCGAGTTCTTGCGCGAGCCGCAGCCCAAGGTGATGTTTACCATGGCGCCCGAGGTGATGCCGCGGGTGATTGAGCGGGCGTCGACGTTTGCCGATGACACTGTTAAGGCGGCGGCCCTGCAAACCACGCAGCGACTCTACGAGTTCATGGATCCGCGCGTATCCAAGACGCGCGGCCTGGTGCGCGTGGCGGAGCTCAACGACATGGAGCTTACGAACATCTGCGTGTTTGGCGATGCCGATAACGACACCTGCATGGTGGCCGACGCCGGCGTGGGCGTGGCTATGGCAAACGGCAGCGACGCCACCCGTGCCGCCGCCGACTTTGTAACCGCGAGCAACGACGAAGACGGCATCGCGATCTTTATCGAGGAGCATCTGCTGTAGCGCCGGGGGAGAGCCGCCACAAAGGGGCAGGCACCTTTGTGGCGGCCTCAGGCGATTTGGGCGAATTGATGCCTAAAATCTGCGCGAAAATTCAAATATTGTTGTCTGAACATTATGCTTCTAACTACCGATGGGTTAAAGATATTCCCGTCAATTTAGTAGTCTATTCCTCCCGGTTAATGACCTACCGTTCACGGTCGATTTTCGACCGTTCACAGGATGTTCGCTCTTGAGCAAAATGTTGTGCAAATAAATAAAATGCTATTAAAAAAATGATAACTAGCTTAATTACCAGTAGAAATAGATATTTCATAGCGAATAAACGAAGGTAAATCCGAGCAAATGTCAAGAGAATTGAGAATTCGCTACAAAACTATCGGTATTTTTGCTTAGATGTTCAAACAATCGTTACAATATGTACTATAAGCGTGCGAAATTACAGATTGCGCAGATACGTTTGATAGGGAAAGAGCAAGATCGCGGTCTCTTGGGGAGGAGACATCGATGAAAGCGAATTCAGATAAATCTAAGCAGAGTAATAAAGCGACACATCGTGTACTAGCAGGTGTTTTGTGCGGAGCTTCCGTTTTGAGCCTGGTACTGTCGCTCGTCATGCCCCCGATCTCGCAGGCCATCGCCAACGACGTCCAGACAGTTTCTACCGAGGAAACTGTAATGGGGGGGGGTTCCTCAAGTGAGTCCGCTGCTGTAGATAACACCAGCGAGGATGCCGAAAACCAGAATAGCGACGAGACCAATGGCGGCGAGGCTGGCTCTTCAAATAGTGCTGAGCAGGCTCAGAGTGCGAATGCGGCTTCAGCGAGAGCGACGGCCACCGTGGAGAAGGGAATTCATGTTCCCACGTCTATCGGCATCGGTACGAATATCGATGTCTCTACCCCCGATCCCGGCGTGGCCACCTACGTCGGCCGCGACATGTACATCGGTGGTAAACCGAGCAACACTAAAACTCTTGATGCGAGCAACGCCCCCGCCGGCTCATATGCCGCTGAGGCGGAGGGCCTTACCGTGGTCCGTGGCAAGCTTGCCATGAATCCACTCAAAGAGAGCTGGCCCTATGAAGGTATTGGCGCTGGTTTCCGCTTTGGCACCGTTGGTTTTGGTTCCCAGTTCCGTCCTGTCGACGGCAGCACCGTGCTTGCGGTAGCTGGAATCGACAGTGCGATCACCAACATGAGCGTTGGTTACAGCGGCGACTTGCCGGGGAAGACTACCGTTGGCGCTTGGAACAAAGGCGCTTGGGTCGGCAAAGCGAGAACGGCTGACTCCGCTGGCTATGACTACACCGCGAAGATCGCCGGTCCCATTACCTATTGGAATACTAATAACGGGCGCCAGTCTGTGGTGAAAACCCAGGGTTATTGGTACGCGGGCGAGAACGCTCAGGACAGTACTCTGTTCAACCAAGTTAACTTCCTCAAGGACATTAATGGCAAGGATTATTCGAATTACAGCGGAGAGACAGGCTATCTCAACACGCTTTCTAATCAGCTGTATTCGTTTGCGAAGACGGGCAAAGTGAGCTACGGCGTTGCTCCGGCGTGCGATAAGGACAACCGCTACATCATCAACAAGTACAACAACAAGACGGATTGTAGCTATGGCCTGGTGTTTGATGGGTCGGATAAGACCATCAATGAGGACTGCGCCGATACGTCGCTCAATGGTAAGCAATTCAAGAATAGCGAGCGTCTTATCACGTTTAAGGGCGACAACACCTCTATGCAGCAGGTGTTCACCATCGATGCTTCTCAGCTGAGCAATACATACAACAACGAGTATTATCGTGGCGTTGATTTCGCATTCGAGGACATTCCCGAGGGCGCCTCGGTTGTTGTGAACGTTACCGGATCTTCGAATATTGAGTTCCACAATGGCTGGCGCTTTTGGTGGAACGGCATCGAGATTTCGCGTGGTTACGAAACTCAATATTCCGGCAAGGCACTGGGTGAAGCATACGCGACGGCTTCCCAGTCCATCATGTGGAACTTTGTCGATACGCAAAGCCTTACCATTCGGGGCGGCATCGCGGGAGAGGACCGCGCGGACTGGGGATACGATGGCGCAACTACCGGTGCCAAGTGGACTGACGACGATCCTGCGGCGGCTATGATCGGATCGATTCTCGTTCCCAACGGAAGCTTCGACGACCATGTGACCACCAATGGTCGTGTGTACGCCGGCGCCGATTTCTCAATGAACAGCCCGAAGGTTGCCGCAGCATTTGGTGAGGGTAACTCGGCTTCCGTTATCGATATGGACCAGGAGCGTCACAACTTCCCGTGGTCTGGCTCGTATACACCGGACGGTTCCTCCATTGCATGGAGCAAGGTCGACGCTGCGGATGGTACTAAGCTGCTTCCCGGTTCCTCGTGGACGATATACGGCACTGTCAAAGATGCCAAGAACGGGACGGGTCCCATCGTTACGGTAACGGATGGCGCTGCCAACGATTACGCTTCGGATGATGGCAAGCTTCAGTTCAACTATTTGAACCAGAAGGCCGATCCGAGTAAGGAGATCTCGGATTCTAATCCGGCATTCACCTATTACATCAAAGAGGAGACGGCGCCGGAGGGTTACCAGGTTTCGGACAAGATCTACTACGCAACCATGAACAATGCTGGTGAGTCGGTGAACTATGTCCAGGGCTACGTGGATGAGAACGGGGACGAGGTTCCGTTCACACCTTCTAACACCACGGGTGCCATCGCCAACACCAAGATCACCGGTACGGTGTCTTGGGCCAAGGTGGAGAAGGACGATGCAGAACACACTCCTTTGGCTGGTTCTGAGTGGAAGCTTGCGAAACTGGGTGCCGATGGCTTGATTGAGGCGCAGTCCTGGACCGTGAGTGACCAATCGACTCCGAGCGAAACCACTTGGGCCGATACCGATGCCAAGGATGGCAAGTTCACATTGGCCGATTTGCTGCCGGGCACGTACACGCTCACGGAGACCCAGGCTCCGTTTGGCTACGAACTGAACAAGAACACCTACAAGTTCACGGTGGACAGCACAAGCGGCTCCATTGCGTGGATCGAGAACGAGCAGCCGAACATCGTTGATGGCATTACGTACATCTCCGACTCGTGCTCCGTTACGTCCGTGAAAATCCCGGTGATTAAATCCGTCCGTAATACGGACTGGCCGAAGGATTCCAGCGGTAAATACGTTGCGTTCGACTTCAGCATCGAGGCTACGGGGCCAAATAAGGATAGCGCTCCTATGCCTGACTCGAAGACTATTTCCGTCGCTCCCGCAGCGGGCTCCACCAAGGTCAACGACATCGTGGCATCCTTTGGCGGTATCTCGTTCTCCAAAAAGCACCTCGCCAAGATCGACGATTCGAACCCGACTGGCGCCAAGACCTACACCTACACGGTGAAGGAGGTCGCGCCTACCACCGGTGCCATCGACAAGCTTCGCTACTCCAAGGCCGAGTACCAGGTGGCCGTCACGGTGAAGGCCGTCATGGATGAGACCACTGGCAAGTACTCCGGCCTCACCACCTCCACCACGGTCACGCAGGTGAAGGACGACATGGGCAACACCGTGAGTAACACCATCGGCAAGGACGCCGCGCCCGACGCCATTCCCGCCTCCACCTTCACCAACACCTACTCAACCTCTTTGCCCCTTTCTGGTATGTCGGGCGTCACTCTGACGTACCTTGCCGGCGCGGCGGTGCTTTGCGCTGCTGCGGCCTGGATGCACATTCGTCGCAAGGCGAATGCGAAGGGAGGTAAGCGTCGTGAATAAGAAAGTTTGCTCCTTCCCGATCTTGTTTGCGCTGCTTGCCCTCCTGATCGGCACCTGCGCGGTTGTGTTCCCCGCTTCCGCGCAGGCCGCGCCGACCTCGACCGGTTCCATCACGGTGAGCGGCACCGTGGCGAGCAGCTACGACGCCTACCAGATCTTTAGCGCCAACGTCGTCGACGGCGACAGCGACGTCAAGATCGCCACCGACCTCGCCTGGGCAAGCGACGCCGCGCGCGACGCCGTCCTGCCCGTGCTGCACAGCGCCGGCATGTCCAATTCCCAGACCACCGCGCGGGAAGCTGCCGAGTGGCTCAACACCGATTCCCACCTTACGAGCGCGCTGAGCGCACAGCTCGCTCGTTCTCTCCAGAGCTCTGGCGCCGTGTCCGTGGCCCTTAACGCGGGCACGGCGGCCGAGCTGCCCTGTGGCTACTGGCTCATCGTCGCCGACGACGACGCCATCGCCCAGAACGAGGCCGGCACCGCGCCGATCATGGCCCTGGTGGGCGGCGGCGCCGTTACCGTCAAGCCCAAGGCGGCGACCCCCAAGGTCGCCAAGCATGTGCTGGAGGACAGCACCGCCGCCTGGCAGAAGGCCGCCGACGCCACGGTCGCCGACGACCTGTACTGGCGCCTCTCTGCCACGGTTCCGGCGGGCCTCACGGCCTACGACACCTATACGGTGCAGTTCGTCGACACCATGAGCGCGGGGCTCGACCCCTCCAAGGTCGCCGCGAGCATGCGCGTGTACGTGGCGGCGGGTGCGGACGGCGGCTTCGACGCCGTCTCGACCGGCAAGGACGGCCGCGCCGGCACCGACCCCGCGAAGGGCTGGACCGACATCACGGCCCAGTGCGCCACCAAGGTAGCGGTGGACGGCAAGACCTTCACCGTGCGCACCGGCGACCTGATCGCCGCGCTCGGCGGGGCCGACGCCTTTACCGCGGGCGCCCGCGTGGTCGCCGTGTACAACGCGCCGCTCAACAGCGCATGCAACCACGGCATCGCGAAGGGCAACCCCAACGAGGTCTACCTGCGCTACCCGCGCTCTCCCTTTGCCGACCAGTCCGGCGACGCCGGCTTCACCCGCACGCCGAGCGACGATGCGTGCGCCTACACCTGGGATCTCGCGCTCACCAAGCGCGGCAGCGACGGCGACAAGCCGCTTGCCGGGGCGGTCCTGAGCATCGCCGACGACCGCGGTCGCACGCTGGCGGCCGACGGCACGTGGGATGCGGAGGGCAAGGCCACCGTCACCACGGGCGAGGACGGTCGCGTGACCGTCTCGGGCGTGGACTCGGGCAAGCTGGAGGTCCGCGAGCTCAAGGCGCCCAAGGGCTACACCGCCTTTGAGGGCACACGCTCCGTGACGGTCAAGGCCGAGGGCCTGGACGTCGACCAGGTGGCCGCCGCCAAGCCCAAGCTCACCATCACGGCCGAGTCGCCCCTGCGCGCCGACAGCGCGGACGGGTCGACGGGCAGCCTGGAGGCGTCGCTCATCAACACGCCCACCGGCACACCCCCTAGCATTACCACCGGAGGCTTTATGCCCTCGACTGGCGATATGGCAATGTACGCCGCGGCCGCCGCAGCGGTCGCCGGAGCCGCGCTCATCGTGGTCGCGCTCCTGGTCAAGCGGGGAGGTGGCAGCCATAAAGAGTAGCTGGCAGCCCCACAGAGAGCGGGGCGAGACGTAGCGAAGTAGATGCTAAGACACAGACAGACAGATTTAGATCAAATGGAATTCGAGCAGAAAGCAGAGGAAAAGAAGATGAGCATGAGCAAGAACATCGCACGCCTGGCAGTAACCGCCGGCCTCACAGCAGCGCTGAGCTTCGGCGGTGTGATGGCGCCGGTGAGTATGGCGTTTGCTGATGGTGCGACTGCTTCGACCAATAGCATTAAGATCAATAAGAACGAAGACAATGGCAGCGTGAAGTACAAGGCCTACCAGATTTTCGAGGCCGATGTCGTGGATGAGGCCGGCAAGACTGACAAGGTCGTTTCGAATGTTAAGTGGGCAACTGGCGTTGGGGACACGACGCGAAAAGCCATTATTAAGGCCATCAACGACTATAATAAAAATGAAGCAGACAATCTGAAAACCGATGCCAGCCCGCAGGATGTTGCCAATTGGCTGACTGCCAACATTACCGGGACCACAAACACGACGGTTCTCAAAGACACCGATTTGCTCAATACGCTTGCTGGACTGGTTGCGAAGGAAGTCACTCCGACCATCCCGACGGGCGCTACGGAGGCTTCGTTTGCGGCGGGCAACAAGGTTTCTTTCGACAAATCTGGTTATTACCTGTTCCTGACTGACAAGGACACTTTAGCTCCGGATGGGTCGGAAGCTGACAACAAGAATACTGCCACTTCTCCGATTTATGCCGTTGTGGGCGCCGGCGATGTGGTGGTTACCGAGAAGACCAGCATTCCTACCGTCAACAAGGCTGTTATGGATGACAAGGACAAAAATTGGGTGACAGTGGAGAACGGAGACATTCTTACCAAACCCAATAAGGCCGCTGACTCTGCTATGGACGATTGGGTCCATTACAAACTCGTCGGTACGGTTGCGAGTAATATCGGCACCTATAGCGACTATAAATACGTCTTCACGGACAAACTGCCCAATTCCATGACGCCCAAGTTCGTCGATGGCAGCGAGAATAATGTTCCGGATGTCACGGTTACGATCGGTAACCAGATCGTAAAGAATGATGCCGTGCGGGGCTACACCACAAATCTCTCGGATGGTAACGAACTTACCGTTAACTTCAAGAACCTGAGGAATTGTGTTGACGTTGACGATAACCCCATTGCCGTCAACGCTAGCTCGAGGGTGACCGTCGAGTATCAAGCCAAGCTCGACTCCTCCAAGATTTTCGACAGCAATAATGTCATTAAGGAAAAGTTCAAGGATCTTATCGGCAAGGCTCAGGAGAATACGGTTAAGCTTACCTATTCTAACAACCCGAACGGTACAGGCGAGGGCAATACGGTAATTCACCCTGCCTATGACTACACCTATGGCATCGATGTCACCAAGGTGGGTTCCGATAATGAAACTAAGGGGCTCGAAGGCGTTGAGTTCACGCTTCAGGAGCAGGGTGATACGAACAACTTTATCAAGGCAAACGGCACCAAGACGATCAATAGTGAGCAGGCCAAGCTGAGGACCGACGCAAAAGGCAAGATTAACGTTGTCGGTCTCGATGAAGGCACCTACATCCTGAAAGAGGTCACCCCGGCGCCTGGCTACAATAACTCCGCAGCAAACGGTGTGACCTTCACCATCAAGCGCGAGCTCAATCAGACCGGCGACGTGGTTATCCCCAGCGTTGATTCTGCAATCAAGGCAGCAGATGGCGTGGTCAAGGACAACAAGGCTACCGCATCTACCGGCAAGCTCAGCTTCATCATTGTCGACCAGAAGGGCTCCAACCTCCCGCTCACCGGTCTCAACGGCGTGACCTTCACCTGGATCGCTGGTGGCGCGGTGCTGTGCATCGGCGTGGCGCACCTCATCCGCAGCCGTAAGCAGGCTGAGGAGTCCGAGCAGGAGTAACGCTCACTCATCCATCCCTTTGGCAGGTGGGATGCGATGGCCATGAGACTTGCGGACACTTTTCTCGTCCATCCACGTTCTTGCTTTGCCATTTTCTTTTCGGGGCAGACTCCGCGCTGGAGTTTGCCCCGTTCTTTTTGGACAACACAGCCAGGCTCCATTGCCCGATGGATCAGGCGTATGAATATCGAACAGATGTTTGCAAATATTGCGTTTACCAGGCGTGGGTGCATACACTCGCAGTAAAATACCCTTGCGACGCATTCCGTGCGCGGGCGGCCGACGACTCGATCGGAGGTCCCCAAATGCTGAAATTCCTTAACGCGCTCGCCGCCCTCGCGGCGGTGGGCACGTTCGTCATCGCGTTTCTTGACTCGTATGAGGTTCGGTTTAAGGTCCGTAGGCGCACGCGCGGTGCGGACGGTAGAAGGCATTTGCGCCGCAACAAGCGCAAATAAGAATGCCCGGGGGTCGGATCCCGGGCATTTAACAAAACCAGAAAACTAGGCCGCCCGCGCTCCCAAACATTTACGCGGGGTGCGTCGTTTTCTACTGACATTGTATCCCGAATCGCCCCGCCGATCCGGGACATTTTGAAAACTCAAATGCTGGCCCATGCATAAGAGGAAGCTCGTTAATTCCGAAAATTATGTATAATTCCAATATAAACTGGAATCAAACGAAAACGATGGAAATGAACGAAGCGCTAATCTACTTACAAGAAGCACTAGGCCTCTCCGCCAAGACCAAAAATTGGCCTGGATCCGCGCACTTGCCGTTGCATCTGCGGGCGATTGAGGTCCGCGCTGTTGACGCAAACGGTTTTTCGTTTTTGCTTGCAAGTTTGCCTACTGGCGTCGGGCTTCCCGAGGCTAAGAGAGTCTATAGTCAGCTAGCCTTACGCGCGGAGACTCCTGTTGTCGTTTCGTTTCCTGATGCCGATGCGCGTCAGCGCAAAGCATTGGTCGCACAAGGGATTCCCTTTGTCTGCCCAGGTAGACAGGCTTTTCTTCCATTTATGGGCACAGCCTGCACGGAGAGGGGCGGTGCCTGGTTTCGCAATCACGCGACCAAGATGTCACCCAACGCACAGGCTGCCGCAATCTGGGGAGCAGCCCAGGAGCCATATCGTCCCTATGACCTTTGTCGCGCGCTTGGGATTTCGGCAAGCCGCGCGAGTGAGGCCATAACCGAGCTTGTTGACAGGGGGCTCGCGAGGCGCGAGCGTTGCGAGCGACGTGTTGTCGTGCTCCCTGTTGCCGTTGATCTTCTGCTTAGCGAGCACATGACAGAGCTCTCCTCGCCTGTCTCGAAGGTCTTTTTTGCAAGGAAGACACCGCAGATTGACTGTCTTGTTGACGCCGGGGAGACGGCGCTCGCCGCGCGTTCCATGCTCGCTGCACCGGGCATGGAACAAAAGGCCGTCTTAAGAAGTGCATGGCGTAAACTGAGCGACCTCGAAGTCGCAGACGGGGAGTTGCCGGATAACGAAACGGCGATGATCCAAGTGTGGCGCTATGCGCCCGTGTTTGCCGGTTCCTCCCGTGTCGACGACATTTCGCTTGCGCTATCTTTGGCGGCAATCGACGATGAGCGAATTCAGCTCGAAGTCGATCGCATGTTTGGAAAGGAATATCCATGGCAAGAAGCGCTGTAGAAGGTCTCCAAAAATTTCAGCAGCATATGCAAGAAGCTGCAGGATCGTATGCTCTTATCGGCGGCACGGCATGCGACATTTTGCTCGCGGAGGCGGGACTTCCGTTTAGGGCGACTCACGATTTTGATGTGGTAATTGTCGCCGATGACCGGTTGCCTCAGACGGCAGAAGCTATATGGACTTTGGTGCGTGATGGCGGTTATCGCTGCGGCTGGGGCGAAGGCAAAGACTCATGTTTTTATCGGTTTACAGAGCCTAAGAGGCCGGGTTACCCTCATATGATCGAACTCTTCGGGAAGTGCCCTGACTTTCTAAAGGGTCGTGAGGGGATTGATGTGGCGCCAATTCACGTTGATGAAAACATAAGCAGTCTTTCGGCAATTTTGTTGGACGATGCTTACTATAGCTTGCTCCTTCAGGGAATTCGGACCGTAGGCGGCGTTTCGGTCTTGGGTACGGAGTACATTGTTCCGTTCAAAGCGAAGGCGTATCTCGACCTAAAAGCTAGAAGGGAAGCGGGGGAGAACGTTGATTCGAGGAAGGTAAAAAAGCATAAACGTGATGCGCTGAGGCTTGCTCAGCTGCTTGGCGAGTCGGAAGGTGTCGACCTGCGCGGAGAGCTGAAGGACGATATACTTGCGTTTGTTAAAGATTGTGAGGTGGGCGACGTCAATCTGAAACAGATTGGGATTGCGGGCGTAACGATGGCGCAGTTGCTCGAGACGATGAAAGCAACATATGGCTTGATTAGTTGAGTGGGGTAACGTGGCCCGGACGGTGCAGTCTAGCTGCGTTGTCCGGCGCATGGGCTCGCTATTCGGCTATTATTTGTTTAGACAACTTGAGTTGTAGAGGAGTGACCGGCGATGGTGCAGGGCGCCAAACATATGAAGAGCAATAACGCCGCGGCCAACGGCGGCTCAAGCCCTCAACCCAAACCTCAACCAAAGCCCAGGCGTCGTCGCAAGCGGTTGCCGCGCTGGGCCGACCGTCTCATCACCATCGTCATCATCCTTATTGGCGTGGGCCTTATGACCTGGCCGTGGATCTTGGACCGGCTCGAGGCCTCGGGCGTGTTCAACCAGATCAGCACGGTGTCCAGCACCGTGGACGCGCTGTCTGCCGAGGAGCGCGAGCGCATTCTGCTCCAGGCGCGCTCCTTTAACGAGCAGCTGGCGGGCGAGGCCACCGAGCTCCCCGCCGACCAGATCGAGCCCTACGCGCAGCAGCTCATCTTCGACCGCGACCCCATGATGAGCTGGGTCGAGATCCCCTCCATCGACGTGAGCATGCCCATCTACCACGGCACGAGCGAGGAAGTCCTTATGGCGGGCGTCGGCCACCTGGAGGGCACGAGCCTGCCGGTGGGCGGCACCTCGACGCACTGCGTGCTCACCGCGCACTCGGGCATGCGCAACCTGAGCATGTTCGACGACATCCACTCGCTGGAGCCCGGCGACCTGGTGCTGCTGCACACCATGAACAAGACGCTCGCCTACAAGATGGTGGACTCCGAGGTGGTGCTGCCCGAGGAGATGGAGTCGCTGACCATCGAGCCCGGTGCCGACAAGGTGACGCTCGTCACCTGCACGCCCTACGGCGTGAACGACCATCGCCTGCTGGTGCATTGCGTACGCACCAAGTACAGCAAGAAGGACGTCGACAAACAAAAGTCGCTGGCCGGCCGCCACTGGGGCAAGCGCGAGTTTGCCGTGCTTATCGTGGTCGTGGCCATTGTGCTGTTGCTTCTGGACATCGTGATCCACGCGGTCCGCAAGCGCCGCAAAGCCAAGGCCTCGGCATAAGACATTCTTCAGAACCACCGCAACGGGGACAGGCACCTTTGTGGTGGTCGGGGCTTCCAAACCATCACAACATTCGATGAAAATCGCGATTTTGGCGAAAAGCGTCGAATGTTGTGATGCTTTTTGCTGTGGGCGGGACGGTTTTCGTTGTGGGCGAGACGGTTTTCGCTATGGACGGCGGGGTTTCGCTACAGAACCGCCGGCCCGCCGCCTGCCAGCCCGCCGCCCTCGTTACGTTTTCGCTGCATTTGGGTAAAGCACCTGCTCCAAGTGGCGTTGCCTTGTATACTAGAGCGGTTTATCTGTTATGCGGAAGGGAGCGCCTATGGCACTCAGCGAGAAAGACGTGCGCGGCATCGCCGAGTACGCAAAGATCGCACTGACCGATGACGAGCTCACCCAGATGACGTCCTACATGAACGACGCCGTCCAGATGCTCGAGCCCGTCCTGCAATATGACTTGCCCGACGTGGAGCCCACGTTCCATCCCATCGGAAGCCTGTCCAACGTGATGGGCGATGACCTGCGCGAGCCCGAGCGCGACCTGCCGCTCGACGTCGCGCTCGAAAACGCCGGCAGCGCGCGCGACCGCTACTTCCGCGTGCCGTCCATTTTGGGAGAGGGGGAGAGCGAGTAATGGCGCAGAGCTTCGATTCCCTTACCGCCGCCCGGATCGCCGCGGGCGTTGTTGCCGGCGACTTTACCGCTACCGAGGTGGCCCAGGCTTCCCTTGCCGCCATCGAGGCGCGCGAGGGCGGGGTCCAAGCATTCCTGCAGGTGGCGCCCGAGCTTGCGCTCGAGGCCGCTGCGCGCGTGGATGCCGACCGTGCCGCAGGCAAGCCGCTGCCCCCGCTCGCGGGCGTGCCGCTGGCCATCAAGGACAACATGAACCTCGTGGGCACGCGCACCACCTGCGCTTCCCGCATGCTCGAGAACTACCAGAGCGTCTACACCGCCACCTGCGTCCAGCGCATGCTCGATGCCGGCTGCCTGCCCATGGGCAAGGCCAACATGGACGAGTTTGCCTTTGGCAGCTCCACCGAGAGTTCGGCGTTCCACCGCACCAACAACCCCTGGGATACCGAGCGCGTGCCCGGCGGCTCCTCGGGCGGCTCCGCTGCCGCCGTCGCCGCGGGCGAGGTCGCGCTCTCGCTGGGCTCGGACACCGGCGGCTCCATTCGCCAGCCGGCGTCGCTGTGCGGCGTGGTGGGCTTTAAGCCCACGTATGGTGCCGTGAGCCGTTACGGCGTGGTCGCCTTTGGCTCGTCGCTCGACCAGGTGGGCCCCTTTGGCCGCACGGTCGAGGACGTCGCGCTGGCCATGAACGCGCTTACCGGCGCGGGCCACGATTCGTACGACTGCACCAGCCAGGACTGTGCCGTCGACTTTACCGAGCACCTCAACGACAGCATCGAGGGCAAGCGCGTGGGCATCATCCCCGCGTTTATGGAGGCCGAGGGCCTGACGCCCGAGGTCAAGGCCGCTGTTCAGCGCGCCGCCCAGGAGCTGCAGAACCAGGGCGCCGAGCTGGTCGAGGTCGACCTGCCGCACCTGGACGCCGCCATCGCCGCCTACTACGTCATCGGCCCGGCCGAGGCGTTCTCCAACCTGGCTCGCTTCGACGGCATTCGTTACGGCTATCAGGAGGAGGGCTGCGCCAACCTGTCCGACCAGAGCTCGCTGTCGCGCGCCCACGGCTTTGGTGCCGAGGCCAAGCGCCGTCAGATGCTCGGCGCCTACCTGCTGAGCTCGGGCGTGTACGACAAGTACTACTACGCTGCGCAAAAGGCCCGCACGCTCATCACGCAGGACTACGACGCCGCGTATGCCAAGGTGGATACCATCCTCATGCCCGCCTCGCCGCGCACGGCCTTTAAGTTTGGCGAGATCAGCGACCCCACGCAGATGTACCTCTCCGACCTGTACACCATCTCGCTCAACATCTGCGGCAACGGTGGCATCTCGGTGCCGCTGGGCCTGGGCGAGGACAGCAAGCTGCCCGTTTCTGCCCAGCTGGTTGGTCCGGCGTTTAAGGACCGTCAGCTGCTCACGTTTGCCCGCGCCCTGGAGCGCGGCTTTGCCGATGCCGCCACGGGTGCGCCCGCGCTTTCCGTCGCGCCCGATTTTGCCGGGAAGGGAGGCGAGCTGTAATGAAGGAGCTTTCCGAGGTCCTGCAGGATTGGGAGGCCGTAATCGGCCTGGAGATCCATACCGAGCTCACCGCACTCGATACCAAGATGTTCTGCAACTGCAAGCTCAGCCACGATGACGAGCCCAACGCCAACGTGTGCCCGGTGTGCCTGGGCCTGCCCGGCGCCCTGCCGGTGCCCAACAAGCGCGCCATCGAGAGCATCGTCAAGGCGGGTCTGGCCACCAACTGCGAGATCCAGCGCCACTCGATGTTCTACCGCAAGCACTACTTCTATCCCGATATGGCCAAGAACTTCCAGACCACGCAGGGTCCGGTTGCCTTTGCCATGTACGGTCACCTGGATCTGGACGTGACCGGTCGCGGTGCCGCCGAGCGCCCCGACTGCGCGTTTGGTGAGGCCGAGGCCCAGAGCCTGGCGAGCGCCTCGGCCAACGCCGAGGGCCTGTCCACATCCATGACGTCGATCATGCGCGAGGGCAATCAGCGTGCCGGCCACCTGGCCAGCTATGATGCGTCCAACCTGCAGATGCCCGAGCGCCGCGAGGACGGTTCCTACACGGTGCCCATTCGCATCCTGCGCATCCATATGGAGGAGGACGCCGCCAAGATGGTGCACGTGGGCGGCGCCGAGGGCCGCATTACCGCCGCGGCCGAGTCGCTCGTCGACTACAACCGCTGCGGCACGCCTTTGATTGAGCTCGTGACTGAGCCCGACTTGCGTACGCCCGAGGAAGCGCGCCTGTTTATGGAGAAGCTCCGTCGCATCTTTGTGACGCTGGGCATTTCGGACTGCTCCATGGAGAAGGGCTCCATGCGCTGCGACGGCAACGTGTCGCTGCGCCGCCGCGGCGAGACCAAGCTGGGCACCAAGACCGAGCTCAAGAACCTCAACTCGTTTAAGAGCCTGCATGACGGCCTTGCCTACGAGATCTGCCGTCAGGCCGAGGTGCTCGAGGAGGGCGGCATCATCTATCAGGAGACCCGTCACTGGGAGCCCAGCCGCAAGCGCACCGTGGTCATGCGCGTGAAGGAGACGGCCGACGACTATCGTCTGTTCCCCGATCCCGACCTGGCGCCGTTCGATCTGGACGATGAGTTCATCGACCGCTGCCGCGGCGAGATCCCCGAGCTGCTCGATGCCAAGCGCGCCCGTTTTGAGGCCGACTTTGGTATTAAGGCGGCCGATGCCGAGCAGATTGCTGGCGACCCGGAGTTTGCCGAGTTCTTTGAGGCTGCCGCTGCCGGTATGGCTGGCAAGGAAGCCCAGACGGTTGCAAACTTGCTGGTGAACGAGACGATCGCCTATCTTAAGGGCGCAGGCGTGTCGCTCGCCGAGTCCGGCATCGCGCCGGCTCAGGTGGCAGCGCTGGCTAAGCTGCTGGCGACCGATGCCATCAGCTCCAATCAGGCGCACGAGGTCTTTGAAGCCATGGCCCAGACCGGCGACGACCCTAACAAGATCGTCGACGAGCGCGGTATGCGTCAGGTAAGCGATGCCGGCGCGCTGCAACCGATCGTGGACGAGGTGCTGGCAAACTGTGCCGATCAGGCGCAGCAGTATCGTGACGGCAACCAGAAGGTCATCGGCTTTTTGGTGGGCCAGTGCATGAAGGCGAGCCACGGCAAGGGCAACCCGAAGCTCTTCAACGAGTTGCTGAGAACGTCGCTCTCGTAAGCGGGAACCCGGGAGCCCCGGCAGGGCGGGTGCTTCCTCAAAATTTCGAACAGTCCTGCGCAAGACGAAGGCCACATTAAGTGGCCTTCTTTGCGTGCGGAACTCATTTTGAGCAAGCACCCGCCCTGCCGGGGCTCCCGGGTTCTGGCAACGACTCGGCCGTTCGGGTCAGGTGGGGCTGAATGGAATAGAGTGAATGGGCGCGCCGTTGGCGCGTCCATTTTTGTGCGGGTGACAAAGGGACTGTCCCTTTGTCACATTGCAATAAATGTGATGAGAGTGTGGCGAAATGAGCTTAAAACTTCCGTAAATGTGATAAATGTCACGTTTTACCTAGGGTAAAATGTGGGAAATATCACGTTTACGGAAGTTTCTTTGCGGGAGGTTCGTCCATGCAGCGAGATATCATTGCCAAGCTTAACGCTTGGAAAGCGTCAGAATATCGTAAGCCGCTTATCCTTAAGGGGGCGCGCCAGGTTGGAAAGACGTGGGCGCTTAAGGAGTTCGGCCGAACCTCGTACATCAATTTTGTGTATCTGACGCTCGAGGAGCCGTCACCTGGGGTACAGAGCGAGTACGCTCAGTTTTTCGAAGGTACGCGCGATCCTCGACGGATCATCTCAAATCTTTCCCTGGCACTTGGACAGCCTATCGATCCCGGCAAAACGCTGCTTATTATTGATGAGATCCAGGATTGTCCTTCTGCAGTCGGCGCCCTTAAATACTTCTGTGACGAGGCCCCCGAGTATCACGTCGCATGCGCAGGGTCTTTGTTGGGCGTTCGCTTGTCCCGTGAGACCAGCGCTTTTCCGGTGGGAAAGGTCGAGTTCATGGAGATGCGCCCCATGAGCTTTTCCGAGTTTCTGAAAGCCGAGGGCGCTGCAAACTACGACGAATACCTTGGCGGCCTGGATCAGATCGAAACAGTGCCCGATTTCTTCCATGTCCGTCTCGTCGAGCATCTTCGTCGTTATTTTGCATGCGGCGGCATGCCAGAGGCTCTTGGCCGGTGGGTGGAGACGGGCGATATCGTTCAGGTCGATAAGGTGTTGTCTGATCTCTTGGATTCCTACGAGCGCGATTTTGCCAAGCATGGTGGCCGTGCGCAGTTCGCCAAGCTTTCGCAAATATGGAACTCGATTCCAGCTCAGTTGGCGCGCGAGAACAAAAAGTTCGTTTGGGGTGCGGTGCGCGAGGGGGCTCGTGCTCGAGAATACGAGGATGCTCTGGAATGGCTTGCCGATGCTGGGCTCATCACGGCGGTTCGCCTTAATGCTGCCGGTGGTGTGCCGCTCTCTGCGTACGATGACCTCAAGGCATTTAAAGTCTACTGTCTTGATGTCGGCTTGCTGCGCCGCATGGCAAGGCTGGATGCGTCCGCTTTTGCCATCTCGGATGCGCTATTTTCGGAGTTCAAAGGTTCGTTCGCCGAGAACTATGTGCTTCAGGCATTACTTTCACAGTTAGATGCTGCTCCGCGTTACTGGACAAACGAGAAGCCGAAGCACGAAGTCGATTTTTTGATTCAAGTCGGAAACGAAATCGTTCCCGTCGAGGTCAAATCGGGAGAGGTCGTTCACTCCAAGAGCCTTAAGTACTATGCCGACAAGCATGCGGAGACGACTCCATTGAGGGTCCGCTACTCACTTAAGAACCTAAAGCTCGACGACGGGGTGCTCAACATTCCGTTGTATTTGGCTGATCGATCTGTCCCTCTTATCAAAAAGGCGCTTGATTGTGCGCATCTTGACGTTTAGATCCTGGGTGAGCTGACGGGCGGTGGCTAATTAATCGCTCCGTTACGGCCAGGGAGCTTGGGCCTTAGCGATGCTTGCTTCGCCAAGCGGTGGGGGTGGTGCCGGTGTATTGTTTGAAGGCTTGGGCGAAGGCGGCTTGCTGAGGGTAGTCGAGCCGCTCTGCTACCTGCGCTATCGTGAGCCCGCTATCGGCCAAAAGGTCCTGTGCTCGCTCCATACGGCGTCTGCGAATGTAGGTGCCCAGGGACTCGCCAGTTTGGGCCTTAAAGGTGGCGCATAGTTTGGAGCGGCTTGTGTAGAGCCTCTCGGCCACCTCGTTGATACCCACACGTCTGCCTTTGTCGAGCGCGCGCTCAATCATTGCCGTTGCTTCTTCGGCAATGGTTATGCTGACGCGTGTGTCTGCCGCCTGCCGCGTCTGCTTGTGGGCCGCGCGCGAACAGGCGAGCTCCGCGACCATGGTCTCCACGATGCCCTGCATATAGACGTGTCCGCCTACGGTGTGAGCGCGGTCCTCGTTAATCCGGCGCAGCGTGTGGCAGATGGCAGACGTCGCTTCCTCGTGCCATGGCTCGGCAAAAGCCTCAAAGATTCCCGCGAACTCGGTGGGATAGCGGTGCTCCAGTTCGTCAAAATATCCAGGCAAAAAGAGCACCGAGCGCGAGTGATAGAGCTCCCCCGCAAACAGCGGGCTTAATTCCTCGCCACAGTTATCTTGGATAAAGCTGCAAACGGCATTGTTTGGCCACGGTCCATGCAATGGTTTGAGGTTCGCGGGCGTTATGCCAGCCTCGGGCATGCATGTAAGTGTGGGCGCGCTGACCTCGCTCACGCAGGCATATGGCTCGGGTGTATATTCGGCCAGGTACATATCGTGCGTCGGGGTGATGGAATGCTCCATGACGATGCAGGCAGGGGAGAGAGGCATGATCCATGCGCGGCCGTGCGCCCGGTCGTTTGCCACCTCGCCGGTAAAGACGGCGCCCTTGCCGGTAAGCTCCAGGCCAAACTGCTCAAATTGCGGTGCGTAGAGCTCGGTTATGTCGGTCGCTGCCCGCTGTATTTGCAAAAGCGTCCCTTTCCTTTGCAGAAACGTCCACGCCTGGCTTGATTGTGAGCCATGGCTAACACATCAATGATAAGTTCATTACGGTTAACTCTCAAGCCGTTAGAAAGGAATCTCATGGCAAAGGAATCAAAAAGGGAAGGTGGAGGCATCGGCGAGTTGCTTGCGTATGCCGGTGACCGCAAATTCCTAACGTATTTGGGCATGGCGCTCTCGGCGCTCTCGCAGCTGCTGAGCTTTGGTCCGTACGTGTGCATTTGGCTTGTCGCGCGCGATCTGATCGCCGTGGCGCCCAACTGGAGCGAAGCCTGCGACATCGCGATGTATGGCTGGTGGGCCGTGGGGTTTGCGCTGGCAAGCATCGTAGCTTATTTCGTGGGGCTCATGTGCACGCACCTGTCTGCGTTTCGCTGCGCGTCCAATATCCGCAAGACTACGAGCGAGCACCTGCTTAAGCTGCCGCTCGGCTACTTTGACACGCACGCCACCGGTGAGCTGCGCCGTATTGTAGACGGATGTGCCGCCTCCACCGAGACTTTGCTCGCACACATGCTGCCCGATATCGCAGGCGCCGTCGCCATGGTCGTGGGCTTGCTCGTGCTGCTTTTCGCCCTCGATTGGCGCTTGGGCGCGGCATGCCTCATCTCGGTGGCCATTTCGTTTGGCGCCATGGCCACCATGATGAGCGGCAAAGGCACCGAGTTCATGAAGGCCTACATGGGAGCACTGGTCAAGATGAACAAGACCGGCACCGAATACGTACGAGGCATCCCCGTGATCAAGGTGTTTCAGCAGACGGTCTACTCCTTTAAGGCCTTCCACGATGCGATTGCCGAATACGCCGACATGGCGCAAAACTATGCGGGCACGTTCTGCCGAGGTCCGCAAGTGCTCAACCTTACCGCGCTCAATGGCCTTGTGACATTCCTGCTGCCCGTGGCGTTGCTGTTGGCGCCGGGCGAGACGGACTTCGCGCATTTTATGGCCAACTTCACGTTTTACGCGATATTTTCGGCCGTGGTGCCGACGGCCATGACCAAGCTCATGTTTGTGGGCGAGGCCTCTCAGATGAGTGCCGATTCGCTGGCTCGTATTCGAAGCGTCATGGATTCCAAGCAGCTCTCCGTGCCCGCCCAACCCAAGCACCCTGCCGGTGGCGACGTGCGATTTGAGGACGTGAGTTTTACCTACGAGGGTGCCGAAACACCTGCCGTTAGCCATGTGAGTTTCAGCGTTTCCGCGGGTAGCACCCTCGCCCTGGTGGGTCCCTCGGGTGGCGGCAAGTCAACCTGCGCAAGCCTGATCCCGCGTTTTTGGGACGTTTCCTCGGGTCGAGTGCTCGTGGGCGGTGTGGACGTTCGCGATATGGATCCGCACGAGCTTATGGGCCAGGTCGCCTTCGTGTTCCAGACCAACCAGCTGTTCCGGCAAACACTTGCCGATAACGTGCGCGCCTCCAAGCCTACGGCCACTGACGACGAAGTGCGTGCGGCCCTCTCCGCAGCTCAGTGCGACGACATTGTGGCCAAGCTCCCACAGGGCATCAATACCATGCTCGGCGCCGGCGGGGCATATCTTTCGGGCGGCGAGGTCCAGCGCGTGGCCCTCGCCCGCGCGATCCTTAAAGACGCGCCTATCGTGGTGCTCGATGAGGCCACGGCGTTTGCCGACCCCGAGAACGAGGCGCTCATCCAGCGCGCCTTTAGCAAGCTGGCGGCGGGTCGCACGGTCATTATGATTGCGCACCGACTCTCGACTGTAGTGGGCGCAGACCAAATCGTGGTGCTCAACCAGGGCAGCGTGCAGGAGTCGGGTACCCATGCCGAGTTGCTGTCCCAAGAGGGTCTGTATGCCAAGATGTGGGCCGAATACGAACAGGCCGCGAGCTGGAAAATCACTGCTGCGGCCGCGGATGCCGCCGTCACGAAGGGAGGCGAGGCCTAAATGTTCGCCTCATTCCAAAAGAAGTATTTCCTATCCGATAAAGGCGTCGCCGGCGTAAAACGCGGCATTTTTTGGACCACGCTCACCAATCTCATTACCATGGCCGGCATGGGCTTTTTATTCCTGGTTATGGCCGGCTTTGTCGAGCATCTCGCCACCGGCGCCGACCTGCCGGATGCCCTGCCGATCGTGGGCGGCCTCCTGGTCTTTTTCGTGTTGCTCTTTGCCTCTAACTGGCAGCAGTATTACTACACCTACTGCATCTTCTACGAGGAGTGCGGCAAGCAGCGTATGAAGATTGCCGAGCGCTTGCGCAAACTGCCGCTGTCGTTTTTTGGTCGTCGTGATCTGGCCGATTTAACCGAGACCATCATGGGCGACGTCCAGGCTATGGAGCACGCCTACAGCCACGTGCTGGGAGAGCTTTGGGGTGCCATCATCGCAAGCGCCATTGTGTTCGTGGCGTCGCTGTTCTTTTGCTGGCAGCTGGCGATTGCGGCGTTTTGGAGCGTTCCCGTGGCCTTTGCCGTGCTGTATCTAACACGCGGCCCCATGACTCCGGTGTTCGATCGCGTGCGTGCCGAGAAGGTCAAGGTTACCGAGGCAATTCAAGAGACGCTCGACTGCGTTCGCGAGATCCGCGCCACCAACCAGGAGGCCCATTATCTTGAGGAACTCAACGCCGTGATCGATGCCGAGGAGCGCGAGACCACCAAGGGCGAGCTCGTTAACGGGCTTTTGGTCAACTCCGCCTTTGCCATCCTGCGTCTGGGCATTGCCACCACGCTGGTCACGGGTGCCGCGATGGTCGCCTCCGGGCAGGTCGACTTTTTGGTGATGTTTGCCTTCCTGCTTATGGTGAGCCGTATCTATGCGCCCTTTGACCAAGCGTTAATGTTAATGTCCGAGCTGTTTGTCGCCGAGTCGTCTGCCAAGCGCATGCGTTCCATCATGGAAGAGCCTGTGGCGCGGGGCAGCGAGAAATTTGAGCCCGTGGGCCACGATGTGGTGTTCGATCACGTGGCATTTGGCTATGGTGCGGGCGAGGACGGACGCGCCGGCGAGAAAGTTCTTACCGATGTGAGCTTTACCGCCAAGGAAGGCGAGGTCACGGCGCTGGTCGGTCCTTCGGGTTCCGGTAAGTCTACGGTGAGCCGCCTGGCCGCGCGCTTTTGGGATGCCACTGCGGGCAAGGTTGCCGTGGGCGGTGTGGATGTTGCGGGCGTGGATCCCGAGGTGCTGCTGCGCGACTACGCCATTGTGTTCCAAGACGTGCTGCTCTTTGATGACACGGTGATGGGAAACATCCGCCTCGGTCGTCGTGATGCCACCGACGAGGAAGTGCTTGCGGCCGCGCGTGCCGCCAACTGCGACGAGTTTGTGAGTCGTATGCCGCAGGGCTACGACACCATGATCGGCGAGAACGGTTCCAAGCTGTCCGGCGGCGAGCGCCAGCGCATCTCTATCGCCCGCGCGCTGCTCAAAGACGCGCCCATCGTGCTGTTGGACGAGGCGACGGCAAGCTTGGATGTAGAGAACGAGACCGTGGTACAGCAGGCACTCTCCCGTCTGCTTGCAGGTAAGACGGTTATCGTTATTGCCCACCGTATGCGTACGGTGGAAAATGCCGACAAAATCGTTGTGCTCAAGGATGGAGTGGTTGCCGAGCAGGGCACTCCGGCGCAGCTCAAGACGGCAGGTGGAGAATTCGCCCGCATGGTTGCGCTGCAAAAGGAAGCGGCTGCCTGGCAGCTGTAGGAGCGTGGCAAAGGGACTGTCCCTAATGTGACAAAGGGACAGTCCCTTTGTCACATTATGGGGATGGTGGAAATCGAAGGTGAATACTTTTCCGCGAAGTGAACGACCTTATTTGGACCCTCGGAGCATCGACACTTTTAGGAGATGGTTTCCTGCGGTTTTGTCGAGTATTTCCTGCGGTTTTGCTGCTGAAAAATGCGGATGCTTCGGGGGTCCGATTTCACTCGTTCACTTCGCGGAAAAGTATTCACCTTTGATTCGCAAGGGCGGGGGCGGATACCCGTGGGGGTGCGGATTTGCGTCGTGGCGGGTGAACCGCCGAGTACCGGGCGGTCTGGACCGCATAGTTTCCAAAAAGTTAGCCATTGTTGACCAAATAGTTATACTAAACTGTTCTCAAAAGCGTGCTCGAGCAAACTAATGAACTCGGGTGCTAAGGCACCATGCCGCGCTTGTGCGGCAAAAGGAGAAGCAACATGAAGAAGTCGACGTTTAACACCCTGCTTGTCGGTGGCGGTTTTCTGCTTGGTACGGCCGGCGTCAAGCTGCTCACCAGCGCTCCGGTAAAGAATGCCTGCGTGCAGGGCATCGCGTGCGGTATGCGCGTCAAGAACTGCTACCAAGACATGGTCGAGCAGGCCAAGGCCAATGTCGATGACATGGTTGCCGAGGCTGCCTACATCACCCAGAGCGAGGCCGCTGCTGATGAGGCAGCCGAGTAACGCTCCCAGGCACAAACTATGAGATTCTCGATTATTAGCGAGATCCCCGGCAGGACCCGTCTTCAATTGGCGGGTCCTGTGCCAGAGAGCGATCTCGATGCACTTCTTAAGCTTGGCGGCGAAATCGACGGCGTGCGCAAAGTGCGCGTATATGGCCGTATTGGCCAGATGGCGCTCGAATATGACGAGCAGTGTCGTGCGAGCGTGCTCGACGCCTTGGGCGCACTCGATGCTCAAGCCATCGCCGATGCCAAGTCGGGTTACGTGATGCAGCTTGAGCCACGTAGGCACAAACTCGTCATGGATCTTGCCACGCTTGTCGGCGCGCACTATGCGCGCCGCTGGTTCCTGCCTACGCCGCTGCGTGCCATCTTTGTCGTGGCCGGTTACATGACCTTTTTGCGCGCCGCTCTCCACGAGCTCTCGCAGCCGCGCCTGACCGTTCCCGTGCTCGACGCTTCGGCCATCGGTATCTCGTTTGTCAAACGTGATGTCGATACCGCGGGCCAGACGATGTTCCTGCTCAACGTGGGCGAGCTGCTCGAGGACTACACGCGCGCCATGAGCGAAAACGAGCTCATCAACTCGCTGCTTGATGTGCCCGACAAGGCGCAAAAGGTCGTCGGCGACACCGAGGTAAGCGTTGCCGCCACCGAGCTTGAGCCCGGCGACTTGGTCGCCGTTCGCACCGGCATGTCCATCTGCATCGACGGCGTGGTCGAGCAGGGAAGCGCCATGGTCAACCAGGCGACCCTGACCGGCGAGCCGCTTGCCGTCGAGCGCAGCGCAGGCGACGACGTGTTCGCCGGCACTGTCGTGGAAGACGGCAGCATCTTGGTGCGTGTGCGCGCCAATACGGCTCAGACCAAGCTCCGCTCGATCGTCTCGCTCGTGCAGACGGCCGACTCGCTCAAGTCCGAGGGTCAGTCGCACATGGAGGACCTCGCCAACAAGATCGTCCCGTGGAACTTCCTGCTTGCGGGTCTGGTCGCGCTCACCACGCGCAGCCTCATCAAGACCTCGGCGGCGCTGATGGTCGACTACTCGTGCGCACTCAAGCTCACGGGTTCCGTTGCCGTCATGACCGCTATGAGCGATGCCGCCAAGATGGGCGTCATGGTCAAGGGCGCGAAGTACTTTGAGTCGTTTGCCAAGGCCGACACCATTGTGTTTGATAAGACCGGCACGCTCACCGAGGCACAGCCGCGTCTTGCCTGCGTACTCACCACCGATGGCTGGAGCGAGGACGAGATCCTGCGCCTTTCCGCCTGCTTGGAGGAGCATTTTCCGCATCCGGTGGCACGCGCCGTGGTCAATGCGGCACGCGAGCGCAGGCTCGAGCACCGCGAGCGACATGCTGCCGTCGAGTACATCGTGGCGCACGGCATCGCTTCGTCCATCGAAGGACGTCGCGCCATCATCGGTTCGGCGCATTTTGTGTTTGAGGACGAGGGCGCACAGCTCGAATCCGACATCAAGGAGCGCATCGAGTCCCAGATGCAGGGCTTGTCGCCGCTGTACCTGGCAGTCGACGGCACGGTCGTGGGCGTGCTCGGCATCGAGGATCCGCTCAAGCCCGGGGTCCGCGAGGCTATCGCCGACCTGCATGCGCTGGGCGTCAAGCATGTCGTTATGCTCACGGGCGACTCCGAACGCACGGCCGAGCGCATTGCGCGCGAGGCGGGTGTCGACGAGTTTAAGGCCGAGCTGCTGCCCGAGGACAAGTACGCCTACGTGGAGCAAATCAAGCGCGAGGGCCGTCACGTCGCCATGGTGGGCGACGGCGTCAACGACTCACCGGCGCTGGGCCTGGCCGATGTGGGTCTGGCCATGGGTGGCGGAAGCGACATCGCCAAGGAGGTCGCCGATATCATCCTGACCGATACGGATCTGGCCGCGATCGTGCGCCTGCGCCGCATGAGCCAGGGGCTTATCGACCGTCTGACGAGTTCGTATTCCAAGGTGATGCTCACCAACTCGGCGCTCCTGGCGCTGGGCATTACCGGCATGATCACTCCGCAGACGTCGTCACTGCTGCACAACGGCTCAACGATTGCCTACAGCTTGGGCAACGCGAAGGCGTACCTGCGTTAGCGTTTTCGATTGAGTATATGGCCTGCATTCGGGTGGCACCGCAGCCGCCAGGGTTCAGGCCTTCTTTTGTTTGACGAGAGGCTAGCTCGGATATATGCTCGTGCTAGCACTGCTAGCAAACGCTGAAGGTGAGGTTGAGGTGGCTACCGTTGGCAGCATGGCGCAGGTGAATGTTCGCGTGGATCGCTCGGTTAAAGAGCGTGCCGAGGAGGCGCTGCGACTATCGGGTGGAACGCTGCCCGACCTTATTAAAAAAGTCGTGGCCAAGGTTGCGCAGGGCGGCGGTTCGTGTGAGGAAATCCTTGAGGCCGTTAACGACCGGCAACGGGGTGCCGCACTGGATTCTCCGTTTGCCGCATCCTGGGCGGCGGCTGATCAGCTTTACGCGGACTTGGGTATCGATGCGTCGCCTGCATCCGATGATCGCGGTTGGGACACAATCTATTCCGACGCCATGGATGAGCGTTATCGCCAAAAGGGGATGATCCAGTGAGTGGGGCGCCTCTCAAGATCATGGTGGACGCCAACGTATGGGTTGATTCGTTTTGCGTCGACCATGCCGAGTCGCTTGCCGCGCGTGCGTTTATTGGGCAGGCGACGGAGACGGGGGCGTTGCTGTTCTTTCCGGTGCATATCGCCAAGGATGTGCTGTACGTTGTCCAACACGAACTGAAGCGTAGCGTTCTTGCCAGCGGGGGAGCGCTCGACGAGGCTTCTGCCCGCGCGATTGGCGATGCGGCGCTGGCGTTTGTTCGGAACATGACCGAAAACGCCACGGCCGTGGGTGCAGATGCGTCGGACCTTTGGCTGGCCGACAAATACTTAGCGCTTCATCGCGATTACGAGGACAACTTGGTGCTCGCCGCGTGCAAGCGCGCGCAGGTCGATTACTTGGTGACCAACGATCGCAAGCTGCTCGAACATGCCGATCTTGCAGCAAAGACTCCGCGCCAAATGATGCCGATTCTTGCTTTGGCCGAACGCGGTGGCGCGGCTATCGGTTGACGCGAACTGTTTGCGGGCCTCTTGGACGACGATGCGCCAAGGGGCCCGCGTCTGCTATTTACAAAAGCTCGGCCTTAATGGCGGGACTTTCTGCGAGTTTTTCGGCAGCCTTTTCGTCGAAATCGTTTAGTGCTGCCAGGCTGCGGTAGACCCACTCGTTGACCTGGGTGTTTTTGACGCCTGCGGTCTGCATAAGGGCGCCTACCTCGCGGATTGCTGCGAACAGATCGGCTTTGGGACCCGTGAGCTCGACCTCGATGCCGTGGTAGGCGGCCACGCCGCGGTTCTCACTCACGTGGTCGATAAAGCCCTCGACGGTCTCAAGCTGCTGGGCGAGAGCTGCATCATCGTCAGCGTCCAGCGCGACGAGTGCGTTCGATACCGTGAGGGCGGGATGTCCGCAGGGGACAAAGCCTTCGATGACATCCATAGCTTCGGTAATGGTTGAGCCCAGGCCTGCGAGGGCATTGACGAGTTGCTGCTTGGTATCCAAAACGGTCCTTTCGACGGTTCAATTTTGCTTGGCGAAAATATACGTGACGTGTTCGGTAGCAAAAGTGCGAAGTGTGGCACAAATTGGGGTCTTCACAGCTCGTGCATAGAACAGCTGTCCGCTTTCGGAACGTGGTAAGATAACACTCCACAAGCGGGGCTCGCCCCGCATGTTCCTTGAAAAGTCGACGGGTGTTGGGTGCTCGTGCCCAGTGCCATCCAGACTTTCCCGACATTCGGGGGCGACTGGTTTCGACACGATAGCTCTGAGAGAGGAAGCAAGCCGAGGTCTCCTCGCCTCGTTAAACAGGGGTACCGTCAAATTGAATTGACAACAACTCTTCTTTTGAGCCTATGGCTCTCGCTGCTTAGTTTATAGCGGCGCGTCAACCCGGTGATTTCCCCGACACCGGCGCGACGTCATGTTAGGGGAATGCTCCCGCGCACGTAATCGGTATGGCGCGGGCTAAGACCGAACCGGTTAGGACGCCGCGAGCGTGTCGCTGCGCGCAAAGCGTCCGAGACTAAACCAGCGACTGAGCTTGGAGATGCCAATCAGGGGGCTTTCGTGGACCGGAGTTCGATTCTCCGCGCCTCCACCAACTGTTCAGTAGGCGAACACATACGCGTGTTCGTCGTTAGGCGGGCGTTCGTATTGCTCGTCAGATAGAAAGAAGCCGCTCCATACGGGGCGGCTTCTTTGCGTTCTAGGCCTGCGGCATGATCTCCTGCTCGCCGTCCTCGTCCATGTACGGCATGAGGAACACGCCGCCCTGCTCGGTGGTAAGCAGCAGGTACTCGCGGTTGTGCTCGTCGCACACGATTTCCTGGCCGATGCCCTCGGGCAGGTCGTATATGGGGCCGTCCGTGCGGGCTTGCCTCACGGTCACGTCTTGCGCTCCCATGGCCTGCGACGCGCAGCTGGCGGCGGCCAGGACGATGAACAGCAGGACGACCGCCGCGAGGATGGGGCCGCACCCGCCGTTGCGCTCCTCGTCTGCGGGGCTCGGGTACGGCATGGCCTATCCCACCTTCACCAGATAGTCGTCGGCCTCTGGCTTGCCCGTGGCCTTGCCCACGGCGATGTAGCGCGTTGCGCCGCTGTAGCCCGTGTATCGGCCCCACACGTAGCCGTCGGCGATCTTGTACCAGTTATCCAGCGTCACGGTCTCGCCGCTGGAATAGTGCGCCACCTCGGTGCCGCCCAGGCCGGGGGCGTCGCGCACGCGCAGGTAGTCCACAGTGCAGCGGTAGGTGCCGCCGAAGTTCTCGGTCGTTTCCTGCTGCGCAGGCTGCGGCTGCGGGACGGCTGCGGGGGCGCTTCCAGCAGTGATGCCGAAGCATTCCAGGTAGATGCGCGCCAGCTCGTCCAGGTTGCCGTTGAACTTCTCGCGGTCGCCGTCGTTGTCGATGAAGCCGTTCTCGCACAGGCGGTAGTTGATGCCGCGCGCGGCGGCTCGGTTCGGGTTCGCGAGGTCGGAACGGCGCACCAGCTTCTCGGAGCGCCCGGGCATGAACGCCGCCAGCTTGTCGGCCAGCGCATTGTCGTACTCGTCAGGCTCAAAGCCCTCCTTGATGATGACGTGCGCGCCGTGGGCCGTGGCGATGCCGCTGGCGTCCATGTGCAGCTCCACCACTGGCGCGTCGGTGCTCAGGCGGTTAAGCCCGCCGTCGGCGTACCAGTTGCGGGACGTATCGCCCAGCTCGACCTCGGAACCGCCCAGTTCCTTGATTCGCTGGCCCAGGGCGCGAACGCGCTCGGCCTCGGTGCAGCCGCCTGCGCAGCAGCCGGGGTCGCCAGCGCCGTGGCCGCAGATGATGAACAGTTTAGCCATTGCCTACTCCTTCCCGCCTACGGTCACGCCCAACAGGGCGTCGAGCCACTTGGATGTGATGCCCACCGACTTGAACAGCGTGTAGGCCGCCTGCACGCCGCCTACCACGGCGAAGGCGCACGTGACCCATGCGCCCGGGTCTGCGGGCACGCCGCCCACGAAGCCGGTCACGACGCCCGCCAGGAGCGAGCAGCCCAGCGCCAGGATGCGCGCGGCCTTGCCGGTCATGGCCTCGGTCTTGATCAGCTGCACCGCGAACGGCACGGCGAAAGACAGCACGATGGCTGCGATTGCTTGCATTTCTGTCATTTCGGATTCCTTTCTATCGAGCCGATTCCTTGTAGAGCAGGTCAACGCGGTCGGCGATGTGGTCGACCTTCGCCGCCATGCCCTGGCTGCGCGCCTGGCTGTTCGCCAGATCGGCGTGCAGCACCTCGTTGGAGGTCACGACGGACTCCATGAGCGCCTTCATAGCCTCCATCAGCGCGTTGCTGCGCTCCATCTGCGCGGCGATGCGGCCCTCCATCTGGCTGTGCTCGCGGTCGCGCTGCGCCCGCTCGTCCACCTCGTCCTGCTTTCGTTCTTCGCGCTTGAGGTCGATGTTCGCCTTGCGCTCGTTCTGGGCCTTGAACTCTTCGAGGAACTGCTTGCCGAAGTACAGGACCACTAGGACGAGCAGCGCGCCGAAAAGCGACCCGGGGCCGTACGGCGCGAAGATTTCCAGCACGTCGGTCATTCGTTTTCTCACCTCCTCGAATCGCTGCCGCGATTGTCCGCGAGGTGTCGCCGGGCAAAAGAAAAGCGCCCCCGAAGGGGCGCTCGCTACTCCTGCGGCGCTTCCGGCTGGTCGGGCTCCATGGCTTCCAGCTCGTTGATGCGGTCGCGCCACGTCTGGCGCTGCGAGATGATCTCGGCCACCTCCTTGGCAGCTGCGGCGATGGCCGAGAGCAGGTCGGTGATGGACGATGCGGAGAAGATGCGCTCCACCGCCTTCATGACCTTGTAGTCGCTCTGCTCAAGCTGCTGTTTGTAGCCGTTGATCTCCCCGGCGATTTCCTGTTCTGTCATGGGTCGCTCCTTCCGTTGCTAGGGTAGGGGCATGTTCCCATCCGTGTCGCCTCCAGGTTTGGATTGCATTGAGCAACCCCCCCCGCGGGATTTCCGAACAGGCTGCGGTACAGCGCGTCCATGGCCCGCACGCTGCGGTGCGCGTCCAGCCGCTTCATGCCTCCGCGCCAGCTCTGGTAGCTCTGCTCCACCTGCTCGGGGGTCATGATGCCATCGGCGACCATGCGGGCCATCTTCTTGAGCTTGCGGCGCTCCCGCGTTATGGAGTCTCGGCACGGCTTCACGACTATGCGGCCCGTCTCCGTGTAGAAGATGCGCTTCTTCAGCCACGTGAACCCGCGCGTGAGCTTCACCACGCGCGTCTTGCGCGGGTTCAGCTCGATGCCCAGCTCGGCGCATTTGCCCTCTATCAGCAGCAGGCACACCTGCAAGTAGTCCTTGGACTCGTGTATCAGGTAGAAGTCGTCCATGTAGCGCCCGTAAGACTCGGGGCGCAGCATCTCGGTCACATAGTGGTCGATGCGGTTGGGGTGGGCCACGGCGCATATCTGGTTCGGCTCGCTGCCCAGCCCCAGGCCCACATCGCCCTGCGCGTCTATCAGGCGGTGCTCCAAGGCGACCACGCGCGGATCTAGCAGCGCGGAGGCCACCTGGTCTTTGACGGGTTGGTGCGCTATGCGCGCGAAGTAGTCGGAGAAGTCGCCCAGGAGGATGTAGCCCTCGCGGCCGTGCCGCCTCCAGTGGTCGGCCAGGTGGCGCTTGAGCAGCTTCAGGGCATAGTCGGTGCCGCGCCCCTTTATGTTCGCGGAGTTGGCGGCTATGAGGGTGGGCACGATCGCGGGCACGAGCGCGTTTTGTGCCAGGGACTTCTGCACCACGCGCTCGGGGAAGTGTACGGCGCTGATATGGCGCAGCTTTCCTCGCTCCCACAGGTCGAACCGTATGAAGCCCCGGCATATGTCGCGCCCCTCCAAAAGGTCGCGGCGGGACAGGACAGCGTTGCGCAGGTAGCTTCTCATGTACCTCTGCGTGGACGACTTCCACATGACGCCCCGCGCGGCCTGCTTTGAAGCCTTGCACAGGCTGTTGAGGTCGGCCACGGTATCAAGCGTGCACGCCTTGACGCGCTCGGCCTTGGCCTGCGCGCGCTTCTCCTCGCGGCGCTTGCGGCGCGCCGCCCGCCTTTGCTCGGAGTTCACAGGAGGCACCCCGCGCGGCTTGCAATGTGGCTCTGGCAGCCGCTTGAGGTATGGCCATGAAACGCGGCGAAGCCACGGAGCGCCGCGCCATGCAAGCAGCGTCCGGCCACCCTCGCGGGGTGTGTATTTACGGGCGCATGCCCGACGGTCGCGCCTCCCTTCCTCTTCGCGCTCTGCTTTCGGCTCTGGGGCCTACTCGGTCTGGCAATAAGGGAATCCGGGGCGGGGGCGAACCCAGACGTTCGTCGCCGAGTTGTAGTTGGCATTGCCGTTGTTGTTGACGTAGCACACGTTGGACGCGGAGCCCGACGCAACGGAACGCAGCCACCAATTGTACCGATAAACAAGGCGCGACCGCCGTCCATTATAGCGAACGCAGGCGCTCTAGCTCGGCCTCGGCCTCGGCTATGCGCTCCTCGGTGGACTTCTTGCCGGTGACGCGCACGTTCTTGCGCGCGCCCTTCAGCAGCCTGATCTCCTCCTCGACCATGGCCGCCAGCTCCTCGAAGCGGTTGGCGTTCACGGGCAGGCCGATATCCATGAGGCACTGCATGTCCAGCATAAGCTGCTCGCAGTCCGCTATGGCCAGCGTCAGGTAGCGTTTCCTCTCCAGCGCGTTGAACGAGCTGTTGGGATAGAAGCAGTCGGCGCGGTTGACGTTGTACACGATGCTGCGCGCCGTCTCCACGGTCGGCACCGCGTTCAGCAGCCTGTAGGCCTTGGGTACTACTGAGGAGGACGCCATCAGCTTGTTGACCTCCACGCGGATGGCGATGGCCTGTGTGAAGAACTTGTACTCGGACACCTCGCGGTTGCGCTGGTAGACGCCGCTCACGTGCACCTCCTGGGGAAACTGGCGAAAAAAACGGCCCGCTTCGCGGGCAGGAGGCGACCGCGCAAGGCGGTCGCCTAAAAGCAGAGTATAGAGCTGTCTCTTATACACATCTGACGCTGCCGACGATATGCAGTGTGTAGA
>UQIH01000005.1 GCA_900541145.1 uncultured Collinsella sp. | reverse complement strand
ATGCAGCGTAGTCTCGTGGGCTCGGAGATGTGTATAAGAGACAGTTTATATACCGTTCACATCGCCCCCCAAACTCCCCCACCCAAGGCACGTGCGGCCCACCACCGCGATGCCAAGTGGCAAAAAATGGGACGGGCCCCAGATTGCCCATGCGCGCGCAAAAGCACCCCGCGGCAATCTGGGGCCCGTCCCCAAATACCTATAAATATGCAGGTCAGTGATGTGTTAACGATGTGCCAGCGGGTGCGCCGCCAGATAGACCTCGGTCAGTTGCGTACGATCGACATGCGTGTAGATCTGCGTGGTCGATATATCGGCATGTCCCAAGATCTCCTGTAGCACACGGAGGTCTGCGCCGCCCGCAAGCATATGGGTGGCAAAGGAGTGACGCAGCGTGTGGGGATGGAGTCCCACCAGCCCCACCTGGCGCCCGTAGCGCTCACAGATGGCATGAATGCCCTGGCGCGACAGACGGCGGCCGTTCTTATTTAAAAAGACCGCCGAGGTCTCGGTTCCGCGGGCATGGGCCGCCAAGCGAGAACGCCCCTCAGTTACATAGAGCGTCAGAGCTCGCGCCGCGCTTCCCACCAGCGGTGACAGGCGTTCCTTTGAGCCCTTACCGCGAACGAGCACAAAGCCATCGTCGATATGGATATCGCCCACATCGAGCCCCACCAACTCGCTCACACGTAAACCGCATCCGTAGAGCACTTCCAAGATGGCATGGTCGCGCAAGCCCATCTCGCCCTCGGGGAAGTCTTGATCGAGCAGCGCCGAGACATCCTCCACCGATAGATACTCCGGCAAACGCTCAGCCTTTTTAGGCAGGCGCAACGCCGCCGTTGGATTTTGGGCCACAGCCCCATCGCGCACCAAAAAGGCATGCAGGCCCTTCACGGCCGCAAGCGCACGCTCCACCGAGGCATCGGAATAGCCCCCATCGCGACGGTCGGCAACAAAGCCCTCCACGACCTGACGGGTCACCTCTTCAAAAGACACAATACCCGCCCGCTCCAGATAGGCGCAGTACGTCGTCAGGTCACGACGATAGGCCGCAATCGTGTTGCGCGCCAAACCCCGCTCGACCGCGAGGTAATCGAGATACTCCCCCGCCGCCACGGCGAGCGACGAGGGAGTAGCTTCGGTATGTTCCTTATTCGCCGGCACCCTTAGTCCGTAGCGAGGTTCATGGGCGTCACCTGCAGACGGTCGACACCCTCGTGCTGGCCGATCGAAGCGCGCACGAACTCGCGGAACAGCGGCTGCGGGTTGGTCGGGCGGCTCTTGAACTCGGGATGAGCCTGAGTTGCCACATACCACGGATGCACGTCGCGCGGCAGCTCGACCATCTCGACCAGGCGCTCGTCGGGCGACAGGCCCGAGATAACCAAACCGGCGTCCTCGAGCTGGTCGCGGAAGGCGTTGTTGAACTCAAAGCGATGACGGTGACGCTCGTAGACGAGCTCCTCGCCATATGCCTCGCGAGCGAGGGTATCGGCGGCGAGCTTGCACGGATAGGCGCCCAGGCGCATGGTGCCGCCCTTCTCGGTCACGTCCTCCTGCGAGCTCATCAGATCGATGACACTATACGGACCATCCGGATCGAACTCGGAGGAGCTGGCGCCGGCAAGGCCGACGACGTTGCGCGCAAATTCGCACACGGCCACCTGCATTCCCAGGCAAATGCCCAGATACGGAATCTTGTGCTCACGGGCAAACTCGGCCGCGAGGATCTTGCCCTCCAGGGCGCGCTTGCCAAAGCCGCCGGGGACCAGGATGCCCGAGGCGTCGCCCAGAACCTCGGAGACATTCTGCTCGTCGAGGCTCTCGCCGTCGACTAGCTGGACGTCCACATGGCGATCGTAGAAGACGCCCGCATGGTGCAGGGCCTCGATAACCGACAGGTACGCATCGGGCAGCTGCGTGTACTTACCCACGACGGCGATCTTCACCTTGTCGGCGTGATGGTTGGCGTGATTCTGTTTGCGCAGGAACTCGTTCCACTCGCTCATGTCGCGCTCACGCGGGTCCAGACCCAGGCGCTCGCAAATGCGCAGGTCAAAGTCCTGCTCGGCAAGCAGCTGCGGAACATCGTAAATGCTCGCGCAGTCCTCGTTGGTAAAGACACAATCGGTGTCGACGTCGCAGAAGCTTGCGATCTTTCCGCGGATAGCGTCATCGATATGGTGGTCGGAGCGCAGCACGATGATATCGGGCTGGATGCCAAAGCTGCGGAGCTCCTTGACGGAATGCTGCGTGGGCTTGGTCTTGACCTCGTGGGCGGCGGCGATATAGGGAACGAGCGACACGTGGATGTAGCAGACGTTCTCGGGGCCGGCCTCCTTGCGGTACTGACGGATGGCCTCGACAAACGGCTGCGACTCGATGTCGCCGATCGTGCCGCCCAGCTCGGTGATGACTACATCGGAGCCGGTCTGCTCCTCGATGCGGCGGAACTTGTCCTTAATGGCATTGGTGACGTGAGGAATCACCTGCACGGTACCGCCCAAAAAGTCGCCGCGACGCTCGCGGGCGATCAAGCTCTTATAGATGGCGCCGGTCGTAAAGTTGGAATCGCGGGTCAGGTTCTCATCAATAAAGCGCTCGTAATGACCCAGGTCCAAGTCGGACTCGTAACCATCCTCGGTAACGAAGACCTCACCATGCTGGAAGGGGCTCATGGTACCGGGGTCGACGTTCAGATACGGGTCGGCCTTCTGCATCGTTACTTTGTAGCCACGCGACTTGAGCAGACGGCCCAGCGAGGCCGCGGTGATACCCTTGCCCAGGGACGAAACCACGCCACCGGTTACGAACACATGCTTGGTCATATTGAGTTACCTGCGCTTCCCGTAGAAGTTGTTTATCCACATCTTACGGGTCTTCATTGTAATACTCGCGCCGCGGACCGTTCGCAATTTTTCTCGCGTGCGATTGCATTTCTCAATCTTGAAACAAAACGCCGCCCGGTTTCCCAGGCGGCGTCGCTGTGGCAAGGGTTACATGCTGCTATCGATCAGCAACCTCGTCCTCAAGCATTTCTTGAACGAGCATGCCGGTACGGACGCCCTCAAGATACCACTCGCCACGTTCGGTGAGGCAAATGCCATTTGCAAGCTGACCGCCGTCGTCGCTATAACGCGAGACGACATCAATCATGCCTTCGGAATCCAAGCGATCGATTGCGGCGCGGGCACGATACGGCGAAACCCCCACGCGCTCGGCAAGCGTTTTGCGCGAGAAACCATACGGCCCGCCATTGTCTTCGGTTTGCCGGTCGATCTCCATCAACACCAGCACCTCGACACGCTTCATATCGTTGACACTCGCACGACCCTTGCCCGCCATAGCAGCCTCCTCAAACCGAGCACGAGCATCTAACGCGCCGTGCGCGACCGACACACCTCACGATGGCAGGTAATATCCATCATGCGGCATCCCGCTAAGGATGAAACAGTTATGGTTATTGTATACCGCTCAAATTGTTTCTAGGCAGGTAAACAGCTTTTTTTCGCCGAAATAGGCGCTTTATTGATCAAAAAGCCGTACCGGGCGCTAACCCGATACGGCCAAAATGCAATGCAATTACCGCGGTGCTTCAAACTTAGCGATGGAAGAAACCGCGGCGCTCAAACTTGGGCTCGCAGCACACGTTGATACCCAGTTTGCGCAGTACCGTCTCGTCCGTCGGCGAGATAATCACGCTAAAAAAGGCATCGCAACCGCGCAGCTGCTCCAGGCCCGAAAGGACGCGAGCGGCCGTCTCACTCGTGGCCGAGGTGATCGACAGCGCCATAAGCGTCTCGTCGGTGTGGAGGCGCGGGTTTTTGCTGCCCAGGAAATGCGTCTTGAGCTTGCTGATGGGCTCGATCGCCTCATCGCTGATAACCTCGAGCTCAAGGTCGACGCCCGAGACGTGCTTGAGGGCGTTCATAATGAGCGAACTTGCGGCGCCCAGGCGCGTGGAGGTCTTACCGGTCACCACGGAGCCATCGGGCATGACCATGGCCCCCACGGGACCACCCGTCAGCTGCTCCCTGGTGAGGGCCGCCGAGCGCGCCGGTGAGTAGTTCTTATCGATGCCGGCTTTCTTCATAATAATCTTGAGACGGTCGACTTGCTCATCGCCCACGCCGGTACGGCGCACATTTTCGACCGCGGTAAAGTAGCGGCGGACGATCTCCATCTTGGAAGCGTCGCGGCAGGCATCGTCATCGGTGATGGCAAAGCCGACCATATTGACGCCCATGTCCGTAGGACTCTGGTAGGGGCTCTTGCCCAGGATCTTTTCCATCAGAGCACGGACCACCGGGAAGGCCTCGACGTCGCGGTTGTAGTTGACTGTGGTCTTGTTGTAGGCCTCAAGGTGGAACGAATCGATGATATTGGCGTCGTCGAGGTCAGCCGTGGCGGCCTCGTAGGCAATATTGACCGGATGCGTCAGAGGAAGATTCCAGACCGGGAAGGTCTCGAACTTGGCATAGCCGGCAGCCGTGCCATGCTTGTGCTCGTGATAGAGCTGAGACAGGCAGGTGGCAAGCTTGCCCGAGCCAGGACCGGGGGCAGTGACCACGACGAGCGGTCGGGTGGTCTCGACAAACTCGTTCTTGCCGTAGCCATCGTCGGACACGATCAGATCGACATCGTGCGGATACCCCTCGATGGGATAGTGCAGCTTGGCGGGAATACCGAGCGCGTTCAGGCGGTTGCGGAACACATCGGCAGCGGGCTGGCCGGCGTACTGGGTGATGACCACAGCCGCGACAGCAAAGCCGTTGCCGCGAAACAGGTCAACCAGGCGCAGCACATCCTCGTCATAGGTAATGCCGAGGTCACCACGAGCCTTGTTTTTCTCGATGTGGTTCGCGTTGATCGCGATGATAACCTCGACATCGTCGGCGATGCTCTTGAGCATGCGGAACTTGCTGTCCGGTTCAAAACCCGGCAGCACGCGGCTCGCATGATAGTCATCAAACAGCTTACCGCCAAACTCCAAATAGAGCTTGCCACCAAACTGCGAGATGCGCTCCTTAATGTGAGCAGCCTGCAGCTCGATATACTTCGCGTTGTCGAAACCCTGGCGCATATATGGCTCCCGTCCCGTTTCCATTTAATGTTCTAGGCGATTATAACGGAGCAGACCTTCCCCAACGCCCAAGCAATCAACTGGCACCAACCAAACACGCCATCGATAAGTTGCGGTGAAATAGTTCCCGTTTAACCCCTCAAGACGGCCAAACAGGAACTATTCCGCCGCAACTTCCCCTTTTTGGTTCAAACAAACCTGGCCTTTGTATCAATAATGGAAACGTCGCAGGTTGAGCATAAGCCAGCGAAAGCCCGCCAGAGTAGGCAAAGCGCCCTCTGCACCAACAATGGAAAGCGCCGCAGGCAGAGGACGGACAGCGAGCGCCGTCCAGGACGTACAAGTTGGCATGAAAAAGGCGAGGCATAGACCTTTTGGTCATGCCTTGCCTTTTGAATGACAAATTGTCGTCCTGGGCGGCGCGCAGCGTCGACTGGTTGCGCGGTTCGTAGAACCGCGCAACATAAGTGCGCCCCCTCCCGCGCACGGAACGGGAGGGGGCTAAAGGTAGGAGTCTACCGGTGGGTTGACCCCACCGGACAGACGATGACCAGGTGATCCTTTACAGGATCGTCAAGGTTTCCGTGGGGTACCCGTTGGGTACTTAGAGCAACACGCAGGCGACTGTCAGGATGATGGCGCAGACGACGGAGAGCGCGACGATGAGCTTAAGGGCAAACTTGAGCCAGGTCGTCCACTCGATCTTGGCCAGGGCGAGACCGCCCATGATGGCGCCGGAGGTCGGGGTGAACAGGTTCACGACACCGATGGCGGCGGAGAAGATCATGACCATGACCTCGGGCGAGAAGCCGAGCTTAACAGCCAGCGGTCCCATGATGGGCATGGAGACGGTGGCCATACCGGAGGTCGAGGGGATCAGGAAGGACAGGCCGAAGTAGACCAGGAAGCTCATGGGAGCGAAGATCACACCGGACAGGCCAGCCAGGGCATTGGCGGCAGCGTCGAGGACGTAGACGTCGAGGCCGGTGTTAGCCATGAGGACGGAGATACCACGAGCGAGGGCGATGACGAGAACAACGGACATCATGTCGGCAGCGCCGGTGATGAAGGTGTTGACGATCTGCTTCTCGGACAGGCCACCGATGATACCGATCAGGACAGCCATGAGGAAGAACCAGGTGGAAGCCTCGTCGAAGTACCACTGGCCAATGGGCAGGCCGGTGATCAGGGCAGACCAGCCCTGGACGACGGCGTTACCGTCGGCATCGTAGACAGCGCCAGCGTCAAAGAAGTTGGCGACGCCCTCGTTGAGGTCGGCCAGCGGGATGAAGCCGACGATCATGACGACGAAGGTGAAGGCAAAGGCGATCAGAACACCCTTCTGACGACCGGTGAGCTTGACCTCATTGTGAACCTCGGAAGCAGCCTTGCCGTGAGCCTCTTCGGCGTCCTTGAGCTCCTGCATCGACAGGATGGTGGAACCCTTGTCAGCCTTGACCTTCTTGGCATAGCTCATGACGAAGAAGATGGACATAGCAGTGGTAACAATCCACAGGACGGCACCGAGGCCGATGATGATGGACTGGTTGACCTCAATGCCAACGCCGGTCAGAGCGTCGACGGCAGCGCCGACGGCGAACGGGTTAACCGTGGAGCCCAGGCAGCCGCAGCCAGCGCCGAGCAGGACGGTGGCGGCACCGACCATCGGGTCGAAGCCAGCGGCCATCATGGTAGCGGCAAGCAAGGCGTAGAAGGGAACGGTCTCCTCGCACATACCATAGGTGGTACCACCGAGGGAGAAGATGAGCATCAGCACGGGAATGAGCATGATCTCATTACCCTTAAGCTTCTGCACCAGGACGGCGATGCCGTTGTCCAGGGCGCCGGTCTCGGTCATCATGCCGAGGAAGCCGCCCAGGATCATAACGAAGAGGCAGACGGGCAGAGCGTCAGCGAAGCCCTTAATCGGGGCGGTGCAGAAATCGCTCAGACGGGCGGCAGTAACCGCGCCACCGGACGTGCCGGAGACGATAACGGTAATCACTGCGACAATTGCCAGCAGAGCAAGAAGAATGGTGAACGATGAAGGCATACCGCGCTTTTTCTTAGCGGTCTCAGTCATAGTTCTCATCCCCCCTTCATAAATCATTTACTGATCTCGCCCGAAGCGGCTCTTCCGTGCCGTGCCTGCCGCCTGGTGCGAGATATTTACCAGACAAAGCCGCTCGGGGTGTGCAGCAAGACACCCCGAGCGAGATGCTAGATGCTCTTACTTGAGCGTGGCGTACATGACAGCCTTGATGGTGTGCATGCGGTTCTCGGCCTCGTCGAAGACCTTGGAAGCGGGGCTCTCGAAGACCTCGTCGGTGACCTCCTGCTCGGTGATGCCGAACTGCTCGCACTTCTCGGCGCCAATGGTGGTGTTGGTGTCGTGGAAGCTGGGCAGGCAGTGCAGGAAGATGGCGCCCGGGTTGGCCATAGCCATGACCTCGGAGGTAACACGATACGGGGTGAGCTGAGCGATACGCTCGGCCCAGACCTCGTCGGGCTCGCCCATGGAGACCCACACGTCGGTGTAGATAACGTCGGCACCGGTGACGCCGTCCTTGACGTCGGTGGTCAGCTTGATGGTGCAACCGTTGGCCTCGGCGATGGGCTTGCAGGCCTCGATGACGTCGTCGGCGGGCATGCACTCCTCGGGGCCGCAGGCCACGAAGTTCATGCCGAGCTTGGAGCAGACGACCATGAGGGAGCGAGCGACGTTGTTCTTGCAGTCGCCCATGAAGACGAGGGTCTTGCCCTTGATGTCGTAGTTGAAGTTCTCCTGGACGGTCAGGATATCGGCGAGCATCTGGGTGGGATGCCACTCAGTGGTCAGGCCGTTCCACACGGGCACGCCGGACTTAGCAGCGAGCTCCTCGACGTCGTCCTGGGCAAAGCCACGGAACTCGATGCCGTCATACATGCGGCCGAGAACGCGGGCGGTGTCCTCGATGGACTCCTTCTTGCCCATCTGCGACGAACCGGGATCGAGATAGGTCACGCCCATGCCCAGGTCCATGCCGCCGACCTCGAAGGCGCAGCGGGTACGAGTGGAGGTCTTCTGGAAGAGCAGAACGATGTTCTTGCCCTCGAGATAGCGATGCGGAACGCCAGCGCGCTTCATATCCTTGAAGTTCTTGGAGAGCTTGAGCAGGTACTCGATCTCCTCGGTGGTGAGGTCGAGAAGCTTGAGGAAGCTACGGCCGGAGAGGTTAACACCCATGGTTCGATTCCTTTCGAAGAAATGAATTACGTAAGTATCAGTGTTGCCCGTTTAACGGGCGAAGCCGGTGCGGTTGTAGGGGGACCGCACCGGAAACGGAAAGACTTAGAGGTCCTCGCGCCAGAAGGGCATGCTCATGCAGCGCGGGCCGCCGCGGCCGCGGGAGAGCTCGGCGGAGGGCACGACGAGAAGGTCCAGGCCCTCCTTGTACAGCACGTCGTTGGTGACGGCGTTGCGGGCGTAGACGCAGATCTTGCCGGGCTCGACGCACAGGGTGTTGGAGCCGTCGTTCCACTGCTCGCGGGAGGCCGCGATCGGGTCGCCGCCGCCGCAGGGGATCAGCTTGACCTGGTCGACGCCGGTGGCGTCCTCCAGGACGTGCTCGAGGGTGTCCTCGATCAGGCGGATGTTCACGTCGCCCGGGTTCTTGCCGGCGGTCAGCTCGTAGACGCGCAGGGTGCCCATGATGGCGGGGTGGATCGTGAACTTATCGACGTCGATCTGGGTGAAGACCGTGTCGAGGTGCATGAAGGCGCGCGAGACCGGGATGTCGAAGGCCAGGATGCGCTCGACCTTGGAGTCGGAGTTCCAGAAGATGTTCTGGGCCATGACGTCGATCGCGGCGGCCTGGGTGCGCTGGGAGATGCCGACGGCGAGGGTCTTCTCGTTGATGTTCAGCACGTCGCCGCCCTCGGTGTGGAACTGGCAGTCGCGGCGGAAGTACAGCGAGACGTCCTTGTAGTCGGGGTGGTACTTGAAGACGTACTTGCCGTACAGGGTCTCGCGGTTGCGGGTGACCGAGTACATGCGGTTGAGGTTGACGCCCTCGCCGACGACCGCGAACGGGTCGCGGGTGAAGTAGAGGTTGGGCATCGGGTCGATGATCAGGTCGGACTCGGACTCGGAGTTGACCAGGGAGTCGAGGGTCGTGGAGGCCGTGAGGGGCATGTCGATCTCGGACTTGGTCATGCCGGCCATGGTCTTCTTGACGAACTCGAGGTTGTCCTCGATGGAGTCCAGCTTCTCGCGGACGATCTGCGGCATGTGCTGGCCGCGGATGCCGGCCTCGGCGATGTACTGGTCGGTGAACTCGGCGCGGGCGCCGGGGACCTGGTCGAACACCTCGGCGACGAGGTTCTCGAGATAGAGGACCTCCACGCCCTGGTCCCTCAGGATCTGGGCGAAGGTGTCGTGCTCCTGCTGCGCGACCTCCAGGAACGGGACGTCGTCGAACAGGAGTCGCTCGAGCTCGTCGGGCGGCAGGTTGAGGAGCTCGTCGCCGGGACGGTGCAGGCAGACCTTCCTGAGCTTGCCGATCTCGGAAGGCACGTGCAGACCTTTCGTCATGGCCTCCTACCTTTCTTTCGGGCCCTTGTCAGGGCCGATTCGTTAGCGCCCCTCCGTGTGAGGCGTTATTGCTGACGACATATTTATATCCAAAATCAGCTCATACTTCCACCTTGCCCCCGAACGGTTTTTTATAGGGGGTGAACGGCATACACATATACTTCACGCATGGCACACTTCATCTTAATAAAGCGTATTTACGTGCTTAAACGCGTTTTCAATCCTAAAATCAAATGGAACTAAACTTTGCTAAACCACCCTCATATTGCATATTTCCAATAAAGCTATGAATAGAATTAGCGGTTCATACCGTGTCTCAACCATTTTCATTTTTATTCAGAAAAAAGTTTGTCCTATTCATTTCTGGTAAATAAATTACCGTTTACCAGACGCTTGATACCGTTCACCGGAAACTCAGTATAAGGCCCAGCGGATACCGACTCGCTTTACGGCTCCATTTGTAACAACTTGACTTCTCGGTATAGAAAAACGGACCCGCTTCACTAGGGATGGGTCCGTTTTCGATTATCTTCGGCTAATTTGGATAAGGCCCTCGAAGATCATCGGAATCCTAGCGATCGAACTCCGCCAGTGCCTCGCCCAAAAGCCTCAGGCCCTCGCGCAGAACGTCCTCGCTCGCGCAGTAGCCCAGGCGTGCGCCGCAGGGAAGCTCAAAGCGGCTGCCGGGTACCAGCAGCACTCCCCTCTCGGACAGCAGGCGCTTGCAGAACTCCTCGTCGTCCTCGGGAATATCAAGCTGGATAAACGAGGTGGACACGCCCTGCGGCGCCGTCCAGGAAACGCGGTGCTGCGTATCGATCCAAGCCTGCGCGATATCGCGGTTGCCAAACACAATCTTGCGATTGCGCTCAAGGATCTTGTCCTTGTGCTCAAGCACATAGGTCGCCAGGGCATCGTTGAACACGCCGCCGCAGATCATGGTGTAATCGCGATAGGTGCGGATGCGGCTGGATATCTCTTCGTCTGCCACGACCCAGCCCACGCGGGCCGCAGGCGTCGAATAGGTCTTGGACACCGAGTTGGTGACAATGGCATTCTCGTACACGTCAGCCATCGACATAAAGGCCTCGGTGTTCTCAAGCGGCAGATACACCTCGTCGCACAGCACGTAGGCGCCCACCGAACGGGCGATCTCGGCAATCTGGCCGAGCATATCGGCATCGAGCACCGTACCGATGGGGTTCGATGCGTTGTTGATGCAGATGAGTCTGGTGTTGGGGCGCACCAAGCGCTTGAGTTCCTCGATATCGGGCTTCCAGCCGAGTTCCTCGCGAAGCTCCCAATACTCGACCTCGGCGCCCAGCGTGCGCGGAATCTCGTAGAGCGGCGCGTAGGTGGGCCACTCGGCGATAACATGGTCGCCGGGCTCGACCACAGCCATGATGGCGTTGAGGTTAGCGCCCGTGCAGCCATTGGTCTGCAGAATGTGATCGGGATTGACCTCCCGACGATACAGCTTGGCAACCTCGGCCTTAAACTCCGGCGAGCCCTCGATCCAGCCGTAGTTCATCTTCTCGCGATCCAGGCGCTCGTAGAACGTGGCGCCGTCCTGTTCATCAAGCGCGCGCAGCTCGCCCATGGTGAGCGACGAGATCGTCGACTGGGCGATGTCCCACGTGGCGCTCTTCTCCCAAACGTTGAGCCATTCCTCAACGCCAATCGTCTTGATGTCCATGGCCAAGCTCCTTACAAAAGCAGTCATCCAATCGTGTTGACGTTCCTCATACAAGATTGGGGCGGTGCGAAAACCCGCACCGCCCCAATGGGAGACATCTAATGGCAGCTAGATGTATGTATTATGACCTGTACGGGTCCTAGAAGACCCTAGAGGTCCTCGCGCCAGAAGGGCATGCTCATGCAGCGCGGGCCGCCGCGGCCGCGGGAGAGCTCGGCGGAGGGCACGACGAGAAGGTCCAGGCCCTCCTTGTACAGCACGTCGTTGGTGACGGCGTTGCGGGCGTAGACGCAGATCTTGCCGGGCTCGACGCACAGGGTGTTGGAGCCGTCGTTCCACTGCTCGCGGGAGGCCGCGATCGGGTCGCCGCCGCCGCAGGGGATCAGCTTGACCTGGTCGACGCCGGTGGCGTCCTCCAGGACGTGCTCGAGGGTGTCCTCGATCAGGCGGATGTTCACGTCGCCCGGGTTCTTGCCGGCGGTCAGCTCGTAGACGCGCAGGGTGCCCATGATGGCGGGGTGGATCGTGAACTTATCGACGTCGATCTGGGTGAAGACCGTGTCGAGGTGCATGAAGGCGCGCGAGACCGGGATGTCGAAGGCCAGGATGCGCTCGACCTTGGAGTCGGAGTTCCAGAAGATGTTCTGGGCCATGACGTCGATCGCGGCGGCCTGGGTGCGCTGGGAGATGCCGACGGCGAGGGTCTTCTCGTTGATGTTCAGCACGTCGCCGCCCTCGGTGTGGAACTGGCAGTCGCGGCGGAAGTACAGCGAGACGTCCTTGTAGTCGGGGTGGTACTTGAAGACGTACTTGCCGTACAGGGTCTCGCGGTTGCGGGTGACCGAGTACATGCGGTTGAGGTTGACGCCCTCGCCGACGACCGCGAACGGGTCGCGGGTGAAGTAGAGGTTGGGCATCGGGTCGATGATCAGGTCGGACTCGGACTCGGAGTTGACCAGGGAGTCGAGGGTCGTGGAGGCCGTGAGGGGCATGTCGATCTCGGACTTGGTCATGCCGGCCATGGTCTTCTTGACGAACTCGAGGTTGTCCTCGATGGAGTCCAGCTTCTCGCGGACGATCTGCGGCATGTGCTGGCCGCGGATGCCGGCCTCGGCGATGTACTGGTCGGTGAACTCGGCGCGGGCGCCGGGGACCTGGTCGAACACCTCGGCGACGAGGTTCTCGAGATAGAGGACCTCCACGCCCTGGTCCCTCAGGATCTGGGCGAAGGTGTCGTGCTCCTGCTGCGCGACCTCCAGGAACGGGACGTCGTCGAACAGGAGTCGCTCGAGCTCGTCGGGCGGCAGGTTGAGGAGCTCGTCGCCGGGACGGTGCAGGCAGACCTTCCTGAGCTTGCCGATCTCGGAAGGCACGTGCAGACCTTTCGTCATGGCCTCCTACCTTTCTTTCGGGCCTTTCGGCCGAATCTCTCAGCGCCCTTCCATAGCGGACGCTGCTTGCTGACAGCTCTAGTTATATCCAAATTCCACCCGCAATTCCACCTCGCCCCCGAACGGTCAACAAAGTGCGATGAACGGTATATCGCACGAGATCCCCCCATAATGTACTTCGGCGTTCTAAAGTAACTTTTCTAAGGTAAACGCTCTTTTTTCCAAAAAACTATTTGCAATTGCATCTCTAAACTTTTGATTCAGAATTGCATAGCTAAATCGGTTTTATGTATATAAATGATGTTTGTTTACGTTTCCGCCTGCATTCAATGATATTCAGCTATCCATCATTCTTATTCACACTTACGTACCAGTTGAGTGAGGATATAGACCGCTTGCAGACGAGCAGGACGTCAGTCCTATGACTTGTCAGCGTAAGAAGTAGGTAAAGATACCGTTCACGCGATACGTCCGTGCCAGCGGTCGACTAAATTGAGACAATAGTGATTAGTGTTAGGCTACCGTCCCTTGTGGGGACTGAACGGACAGATGCATATGCCGAGCAAAATCGAAAAGAAGCAAGCCGCCGCAAAGCTGCGCAAACCGCCGCGCGACTTCTCGTACACGCAAAACCGAGAGCTCAGCTGGCTACGCTTTGACAACCGCGTGCTCGACGAAGCCTTCGACGAAACCGTTCCGTTATTCGAGCGACTAAAGTTCGTCTCGATCTTCGAGTCCAACCTCGACGAGTTCCTTATGGTGCGCGTGGGCGGCCTGTCCGATCTGGCGGAGCTCAAAAAACAACCTGTCGACAACAAGAGCAATATGACCGCCTCCGAACAGGTCGATGCTGTCATGGCCGAAATGCCCGGGCTCCTTACCCGTTGGGAGTCCATCTTTAAGAGCATCGAGGGCAAGCTCGACACCTTGGGCGTTCACCGCGCCCGCATCGATTCGCTTACGCCCGAGGAGCGCACCTTTGTAACCCGCTACTTCCAGGCCTACGTGTCACCGGTCATCTCGCCGCTGGTCATCGATCCTCGCCACCCCTTCCCCAACCTGCGCAATGGCGCGCTCTATCTGGCCTGTGGTCTGGACGGTGCCACCGACGAGGAGAGCCTGCTGGGCCTTATCGAGATTCCCGCCTCGATGAACCGCGTGGTCGAGATCCCCTCGCCCACCGGCACCTACTCCTACATCTTGCTCGAGGACGTCATCCTCGCCTGCCTGGACAGCTGCTTTGGCTCCTATAAGCCGCTGGATCGTGCGCTGATCCGCGTCACCCGCAACGCTGACATCGATCCGGACGGCGAGGGCGTCGAGGAGGAAGAGGACTACCGCCAGCACATGAAGCGCATTCTCAAGAAGCGCCTGCGCCTGCAGCCGGTAGTGCTCGCGGTCTCGGGATCGCTCGAGAAGGCGACGCTCAAGACTATCCGCAAGGCGCTCGAGCTTTCGCGCCGCTCTGTCTTTACCTGCGATATCCCGCTCGACCTGGGCTACGTCTTTGGCATTGAGGGCAAGATTCCCGAGCACCTGCGCAACGAGCTGCTCTTTACGCCGTTTAGGCCGCAGCCCAATCCCACCATCGACATGACCCGCTCCATCCGCGAGCAGGTGCTGCAGCACGACAAGCTGCTCTTTTATCCCTACGAGGCCATGAACCCCTTCCTGGATCTGGTGCACGAGGCCGCCTACGACCCCGAGTGCATCTCGCTGCGCATCACGCTCTACCGCGTGGCCAAGCAGAGCCGCCTGTGCGAGTCGCTGATCGATGCTGCCGAGAACGGCAAAGAGGTCACGGTGCTCATGGAGCTCCGCGCGCGCTTTGACGAGCAGAACAACATCGAATGGGCCGAGCGCCTGGAAGAGGCCGGCTGCACCGTCATCTATGGTTCCGAGGGCTTTAAATGCCACTCAAAGATCTGCCAGCTCACCTATCGCGAGGGCATGGCGCTAACGCGCCTCACACTTTTGGGCACCGGCAACTTTAACGAGAAGACGGCCAAACTCTACAGCGACTTTATGCTCATGACAGCCCATCCCGGCATCGGCGAGGACGCCAACCTGTTCTTCCGCAACCTGTCGCTGGGCAACCTGCGCGGCGACTACCGCTTCCTGGGTGTGGCGCCCGTCGGACTGAAACCGCTCATCATGCGCGGGCTTGACCGCGAGATCCAGCGCGCCCTTGCCGGCGAGCCCGCCCGCGTGTTCTTTAAGCTCAACTCGCTGACCGACCGCGAGGTTATCGACAAGATCGCCGAGGCATCGTGTGCCGGCGTGCGCGTAGACATGATCATCCGAGGCATCTCGTGCCTCAAGCCCGGTGTTCCGGGCAAGACCGAGAACGTGCATGTCCGCTCCATCGTCGGACGCTTTTTGGAGCACGCGCGCGTCTATGCTTTCGGCGTGGACTCGGACATGATTTACCTGAGCTCGGCAGACATGATGACGCGCAACACCGAGCACCGCGTGGAGATTGCCTTCCCCGTGCTCGACCCCACCTGCCGCGCCCTGGTGCACGAGTACATGGGCATGCAGCTGCGCGACAACGTGAAGGCCCGCAGCCTCACGAGCGACGGCACCTGGGTCCCCGTGGAGCGTGCAGAGGGTGAGAAACCCTTCAACTCACAGGAAGCCCTGCTGGAGCGCGCCTATCGCAACGCCGAGGCCGCGCCCGAGCCCGTCATTGAGGCGGAACCTGCCTCCGAGGCCGAGCCGCAGCCAGTAGCACCCAAGGTCCAAGAGGTCCAGGCGACCGTCATTGAGCCCGAGCCTGCACCTGCACCTCAGCCCGATCCGCAGGTCATCAAGCCCGCACCCGAGACGAGCGCCCGTCGCGATAAGCCCGCCGGCAAGACCAAGGCCATCGAGCGCCATCGCCCCGGCCGCGTGCGCATGGGCCTGGGTCTGATCGGCCTGGGTCTTAAGACGCTCATTACCGGCAAGACGAAATAATCGTTTGTAGAAGCAGTTTGTAGAAGCGCCCCGCATTTGAGGAAAGCCTCGGATGCGGGGCGCTTTTCCCTGCTACCATGGTGCGAACAACAACGCGAATGACAGGCAGGAATATGAAGCTCACTATAGAATCGATGACCTACGGCGCCGACGGGCTGGCGCACGCCGACAACGGCAAGGCCGTCTTTGTGCAGGGCGCCGTGGCGGGCGACACCGTCGAGGCCGAGGTCGTACAGGACGGCAAGTCGTTCATGCGTGCCCGCACCACCGAGATTCTGGAGCCAAGCCCCGATCGCATTCAGTCTCCCTGCCCCTTCGTGGGCATCTGCGGCGGCTGCTCGTGGGGCAATCTCTCACGCACGGCACAGCTCGCCGCCAAGGAGCAAAATCTGCGCTCCACGCTCGAGCGTATCGGCAAGTTCAGCCCCGATCAAGTCGATGAACTGGTGCAACCCATCCGCCACACCAAGGATGATTGGGGCTACCGCAATAAAATCGAGCTCGAACCGACCGTCGTCAACGGCCGCGTGCGTCTTGGCATGCACGGTGTCGATCCTCGCAAGATCGTGACCGTCGATTCGTGCCCGTTGTTCGACAAACGCTTCCCCAAGGCACTCAAATCGGTCGTCGGCGCGCTCAATTATCTGAGCGGCAGCCACGACCTGGGCCTTGAGCGCGTGGGCATTCGCGCCTCGCGTCGCACCAAGGCACTCGAGGTGGCGCTCTGGACGCCTACGGGCTCTTTCCCGCGCTCGCAAGTCTCGCGCGTGTTGGCAGACGCCGCGCACCCCACAAGTGTCGTACGCGTGATGAGCAAGGGCGAAAAGAAGGCCCGCCGTGTTTCCAAGGTCGAAATGCTCGCCGGAGAGGGCTCATGGACCGAGAATATCGCCGAGGGTCAGATGCGCTTGTCTGCCCCGTCTTTTTTCCAGGTCAACACCAAGGGTGCCGAGATTTTGATCGAGCTTGTCATGGAAACGCTCGATCCGCAGGAAGACGAGCTTGCCGTGGACCTGTACTGCGGTGCCGGCACCTTTACCCTGCCGCTCGCCCGCCGCTGCGACTTTGTCGCCGCCGTCGAGGCCTACGGCCCCGCCGTGCGCGACCTGCGCCGTAACCTGGAGATCAACAAGCTTGATAACGTCGACGTCATTGGCGGAGACGCGGTGCGCGAGTTCCCCGACCAGGATGCCGACGTCTTGGTGGTCGACCCGCCGCGCGCAGGCCTCGCCCCCGAAGCGATCGACCTTATCGCCAGCACGAGTGCCCACGATGTCGCCTACGTGAGCTGCGACCCGGCCACCCTGGCGCGCGATCTCAAACGCTTTGTCGAAGAAGGCACCTTCTCCCCCGTAAAGATCACGCCAGTCGACCTGTTCCCACAAACCTTCCACTGCGAGACCGTCGTCCACCTTAGGCGCAACTAGCCACTTAATCATTGCTCAGAAAAATCATTGGGAAATCGAGCGTGGCAAGCGGAGGTCTTCGGGGTATAAGACGGCTAATTGTATGCCGCCTATGAAAGGAACCCTCATGCCCAGCGTTGCCGTTCTCGCCGCCGATGGCTTTGAAACTATTGAATGCTTGACCATGGTCGATGTCATGCGTCGCGGCGGCGTGCGTGCCACGCTCGTCTCGATTATGCCCACGCGTGAGGTCGTAAGCTCGCTGCAGATCCCCGTGACCTGCGATGCGCTCTTTGATGAGATCAACTTTGACGAGTACGACTGCGTCGTGCTGCCCGGCGGCCTGCCCGGTGCCACCAACCTGCGCGCCGATCAGCGTGTCTGCGACGTGGTCTGCGAGTTCGCCGCGACCAAGCACGTCGCCGCCATCTGCGCCGCCCCGTTTATCCTGGGCGAGCTCGACCTACTCGAGGGGCGCCACGCCACGTGCTTCCCTGGCTTTGAGAAAAGCTTCCCCGAAGGCGCCTATACTGGCGAGAAGGTCACGCAAGACGGCAACATCATCACTGCCAGCGGCATGGCACAGTCACTCCCCTTTGCATTGGAGCTGCTGCGCACGCTCGCTGGCGACAAGGCCGTCGAGAAGGTCGCCGAGGGCATCCAACTATGATTTTGGCTTCGCAATCGCCGCGCCGCATGGAGCTGATGCGCGAGGCAGGCTACAACATTCGCGTGATTCCCGCGGAGATCGACGAAACGCCCTTTGATGGCGAGGCTCCGCTCACGCTTGTCGAGCGCTTGGCACGCGCCAAGGCGGCTGCCGTTGCTGCCGAGTATGCCGAGCCCAAAGAACTGACGGTCGCGGCCGACACCATCGTCACCTTCGACGGCAAGATTTTGGGCAAGCCGGCAACCGAGGGCGAGGCGCGCACCATGCTCCGTGAGCTTTCGGGCCGCACGCACCAGGTCGCAACCGGCGTCTGCATCGTTAAGGCAGGCGATACGGCCGCCCCGCATGCCGCCGAGAGCCTGTCGTTTGTCGATGTGACCGACGTGACATTCTACGAGCTCACCGACGAGCAGATCGAGCACTACGTTGCCTCGGGTGAGCCCATGGATAAGGCAGGCGCCTACGGCATCCAGGGCACAGGCGGCCGCATGCTCGTGCACGATATTTCGGGCGACTTCTATAACGTAGTGGGCCTACCCATCGCCCGCGTCGCGCGCGCGATTCAAAAACTCTCGTAATTGCATCTGGCGCTGGGTATTCCCCAGCGCCTACAATTTTGGCGTACCGTACGGATCCCGACCGGGCACAAGGCGCGGCGGAAAACCGATAGGAGTTAAACATGGATACACTGCTCGAGGCCATTGACGTCTGCGATGTCGATGGCTTTTGCTATGGCAACTATACGGACGATGAGGCAGGCACCGGTTGCACCGTAATCGTGGCACCCGAGGGCGCCACCGGCGGCGTTGACGTTCGCGGTGGCGCTCCCGCTTCGCGCGAGACCGACCTGCTACGACCCGAGAACACCGTCGACAAGGTCCACGCCGTCTGCCTTTCGGGCGGATCGGCCTTTGGCCTCGAGGCCGCAAGCGGCGTCGCTCGCGAGCTTGAGAGACGCGGCATCGGCCTTCCCGTCGGCCCCACGCAGGTGCCTATCGTGTGCTCCAGCTGTATCTTCGATCTCGCCTTTGGTAACCCCACCGTTCGCCCCGACATTGAGGCCGGCATCGCCGCCGTGCGCGAAGCACTCGACCACACCCCCACCAAGCTCGAACAGGGCAACGTAGGCGCCGGCACCGGCGCCACTGTAGGCAAGCTCATGGGGCCTGCCACCTGCATGAAGGCCGGCCTTGGAGCTGCTGCCGTGGCGCTCGGCCCCATCAAGGTGGGCGCCGTGGTCTCAGTCAACGCCTGCGGCAACGTTGTCGACCCCTTCACCGGCGAGTGGGTCGCCGGCATGCGCGCCGCAGCCGATAGCGACCAGATCGTCGACATGGAACTCGCAGCCTTTGCCGCCGCCGGATCCATGCAGATGCCGCTCGACCGCACCAACACCACCATCAGCTGCATCATCACCAACGTGGAACTCACTAAGGCACAAGCCACCAAGGTCTCCCAGATGGCCGCAGACGCCTACGCACACGCCATCCGCCCCACACACACCACCAACGACGGCGACACCATCTACACCCTCGCCAGCGGCAAACTGGGCGCCCAGGCAAGCGCCGCCGTTCCCCTAGACCTGCTGGGCATGCTCGCCGTAAGGGCCCTGGAAACCGCCATCGTAAACGGAGCCAAAACCGCCAAAACCTCCCACGGCATCCCCGGCGCCGCAAAGTAAACTAGCTCGTCCGGTTGCCCGGTGGGGCTTGGTTATGTTTGCTGCTCTACAGTCCTGGCTCGCACGAAGAGCACATTAAGTGCTCTTCGGCTCGTGCGGAACTCGCAACAAACGTAATGCCCGCCCGCCTCCGACCGACTACCAACTAATATTTTTTCAGCCCAGGCCCCTGTGTACCGCGCGTCTAAGATCTTCAAATTCAGGCAGCCTGACAATCGATTCTTATTGCAGAGGCCCCTTGGCCTTTAGTTTGATACAAGTTCCGCACGAGCCGGAAAGCACTAAATGTGCTTTCCGTGCGAGCAGGACTGTTCGCAGTAGCAAACTAAAGGCCAAGGGGCCCAGTCAACCTATCAGCAACGAATACTCAGCAGCTAGTTGAATTTGAAGATCTTTGAGGCAAGACGGTATAGGCCGAGCGTGGTTTTGTCTCCGGCCCGTCCGCGCAGATTGGTGAAGAACCCGACCACGCCGTAGCGGGCACGACGATACATGCGCTCGTCGTAGGCCTTCAAATCATTCCACAGCGTCTTTAGGCGCTCGTCGGCGCAATCTTCCTCGGAAAGCTTGGTGAGCACCGAGCAGATCGCCATCATCATGGTGAAATAGCCCATCATGTACGAGCGCAGACGCGACGACTCAACATCGCTGTACAGGTGGTACGACTCCATCATGATGCGCGTCACACGGAACTGCTGGTCCAGACGCTTGACCATCGTTGCCTCGTTGACGCTCTGGCCCTCGCGACCGATAAAGTAGCGGTAGAGGTCGATGTCGGCGTAGTACATGGTCTTGCAACGCGGCAGTGGCACGTAGGCGTAGATGTTGTCCACATAGAACGTGTGCGGCGGCATGGGAAGGTTGGACTCGCGCAGCACATCCGTGCGATAGCACAGGCTGTGCATGAGAAGGTTCTGGTCCAGGCGGAAATGACCGATCTGATCCCAGGAAAAGATCTTTTTGCGCGGCAGGGCAAATTTGTAGCCAATAGCGGTATGCGTGCCCTCGTAAACCTTCTCGTACACGTAGTTCGAGATAAACAGGTCAACGCGCTGGTCGCGCTCCTCAAAGCCACGCAGAATCGACAGCATGGTCGAAAGGGCAGCGCCGTCAAGCCAGTCGTCCGAGTCGACAACCTTGTAGTAGGTGCCCTGCGCCTCGCGCAGACCCGAAAGGACGGCAATACCGTGACCGCCATTCTCCTGGTGCACCGCGCGGATGATTCCAGGATAACGTGCCTCCCACTCATCGGCCTTATCGGCCGTCTCGTCCTTGGAGCCGTCGTCCACCACGATAATCTCGATATCGGTAGCGTAATTGCTCCCCTCCAAGATGGAGGTGATGCAATGGTCCATGTCCTTGGCGGCGTTATACGAGGGAATACCGAATGTTATGACTTTATGCATGGCAGGCGATAATCTCATCCGAAAGATCGAGGGCAGAATTGGTCACGGCGTCCATATCGTAGTAACGATACTCGGCCAGACGACCCACCGGGTGGAAGTTCGTCAGGTTCTGGACGCGCTCAAGATAGCGCTCATAGAGCTCACGGTTCTCGGGCTCAAGAATGGCGTAGTACGGCGTCTCGCCCGAGCCGGGCGTATAGGCCTTGGAGTACTCCTTCATGATGGTGGTCTTGCCGGGCAGGACCTGACCGGTCATGTTCTTGAACTCGGTGATGCGCGTGTAGTCCTCGCTCGTGGTGTAGTTGACAGTGCCCACGGGCTGGAACTGGTCCATATCGAGCGTCTCGAACTTCATATCGAGCGTGCGGTACGGCAACGCACCCAAGTCGAGGTTGAACAGCTCGTCGAGTGGACCGGTGTAGACGATCTCGCCACCATAGACCTTGCCGTCGATCTTGACGGTGGTGTCGTCGATTTCAAAGAGGTCACGGGCGTCCACATCGCAGAACACGTCGATCAGGTCGTGGTCGAGCATGTGCTCAAAGAGCGCCGTGTAGCCCTCCTGCGGCATGCCCTGGAAGGGAGCTTGCGGGAAGTAGCGGTCATCATCGCCCACAAAGACGGGAACGCGGCCGGTGATCGAGGGGTCGATCTGATCGGGCGTCTGGCCCCACTGCTTCATGGTGTAATGTAAAAAGACGTTCTCGTAGACGTAATCGGCGACCTCGGCAAGATCCGGGTCGTTCTTCTTACGCAGCTCCATAATGGGCACCTTGACATCCTTGCCAAAGGTCTCCACGAGCTTCTGATACAGCTCCTCGCCGCGCTCGTCACCAAAGGCGAGCTTGAGACTCGCATGGTTGAAGGGCACGGGCATAAGGGTACCGTTGATGTTGGCGAGCACCTTGTGCTGATAATCCGTCCACTTGGTAAAGCGCGACAGGAAATTGTGCACGCGCTCGTTAAAGGTGTGATAGATATGCGGACCGTACTCGTGAATCAGGATTCCGGCCTCGTCAGTGCAGTCATAGGCATTGCCCGCAATGTGGCTACGGCGCTCCAAAACGGCAACACGATAGCCGATGGTCTCGGCAAGACGGCGGGCGCAAACGGCACCGGCATATCCAGCACCGACGACAATCATGTCGTACGCGCCGGCGTTAAAGCCTTCAGGCAGGCCTGAGGTAATCTGCATCGATACTCCTTGTCAAAAGCCACGGGCTCGTTAGCTGGGCTTTTCTCGAACATTCTTCGAGACATATTTATCAGAGCGATTATAGCGCTAATGCGTCCTATAATGAGCTTGCCACACAAGGAAAGCTCAAGCACCGCGGCGTACATAATTGAAAGGTAAACCCGCTAGCAGCGGGTTTATTCGTGAACAGCCGGGTGCCTGGAGCTTAGCGAAACGCTTGTAAGGAGTAACATGAGCGATTTCCTAAACCGTATGAAGTCTGCCGCCAAGGCCGACCTTAAGACGATCGTCCTGCCCGAGGGCGAGGATCCGCGCACTATCGTCGCGGCCACCAAAATCATCGAGGAGGGCCTGGCAAAGATCGTCATCCTGGGCAACCCCGACGAGATCAACGTTCCCGGCGCTACCGTCATCGACCCGCGCAATGCCGAGAAGCACGAGGAGTATGCGCAGAAGTTTGCTGAGCTCCGCGCCAAGAAGGGCGTTACCATCGAGCAGGCTCGCGCCCAGGTGATGGACGCCACCTACTTTGGCACCATGATGGTCAAGATGGGCGACGCCGACGGCCTGGTCTCCGGCGCCTGCCACTCCACCGCCGACACCCTGCGCCCTGCACTTCAGATCCTCAAGACCGCCCCGGGCACCAAGCTGGTCTCGGCCTTCTTCGTGATGTGCACCGACACCCCGCAGTTCGGCACCGACGGCACGCTGATCTTCGCCGACTGCGGCCTCAACATCAACCCGTCCTCTGACGAACTCTCCGAGATCGCCATCGCCTCCGCTCACTCCTGGTCCACCTTCATGGGCAACGTTGAGCCGCACGTGGCCATGCTCTCCTACTCCACCATGGGCTCCGCCGGTGGCGAGGTCGCCAAGAAGGTCCAAGAGGCCGTGAAGTTCTGCAAGGAGAAGGCTCCCGAGCTCGCCATCGACGGCGACCTGCAGCTCGATGCCGCTATCGTCCCCACCGTCGCCCAGCTCAAGGCTCCCGGCTCCTCCGTTGCCGGCAAGGCCAACGTGCTCGTGTTCCCCGACCTCGAGGCCGGCAACATCGGCTACAAGCTGGTCCAGCGCTTCGCCGGTGCTGACGCCTACGGCCCCATCCTGCAGGGCATCGCCAAACCGGTCAACGACCTTTCGCGCGGCTGCTCTGCCGACGACATCGTGGGTGTCGTGGCCATCACCGCCGTCCAGGCTCAGATGGCTGAGTAGCGTACATATCCCCTCGGGACAGGAATTTCCGCCCGCTAGCAAAAGGCCTCCGGAGCTGTTGCTCTGGAGGCCTTTCGTTTACTTGCAAATGCGCGCGTTAGTTGTTCTTGGTCAGACGCTCGACGTCGTGGGCGATCATGTATTCCTCGTCGGTGGGGATGACCATGACCGTGACGGCGGAACCGGCGGCACTGATAACCTGCGGGCCGTTGCCCACAGCCTCGCGGTTCTTGTTGTTGTCGATGCGTACGCCCAGCCACTCAAAGCAGTCGCAGAAGGCCTTGCGGATCGACCAGTCGTTCTCGCCGATGCCGGCGGTAAAGGTGATGGTGTCCACGCCCGCCATGGAAGCAATCATGGAGCCGGCCTGCTGCATGGCCTTGTAGGCGAACATATCAAAGGCGAGCAGGCAGCGCTCGTCGCCCTCGGAGGCGCGCGTGCGGATGTCGCGGGCGTCGTTGGAGATGCCCGAGATGGCAAGCAGACCAGACTGCTTGTTCATCATGTCATCGACTTCCTGGTAGCTGTAGCCGCCCTCGCGCTGCAGGTAGCACACGGTGGCCGGGTCAATGGAACCACAACGGGTGCCCATCATCAGGCCATCGAGCGGCGTGAGGCCCATCGTGGTATCGCGGCACACGCCGTCCTCAATGGCGGCAAGCGAAGCACCGTTGCCCAGATGGCACGAAAGCAGGCGGTGGCAGCGCGAGCCCAGGATCTCCTTGGCCATCATCCACTCGTAGCGGTGGCTCGTACCGTGTGCGCCGTACTTGCGCACGTGGTACTTGTCGCACACGTCCTTGGGCAGCGCGTAGGTGTAGGCGACCTCGGGCATGGTCATGTGGAACGAGGTGTCGAAGACGGCCACGTTGGGCAGCTCCGGATACTTCTCGCGGCAATATTCGATTGCTGCGGCCTCGCCGTAATTGTGCAGCGGAGCGAGCGGGGCCACCTCAAGGATCTTAGCCATGACCTCATCGTCGACAACTGCGGAATCATCGAAGTGCCAGCCGCCCTGAACGATGCGATGCCCAATGCCACCAATCGTAAAGTCGGTCTTCTCAAGCTCCTCGAGCACGCGAGCGATAGCAGAGCGATGATCAGGGAAAGGGACCTCCTCGGTCTGCTTGGCGCCACCGTTCTCGGAGTGGCCAAAGATGCCCATGTCCGAACCGATACGTTCGCAGTTGCCCTTGGCGAAAACCTCTCGGGTATCGGTATCCAAAAGCTGATATTTAAGGCTTGAGCTGCCGGCGTTGACAACAAGTACGTTCATGAGACTCCTTTGCAGTGCAATACGGTCGACGCAGACCCCTTAAGGCGGCCGCATGTTAATAAGAAGTTATCACAACTTAATAAATAACTATCAGGCATATCGCCCAACGAGCGCAAAAGAGGGGCTGAACGGCACTTGGTCGTCCAGCCCCTCCCCTCTTGCAATTACTTGCCGTTGACGATGCGCTCGACGTCGGAAGCGATCATGAACTCCTCGTCCGTGGGAATGACGAAAATCTTGACCTTGGAATCCTTGGCAGACAGGCACCAAGCGCCGTCACCACGCAGGGCGTTGCGCGCATGATCCATCTTGACGCCCATAAAGGCCAGACGGTCGGCAACGCCGGCGCGAACAGCCGGAGCGTGCTCGCCGATGCCGGCGGTAAAGACCAGGGTGTCCATACCGCACATGGAAGTGGCCATCTCGGCAGCCTTGGCGGCAATCTTGTAGACGAACATATCGAAGGCGAGCTGAGCCTCGGGGTCACCGGCAGCGGCGAGCTCCTCGACGTTGCGGCAGTCGTTGGTCTTGCCGCCGGTCACAGCCAAAAGGCCGGACTTCTTGTTCATCATCTCATCGACCTCGTCGAAGGTATACCCGCCTTCGCGCTGCAGGTAGCACACGGTAGCCGGGTCGATGGAGCCGCAGCGGGTGCCCATCATGACGCCGTCGAGCGGGGTGAGGCCCATGGTGGTGTCCATGCACTTGCCGTCCTCGATGGCGCACAGGGAAGCGCCGGAGCCGATATGGCACACGACGACCTTGCGAGCCTCGCCGTTGGTCATCTCGGCGACCTTCTTGGAGATGTAACGGTAGCTGGTGCCGTGGGCGCCGTACTTACGGATGTGCAGCTTGTCGCAGACGTCCTTGGGCAGGGCGTAAGTCTTGGCGACCTCGGGCATGTTGAAGTGGAAAGCGGTGTCGTAGACCGTGACGTTGGGCAGGTCGGGATACTGCTCCAGGCAGTACTCGATAACGTTGGCCTCGGGGTTGTTGTGCAGCGGCGCCAGCGGAGCGACCTCGCGGATCTTGGCGAGGACGTCCTCGTCGACGAGGGAGGAATCGCCGAAGTACCAGCCACCCTGAACGATACGGTGACCAATGCCCTCGATCTTGACGCCGTTGGCCTCGAGGTCCTTCAGAACGACCTCGATGGCGACCTTGTGGTCGGGGAACTCGATGTTCTCGGTCACCTTCTTGGAACCGTTGGCAGCGTGGGTGAAGGTACCGCCGGTAAAGCAGACGCGCTCGCAGGAGCCCTTTGCGGACACCTTGTGGGACTTGGTATCGATGACCTGATACTTAAGGGTCGAAGATCCTGCGTTGACGACCAGAACGTTCATGTGTCTCCCTACTAACAGGCGGTGTGGCGCCGCCAGGTTACATACGCTTCAATAATAAACCCAAACGCCCTCGCGCTCGGGTTTATTGCGTTGATATATAAGTTATCGGTGCCTAAATACTCATGGCCTTTGACTTGTAAGACGAAATAGCGCGGGGATATACACCAGGGAAGAAATCCCGAGCGCAACAAGCAATACGACTCGAATGCCCGCGATGCTGCTCAACGCAGCATTGAACAGATAGAAAAGGATGGCACCCACCGCCACCATCTGGCTTTGGACCGAAATCAGTGAACAGCGCATCGAAGAATCGACAGCATTTTGAAAAATTGAGTATTTAATTGGAGCAAATAACGAGTACGCGACCGTCTGCAGTACATAGAACACGGGCAGCAAATAGACCGGAGTAAAGGGAATCAAAAACAGAGCAGCCAGGGAAAGGCGCACGATGCCGCAAATACGCGCAAAACGGCCCTTGTCGACATGAGCAATCACACTGGGCACAATAAGCCCCATGGAGGCCGAGGCAAGAAGCTGGACCGCAATGATCACACCCGAAGCGACGGCATTCATTCCGCGACCCGCAAGCAACAGTGAGAAAAAGTCTTCCAGGGCGACAAAAGCAAATGCCTGAGAGCAGTCCATGATGAACGCTGAACGAAGAATGCCATTACCCGCAATAGCAGCACCGATCATCTTCGGGCTCATTCCATGCCCAGGTGTCACCGCAGCGCCCTCTCTTCTCGCCTCAGGAATACAGACAACGACAACCAATGTCAGCACCATTGTGATGATATCGACCGAAAGCCCAATGAGATACGCGCCAACGGACGAAATGAAACCGCCCACGCAAGCGGAGATGGCATAAGAGGCATAGAAAATAAATCGCTCAACGACATTAAGTCTTACGAGCTGGTCCTGAGAGACGCTGTCAATGTAAATCGCTTCTATGGATCCGCTCACACATGCAACGGCAAAACCTTTGAGAGCAAACGCGCCGATTAAAAGCAGAGGAGAACGGACGAGAAGCAGGGCGACATAGTATCCAAGCATCCCCACGACGCCAACGAGACCACTTGTCTTTCGTCCAAACCTATCAGCAATATAGCCAGTGGGAACTTCAAGGATGAACTTGCTCACTTGATATGCAATCATCATGCTAGAAATCGCCACCATCGAGAATCCGACGAATTCAAGGTAAACCGTCAGAAAATACAAAATGGTGCTGAAGTTCGACAGAAAAACAAACGTCATATAAAGCAAAACCGTACGGTTTTTCATGCTCCGCCCTCCAAGAGTCAACAATCTAAATCGGAATCTTGGAAAAGCATGAGGGCAAAGCCGTCAGTCATGTGTTAAAAGGCGTCAACATTCACTTGACGACACGAGGCCAAATGGCTTCACGAAGCAAGATGACGCAATAGGTGAAGAAATACCGTCTGGTGTCGATCGGTCCAGGCATTTTGTCGATAGCAAAAGTAGATGGGCAAGGCTACGTCATGCGAACCTTCAATAGAGTACTCGCTCACTTCCGACCCATCTGATGCGAGAGAAGAGCCAGAAAAACCCAATATCAATCCCCCGGCTTGAAGAAACTCAGCCTGCGCTCTGTTTCCGTATTCGACGTCGCGGAAGCGGAAATTAACCAGCTGAGCTTCGGGGCATTGATTGATCGCATTGAGACAGGGCGACAAATTAATGGGAACAGCTAACCTGCCGCCCAGTAACTCACGAACGGTCATAGCACCCACAGATTGATGACCCGCTGGGCACGAAAGAATCTTGAGCTCCTTTTCACCCAAGTATTTCGAAGAAAGGACACTGTCCCTTGGTTCCTCAAATGAGATGGCCGCATCCGAAATGCCAAGCACAAGTGATTCAAAGCATGTAGCCGTTGGCTGATGCCACACATCAAGGTGAATCTGAGGGTGCGAGCTTTCAAACGAGTCGTACCAGTTTTCGGAAAAAAGACGCCCCCGCCCGTGAAGACAGGGGACGTAAAGACGAAAGTGGCCGTCGGGCGAAACGCCACCGTTCCCCGATTGGGTGTACTTTTTGAGATCGTCGACTTGTGCCAGGATCACGCGTGCACGACGCGCAAATTCTCTGCCCGCCGGAGACAAAACAGCCTCCCCCGCCGATCGATTGAGCAAAACGATCTGATACTCAGACTCCAGTTTCTTAATTGCCGACGAGACAGCCTGTGGGCTCACGTGAACGGCGCGAGCCGCTTTGCGCACGCCGCCATAGTTCGCTACCGCTTGAAGGTATTCGAGTTGAGAAAGCTGCATAGATTACTCCAAAGGCAGCCAAGTCGACGGCCTACGCGCCCTCAGATGAGGTTCTCACCCAAGTTCTTGCCGCCGAGGACGTGCATATGGAAATGCATGACGGTCTGACCGGCGTTGACGCCCTTGTTGGAGATGACGCGGAAACCGTCCTCCAGGCCCTTGGCCTTAGCGACCTCCTGGATGGCGTGAGCCATGGCGCCCATGGTCTCGGCCGGCACGTTATCGGCGATATCGCTGTAGTGCTTCTTGGGGATCACGAGCGTGTGGACCGGCGCCTGGGGGTTGAGGTCGTCGAAGGCGATGACCTGGTCGTCCTCATAGACAACGGTCGAAGGGATCTCGTGGTTGGCAATTTTGCAGAAGATGCAATCACACATGGTTGGTTCCTTTCTTACAGACCAAGGTAATTATATTTGGTCGAGATGGTTAGAACGAAAGGCTGTCGTCGGTGTTGGCGGCTTCGCCGTCGGCGAGCACGTCGTTGCCGTCGACGTCCTTCAGGAGCACCGAGACCTTCTGCTCGGCATCGGACAGGCGGGTACGCAGGCTCTTGAGGAGCTCGACGCCGCGGGTATAGCTCTCAAGCGACTCCTCGAGCTCCATATCGCCCGATTCCAAGCTGCGTATGATGAGCTCCAACTCCTGCGAAGCCTGCTTGTACGTAAGCTGCTCGACCGGGGTCTTTTCTGCCATATCTGTTTCCTTTCCTAAAGGTTTATCGCTGTGAAACGCGGCCTACTCGACCGTATTGACCGTTGCCGCCACGTTGCCGTCTGCCATGCGTACACGAATGGCATCGCCGGGCTTAAAGGTCTTGGCGCTCGTGGCCACCCCATCATCGCTGTACGCGATGGAATAACCACGGGCAAGCACCTTGAGCGGCGACAGGGCATCGAGCGAGGCTGCCGCACGGCCCAGGTCGGATGCTGGCTTGTTGAGCATCGTGCGCCCCTGATGCTCCAGGCGAGAGCTCGCGAGCGTGAGCGCATGGCGTTTGCCATCGAGCCCCGAGGTGCTTGCAACCAGGCGCTCGGGCAGGCGCTCAAAGTTGGAGCGGAATGTCCCGACCGAGCGTACTATGGCGCCCGACAGGCGATCGGCAGTCAGCGCAAGCTCTGACTCGCGACGCTCAACCATAAACGTTGGGTCGTTGAGGCACGGGCGGCACGCAGCCGCATCGAGCGCATCGCCCAAGCGAGCCGTATAGGTATTCCAGGCACGGCGACCGCGCTGATCGAGCATCTCCAGGTCGACCTGGGCCGACCCAATCATCGATGCCATCGCGGCACCCAGACGCTGATAGCGCGCCTCGAGCACATCGGCCAACTCCGTCATAGCCGGCGCCACCGATTCGGCCGCCGCCGTAGGCGTAGAGGCGCGACGGTCGCTCACCATGTCGCAAATCGAGGTATCGGGCTCATGGCCAATGCCGGTCACCACGGGCACGGGACAAGCCGCCACCGCGCGGGCAAGCTCCTCGTCATTAAAGGTCATGAGGTCCTCAAAGGAGCCGCCGCCGCGCACCAGCAAGATGCAGTCGGGCGCCGGTGTGACGGCGGCGGCACGGCGCAGGCCCTCGATAAGCTCGGCCGGCGCACCCTCGCCTTGAACCCTGGCGCCCACGCAAACGAGCTCGACGAGCGGGTTGCGACGACGCAATGTGCGCTTGACGTCGTCGATTACGGCACCCGAAAGCGAGGTAACGACCGCCACGCGTGAGCAGAACACCGGAATGCGACGTTTGCGCGCTTCGTCCATCAGCCCCTCGCGGCGTAGCTTTTCGGCCAGTTGCGCCACTTGTTGACGCAGCAGGCCCTCCCCCGCCAGCGAGAACGAGCGAGCGACAAAGCCCATGCGGCCCGTGGCCTTATAGAGATTGAAGCTGCCCTTAAAGCTCACCTGCATGCCGTCGCGCAGATCGAACGTGCGCTTGAGATAGGCGCCCTTCCAGATGATGCAGTCGACGGCCGCCGAGTCGTCCTTGATTTGGAAGTAGCAGTGGCCGCTTCGGGCATTGGGACCACGGAAGCCCGTGACCTCGCCCAGGACGCTCAGCTGCGGAATGGCATCGAGCGCACCGGCAGCGATCTCTACCGCCTGACTCACGCTGAGCTCCTTGCGCTCCTGCTCATCCGAACCGTCGAACTCGGCGGAAACGGCATTGCCGGTCAGATTCCAGCCTGCCACGCAGCCTCCTTTCGTCATCGTGCACATGGGCTCCGGCCCTGTGCAAATTCAAGTCCAACACATAGTACAGCGCCGCGGGGACACAAATCTCCGCGGCGCCTGTCAAGCCAATTTGTTATCGGTTGGAGTTTCTGTTGTAGCGAGCCATAAGATAGAGCAGCTGAATGATCGAAGTGAGCGCTGCGGCAACATAGGTAAGCGCGGCTGCCGTCAGGACCTTCTTGGCACCGTTGACCTGCTTGGAGCTCATACCCGACTGCTCGATATACGCCACGGCGCGGCGGCTGGCATCAATCTCGACCGGCAGCGTAACCAACTGGAACAACACACTAAACGAGAAGAAGATCAGCGCGAGGGTCGTGAGTCCCGCGATGTTCATAAACAGACCCATGAGCAACACGATGGTCCAAGTGTTCTGGGTAAAGTTGACGACCGGCACGAGGGCTGTGCGTACCTTCATCATGGCATAACCACTTTGACGCTGGGCGGCATGGCCCGCCTCGTGGCAGGCGACGGCAACGCTTGCGACCGACCCGCCTGAACGGTTGGCATCCGACAGATACAGGTTGTTGTCCTGCGGGTTGTAATGATCGGTGAGCTCACCAGCGACGCCCTTGATACCCACGGCGTTGCAGCCGCTGGCGTCGAGCATGCGGCGAGCGACCGTGGCGCCCGTGTCGCCGTCCGAGCGAACCTTGGACCAGGTTTTATATGTCGAGTTGATATAGTTCTGTGCGGCAAGGCCAAGCACCGTGCAGACAAGAACAACCAGCAGGTACAGCGGGTCAATGCCAAAGCCGTATCCATAGTAATAGGGCATGCGAATTCCTCCGAATCGAGTTACACGTTGAAGGCATTCTACCCACTCAAACGGCTAGGCTTCCTTACAGCAATTCGATTTTTCCGTCCTTCACCGTCAACCCCATATTGCCGGAAAGCAGATCGTCCAGACGCGAGCCCACAAGCTCAAAACGCCAGCCTTCGCGCAAGGGGCTCTGCTCGGGATGCTCAATATAGTCGGCCAGGTCATCGCGCGAGGCAATGACCGAGGTCGCCACGCCCGAGCGCTCGGCAACTAGGCGAATGAGCGCATACATCAGGTCCGTCACGCTCTCCAACTCCGGCGAAATCTGACGGTGCCCGCGCACCATGAGCGGCAGGCGATCGTGCGGGCAGCTCGCGCCGCGCTTGATGGCCATGAGCGCACCGTCCACGTCGCGCTCCCCCAACTGATCGGTACCGCGAATGCTACGGAACTCCTCAACGCGCACGGGATTGCGCTTAACGAGCGCAAGCAGCGTGTCGTCGGACATGACCCACTTGCGCGGGATGTTACGCCGCTCGGCGCGGTCCTCGCGCCAGGCGGCGAGCTCGCGCGCGATGCCCAACTGGTGACGGCTGCACGAATTGATGCGTTTGACCTTGCGGAACGCCTCGTGGCGATCGGCGCGATAGTGCGACTCGTCAGCCAGCGGGCGCAGCTCGTCGAGCACCCAGTCCACGCGGCCCAGCTCGCGCAGGCGGCTCATCATCTCGGTATAGGCGACAATCAGGTACTTGACGTCATCGATCGCGTACTCAATCTGCTTATCGGTCAGCGGGCGACGCGACCAGTCGGTCAGTGACTCGGTCTTGGGCAATGAGACGCCGCAAAACGCCTGCACGAGCGCGCCGTAGGAAATCTGCTGGCGCTCGCCCAAAAAGGCGGCGGCCACCTGCGTGTCAAAAATCGGACGCGGCAGCACGCCTACGGTATGGAGCATGACCTCCATATCCTGCGAGCAAGCGTGGAAAACCTTGATCACACTCTCGTCGGCCATAAGCTCGGCCAGCGGCGATAGGTCGTCGATTACCAAGGGATCGACCGCGACGCTCTCGGCAGGGGTGGCAATCTGAACCAAGCACAGACGCGGATGGAACGTGCGCTCGCGCAAAAACTCGGTATCGACGGCAATCGCGTCGAACTCACGGGCGCGCTGGCAAAAGTCGAGTAGAGCCTGATGTGTGGAAATGTACATATCAACCCATCGAATAAGGTTAGGCCCGAAAAACACGGGTAGGATATCGGCATTGCCTTACAACTATACTCGGTTAGTCACAGAACGGGAACGTAAGTATGCGCTGCCTTATCATCCACAACCCGGCATCGGGCCCCAGCTCAGATGAAATCTACGCATTTACGCACGCCCTCGCGCAGGGCGGCGACGAGGTCGTGATGCGTTTTATCGGCGATGGCATGGAGCCCGAGGATGCCGTGGCAGACGTGCGCGAGTTTGATCGCGTGGTCGTTTCGGGCGGCGACGGCACCGTCTCCAACGTGCTCGACCAGATGCGCGGGTGCGGTGTCCCCACGCTCGTCTTCCCCTCCGGCACAGCCTGCCTGTTCTTCAACAACATCGGCAATGCCCCCGAGGCAGCGGCGCTCGCCAAGGCCTGCCGTGCCGGTCGTACGGTCAAAGTCGACATGGGTGAGCTCTTTTGGCTCGACGAGAACGGCAACGAGAAGCGCCACGGCTTTATCATCATCGCCGGCTCGGGCTTCGACGCCGAGATCATGATGAAGGCCGCCCCCACCAAAAACGACATCGGCGAGATCGCCTACTTCCTCTCCGCGCTCGCCACGCCCAATCCCACGGTGGCGCACTTTACGATTGAGCATGACGGCATTGTCGAGGAGCTCGACGGCATCTGCTGCATGGCCGGCAACACCTCGGTCATCCAAAACGACATCAACCTGTTCCCCGACTGCCGTATGAACGATGGCATGGTCGACATTGCGGTCATCGAACCCGTAAAAACTGTGCAGCTTCTACCGACTGTGATCACCGCCGCACTCGACCCCGCCGGCAAGGTACTCGGTCGCCCGCAGTTCAAGATCATCCAGACCAAGGAAGCCAAGATCACCTGCACCCCGTCGCTGGGCATGCAGTTCGATGGCGAAATTATCTCCAGCAATTCGGGCGTCTTTGGAGCCCGCGCGCTTCCACAATGCCTCGACCTCATCGTCGACGAATTCTCCCCGCTCGGAAAATAGGAGGACCCTATGAACGACAATCCCCTGCTCGGCTTTATCATCATCGTTTTGGCCATGCTCGTCGGCTATGCGATCAACGTGATCCACCGCCGGAAGAAGTAATTCCACATTGGTATGATATTCATCCAATTATCGTCTCCCCTGCTGTTTATGCATTTGCCAAACAGCGGGGGGATTTTCATTTCGGGCATTCCAGCTACTTTATTCGGCTACAGTAATCACAGGGCGTCTTTATTAAAGTAAAGCTACAAACTGAGTATAATTAACCACTCATCGCATATTTCATTACGCTTATCGAGTAAGTTTCTTTCATAGATGAATATTGTTTCCAGTTCGTTACGCCAATGGGGTGTCTTTATTGGCTGAAGCCCTCTGGCAACAGAGGGCTTTCGCACGCTGGGAGGGAAAATGAGGAAAACTCACCCCGTCAACGCGCTCAAGAAGCTAGGCATAGGCCTCGCCTTTGGAGCTGCAACCATCATGTCCATGCCGACGTCTGCGCTCGCCTGCACGCAGATGTACATGGGCAAGAACCTTACGGCCGACGGTAACACGTACTATGGCCGCACCGAGGACATTGGCACTCGTTACCTCAAACACTATGGCATCGAGCCCTCTCATGGCCCTGGTCATACCTACAGCTCGAACGAGTCCGAATTCTCCTACACCTCGACCAAGACTACGTATCGTTACAGCTACGTGCGCGACCATCCTGCTGAGTGGGATGGACGCTGGGATGCCTACTCCGAGGCCGGCATCAATGAGAAGGGCGTCTCCTGCTCCGCAACGCTGAGCACCTCCTACAACGACGATGCCAAGGCAGCGGATCCCACGACTAGGCATGCCCACAAAGCAAATCCCGAGGTCAAAAATACCGGCATCGGCGAGTACAGCTACGCGGGCGTCATCTTGGGCGAGAGCGCAACGGCCCGCGAGGGCGTCGAGCTCATCGGCACCCTGATCGACGAGCAGGGTGTCTACTCCAACGACCAGATCATCATCGCCGACAACACCGAGACTTGGCTGTTCGCCGCGCTTTCCGGCCACCAGTGGATCGCTATGAAGCTGACCGACGACGTCGCTTCGGTCAACCCCAACATTAGTAACCTCAATTTCCAGGTCAATCTTGACGATCCTGAGAACTGCCTCCACTCTGAGGGGATCAAGACTATGCCCGAAGAGAAGGGCTTCGCCAAGTACTTTGAAGACGGACAGTTCGATGTTGCCCAGACCTACGGTGCATCTATCAACAATACGGGCATGGGCTCTTGGGCGCGTTATATCCAGGGCCGCGACTACTTTATGGCTCCGCTGACCGAGGGCACCGACTACGAGATCGTCAAGGACAAGGACAAGAATGACGTCACGCTCGGTGCCATGGTTCACGAGATGCAGCCGCTGTTCTTCCAGCCCGGCAAGTCCGACTGGAACACGTTTGAGCTGATTCGCGCCTTCGGCAACCGCGGTGAAAAAGTCCCCGGCCTTAATGCCAATACTGACGGTGTCAGCAGCATCGGTTCCGACCGCAACGCCGAGGCCAACCTCTTCCAGATTCGAAAGGGCTATGACTCCGAGGTAGCAACCATCCAGTGGGAGATGCTCTCCTGCGCCGAGTTCTCCGTCGCTATCCCGCTATACTCCGCTCTGATGACCGAAGTCAGCCCCTACTTCAGCGACCAGACCGTTGATTATGGTCACTGCAGCGAGACGGACATCGTGAACAACGAAGAGCCCGAGAACTCCATTAACTACGTCCTGATGGACATCAACTCGCTTTGCTTCGCGAACCGCGCACAATTCGCCACCAGCGTCCGCGCCTACCTCGATGCGCTCCAGAACGAGCTCATCGAGCAGAACAAGGAAGTTGACGCCGCCATGCTGGCCGAGACGACCACCGAGGGCCGCACTGCCCTGGCCAACAAGGCCGGCAAGGCTGCTACCGAGAACACCTACAAGAAGTGCAAGGCACTGCTCCAGGAGATGCGCGCCTATCAGAAGGCCGAAAACTTCGACCAGCCCTTCACCCCGAGCGACCTGGACACCGAGACCAACGGCCTCAAGGTGTCCATCACCTACGCCAAGGACGCTCTTGCCACCGATCCGGTCACCCCGGATCAGCCCGGCACTCCTGAGCAGCCTGGCACTCCCGAGCAGCCCGCTAAGCCCGAGCAGCCCGCTAAGCCCGAGCAGCCGGCCGCCAAGCCTGAGAAGCCTGGCAAGTCGGACACCACGACCACGGTAACCACTAACAAGACGAACACCAAGGGCGGCCTGCCCACCACTGGCGATCGTTTTGATGGCCGCATGGTGGCCGCATTCGCCATCGCTGGCGTTGCCGTCATCTCCGCGGGCGGTTACTTCCTCTACCGTCGCAATAAGGAGTAACGTCTTAGCTGAGCGGGCGGGGCACATGAGTCACCACGCCCGCTCAGCCCGCTCTTTTGACCGGCGGGAAACCCGCCTGAAATCTTTTCAAAAAAGATTTCCCCGCACACACTTCGCTGTGCTATAGTGCAGCGCAACAGCAACTAGGTGCGACCGCGCCACGGCATCACGAAAGGAGCCACCAACATGAAGAACACGATGAACTCTCTCAACAACTGGTGGTGGCGTGATGCGAATACGATCGGTCGACAGTGAGTCCCTCACGCCTGTTTTTGCGCTCTAGGTGATTGGAAGGCCTCCGGTTTCGACCGGGGGCCTTTTTCTATCTCGAGCCCGATCGCATTCGCATCACGCGCCTCCGCTTTTCTCTTGCACTCCCATTCCGAAAGGATTTTCACCATGTCTCAGAACACCACCGCCACCCAGCCCCGCACCGTCCAGACCGCCGACCGCGGCAAACTTGACGTCCGTGCTCTCGTCCTGCTCGCCATCCTGCTCGCTGCCGGCTTCATCCTCAACTTCACCGTCGGCAAGGCCATCTCGGGCATCTCGGGCGGCATGATCAGCCCCGAGTTCATCATCTCGGCCTTCTGCCTCACCATCCTGGTCGTTCGCCCCAACATCGGCCAGGCGCTCGTTATTGGCCTCATCTCGGCTGCCGTGATCCAGATCACCACCACTTCGCCGTTCGTCGATTTTGCCGCCGAGGGCATCGCCGCCATGCTCATGGCCGGCATCGTCAACGCCGCTGGCAAGAACGGTCAGGTCAAGCCCGCCATCGCCATTGTCGCAACCTTCCTGACCACCTTTGTCTCCGGCGCCATCTTCATGATCATCAAGATGGCCATGCTCGGCGTGGTCGGCGAGCTCGCCGCCGCCATGCTGCCCGTCGTCGCCATGACCGCCGTCTTTAACGCCATTCTGGTCGGCGCCCTCTACTTGCCCATCCAGAAGGCCCTGAAGCTCAACTAACCCGCTCGGCTTTACGAGCCACCCCATCTTGGCGTTCATTCGTCGCTCGCGCTCCCAAGCACGCTTCGCTCCTCTTTCGCGCTAACCTGGGGTCCTTCGTAAAGCCGTCTCCGTGCTTCACCACCAAAGACTGTCCCAAACGGCTAGCTTTTGGGGACGTTCTTAAACGACTAGTCATTAAAGAACGTCCCCAATGACTATGAAAGGTATCCATGGAAACGATCATCAACGTCGACGATGTCTCGTTCTCCTATGGCACGCAGACCGAGCAGGCGCTCAGCCACATCTCGCTCGGCGTGAACAAGGGAGATTTCATCGGCATCATCGGGCCCTCGGGCGCCGGCAAGTCCACGCTTGCCGCCTGCCTGTCAGGTGCCGTGCCCCACCACTACACCGGCACGTTCTTTGGGTCCGTCATGGTTGACGGTCACGACACCTGCGAGGTCTCGCTGACCGACGTGTCGCAAACCGTCGGCAGTGTGCTGCAGGATATCGACACGCAGATGGTCGCCTCGGTCGTCGAGGACGAGATGCTCTTTGGCCTCGAGAACTTTGGCGTTCCCCACGACCAGATCGAGCAGCGCGTGAGCGATACGCTCGAGACCGTCGGCATCAGCGACCTGCGCGACCGCGAGATCGCCACGCTCTCGGGCGGACAGAAGCAAAAGGTAGCCATCGCCGCCATCCTCGCCATGCGCCCGCGTGTCTTGGTTCTCGACGAGCCCACCGCGGCACTCGACCCCGCCAGCTCCACGTTGGTCTTCGAGACGCTGCGTGAGGCAAACCGCGCACTTGGAATCACCATCGTCGTCGTTGAGCAAAAGGTCGCCCTGCTCTCGGAGTACTGCAACCGCGTGCTCGTGCTCAACCATGGCGAAATCGCGCTGCAGGGCGAGCCACACGAGGTCTTCGCGCATACCGACGAGCTCCGTGCCATCGGCGTCGACTGCCCTCGCGTCACGCGCATCTTCAATAGCCTCGAGGCCGATGGCCTGGCAAGCGGTACCCCCTGCTTGGATGTCGATGAGGCCGTGCGCATGATTTCGGGCATCGTCGACCCCGCGCACGCGGCTATCGAAGCTCAGGCGCCCGCCGGTTCCCCGCATGCACCGTCGTTGCGTCCTCATGCCAAGGACGCCGAACCCGTACTCACCTTCGACCATGTTGAGTTTGCCTATCCCAATGGTGGCGCCGCCGTACACGACCTTAGCCTGACGCTCTATCCTGGCGAGCTCGTGGGCATCGTCGGCCAAAACGGCGCCGGCAAGACTACGCTCACCAAGCTGCTCATGGGCCTGCTTAAGCCTTCCTCGGGCAGCGTACGCGTTACGGGCCTGGATACCGCAGCCGTTCCCACGAGCCGCATCGCTCGCGAGGTCGCGACCCTCTTCCAAAACCCCGACCGTCAGATCTGCAAGGACACCGTGCTCGACGAGGTCGCCTTTGGCCTGGAGCTTGCTGGCATCGACCGTGCCGAGGCGCTGCGTCGCGCCCAGCTCGTCATCGACCACTTTGGCTTGCCGGCCGACGAGGCGCCCTTCTCGCTCTCGCGCGGCCAGCGACAAATGGTGGCGCTTGCCTCCGTCGTAGTCGTAGAGCCCAAAGTCGTGGTGCTCGACGAGCCCACGAGCGGCCTTGACTACCGCGAGTGCATGACCGTCATGGAAACCGTGCGCACCATGGCCGAGCGCGGCTGCGCCGTTATCATGGTCTGCCACGATATGGAAGTCGTCTCGGATTTTGCCGAGCGCATTGTGGTAATGGCCGACGGTCGCATCCTCGACCGCGGCCGCACGCACGAGCTATTCTCGAACATCGATCTCATGCGGCGTGCCTACGTGGAGCCTCCCCAGGTTATTGAACTCTCGCGCCGTCTGGTATCTTCCGTCTCGCCCGCTTTTGCGCAGGTGAGCGAGGTCACCGATGTCGTTCGCATTACCGAGGAGATGGTCCACCGTGGTTAACGTCATCGACTACATGCCGGGTGACACGCTGCTGCATCGCCTGAACCCCGTCGTCAAACTGGGCCTCGCCGCCGCCATCATCGTCGGCATCTTCTTGTCCGACACCTACGTGGCGCTGCTGGGCTTTTTGGCACTCACCCTTGCGCTGGGTGCCTATGCCGGCGTCGTCGACCGTCTGTTCTCGCTGCTCAAGTTGCTGATTCCGCTCGCGCTTATCATGCTGGTGCTCCAGCTGGCCTTTATGCGCGATGGCAACGTGGTGTGGAGTTTTATCACCGACACGGGCCTCGTCACAGGATCGAAGGCCTGCCTGCGCCTGCTGGGTGTGGCGTTACCGCTCATCCTCATGCTCATGGTGACCAAGCTCAACGACCTTGCCAACGCCTGCGTCGAGGTGCTGCACGTGCCGTATCGCTATGCCTTCACCTTTACCACGGCGCTGCGCTTTGTGCCGGTGTTTGGTCAGGAGATGAACGCCATCATGGAGGCGCAGACCGCACGCGGCGTCGAGTATGACACCAAGAACCCCATCAAGAAGCTTAAGCTCATGCTGCCACTGTGTGTGCCACTGCTCATCTCGAGCGTGGGCAAGACCGATGCCACAGCCTTGGCGGCAGAACAGCGCGGCTTCTATCTGCGTACGCGCGCCAGCTCGTACAAGCGCTACCCCATCAAGGGCCTAGACATCGCCGTGCTCATCGTCAGCATCGCCCTCATCGCCATCGGCTTCCTGTTCTAGTTCACCACCGACAGCAACCGCCCAGCACAAAAGGCCTCGGCTCGCACCAAACGAGCCGAGGCCTTTACTGTTTCACCAGATAAAACCTACCAAAATTAACCTGTCCCTTTTTGACAGGTCGGAAGCTAGAGGCGGTAGGGGGCGCCGCTGCGGATGATGGATTCGCGCACCAGGACATCCATGGCGTCGAGGGTGATCTCGGGCATCTCTCGGTACTTCTGCAGCACCGATAGCTCGGTGCAGGCCAGAATGACGCGGTCGCAGCCGCTACGGGCAAACTCCCACATCACGCGGTCGAACTTATCCATATCGGGCTCACGTCCGGCCTTCACATCATCGTAGATAAGCGACATCACATCGTTCTGACGTTTCTCGCTGGGATAGACGACCTCAACACCCGCAGCCTTACATTCGCGGCCGTAGACGCCCGCGCCCACGGTGCCATCGGTGCCCATGATGCCAATCTTGTGCACCGGCTCGGCCGGCATACTCAGGTTGGGGTCGAACTCGCACTCCCCCATCACCGCACCCGCAAGGGCATAACGAACCGACTCGCGCGGCATGTGGATAATCGGCACCTTCGTAAACGACTGGATCTGATCGTAGAAGTAGTGTGACGTGTTGCAGGGAATGGCAATGTGCGCGCAGCCCAGCGACTCGAGTGCCTGGGCACACTCTTTCATGGTCGCCAGCAGCTTGGCATGCTCGCCGGTCTTAATGGCCAATGTGCGGTCGGGCATGGTCGACTTGGAGAGCACCACCATGTCGATATGTTCCTGATCGCAGGCAGCAGCCGTATGACGCACCACCTGGTCGTAGTAATACGACGTGGCCTCGGCGCCCATGCCACCGATAACTCCCAGCTTTTCCATCGCCGCCTCCTTGGTGACGCTTGCGCAATTGCGCGTATCATACCCGCGCCCGCCCGATGCAAACCGGACGGGCGCCGCGCTCATCTACTTGTAATACGTCTTGAACAGCTTAAAGTGGCGCAGCTTGGTGTGCCACATGCGCAGCCAGCGGTTAAAGACAAAGTCGCCCTTCATAAACGAAGGGTCGGCGCCCTTGCCTTCCTTGTCCAGGCGATGCACCTTAGCGCGCAGCTCGGGATCCTTGACGTACTTGTCGACGACGCCCATGGGGACGACCATCCACAGCGCCTCGTCCTGCGCCGTCACAAACTCCGGCTCAAACGGGCGGTTGAACACATACTCGTCCACCACATACTTGGCAACGTTAAAGCCGCTGCTGGTAACGTAGTAGTTGCTGCGGCCCTGGCGCGTGTTGAAATCGAAGAACTTAAACGAGCCGTCGCGCTCGTCGTACTTTACGTCAAAGTTGGAATAGCCCACAAAGTGAAGGTCCTCGAGCAACTTGCGCACGCCGCCCATGAGCTCGTCGTTGGGCTCGGTAATGATACAGGCATGGTTGCCGACACCGTGGGGCTGATGCTCCTCGAGCAGCACATGGCCCAGGCACATCATGCGGACCTTACCGTTGCGGTCGGAATAGCTGGTGAGCACGCGCATGTACTCGTCGTTGCCGGGCACGCGATCCTGCAAGATCAGGTCGTCGGTGTAGCCGCTGGCATACGAATCGCGAATGACCTGTTCCAGCTCGGCGCGGTCGGCAATCTCATAGGCCTTTTTCTGGCCCTCGAACTCGTGCTGCCACCACATGATGCCGTCAGAAGGCTTCAGAATCATCGGGTAAGGAAAATCGATCTGGTCGAGCACTTCGGCAGGTGCCTCGCCTTGGGCGTTCAGCATCGCCATGGTGAAGGTAAAGGTATGCGGATAGGGCACACCATGCTTCTCGCACAGCTCGTAGAAGATCTCCTTCTTCTGGCACTGCTCGAGCATGCTGTAGGGCGCGTAGGGAGCGACGATGTTATCCGCCAGCTCATGAGCATCCTTGGCTTGAGCCACGAGAGCGACATAGTTGTCGCCGCAGCCCACAAGGACAATAGTCTTGTCGGCATGCGCTTGGGCAATGCCGTTGACGGTTTTGAGCATCACGGGCATGGTGTCGATATCCACGTTGGGCGTGTAGTCGATAATCTGGCTGCGGTACGCGGGACCCGTCTGATACTTGCCAAAGACCAGACTCTTGACCTGGTACTCCTCGTAGAAGGCGCGCGCCACCGAATAGGCGTTGATGTCGCCACCAAGCAGCACGGGAATGAACTCGCGCTCTGTAAATTGCAATGCCATGGAAACTTCCTATCATGAACTGCCCACACAACGGGCGGTCTTTGCGCAACTGATTTATTCTAGCGTGCCAAGCCGCCGGCGCCCAAAGCTCCACCGTATCTATGGCAATCGACGCAATCGTCCAGCACGAAGACGGCGCTCACCGTTGTATGACAATGGGCAATGAACCTACCGTTGTTGTAGGATTCAGCGTATTGACATCTTCGAGCGAAAGGCGCACACGTGCCCCAAGACCATCCGACCGATAATCCCATCCTCAATGCCGCGAGGCGCGAGCTGGCGGAACGTGCGAAAGCGACCGCTCCCCTGTGCACGGCAAACGACGCCTACAACGGGCCTGCCCGTATCGTCTCAATCAACACGTCGGAGCACAAAGGCACGCGTAAGTCACCCGTCGCCGACGGGCACGACACCGTCATCGAGCAGTTTGGCCTCGCCTCCGATGCGCACGCCGGGCATTGGCACCGTCAGGTTTCCTTTTTGGCCGCAGAGTCCATCCAGACGGCGCAGACGCGCGGGCTCGATGTGCACGAGGGCGACTTTGGCGAGAACTTCACAACCCAGGGCATCAACCTGCTCTCGCTCCCCCTGGGAACGCAGCTCAAGATTGGCAACGATGTCCTGGTCGAAATCAGCCAAATCGGCAAGGTCTGCCACACCCGTTGCGCCATCTACTATCTCGCCGGCGACTGTATCTTTCCCCACGAGGGCGTTTTCGGCGTGGTACTAAAGGGCGGAGAGGTCCATACCGGCGACGATATCCAGGTAGTCAAACTCGGCGACGGCACCTGTTCGTTCACCCCCGCCGAGGCCCTCGAAGAGATTGAGCAGGCTCGCCAGAAGGGCACGCTATAGTTATAAAACCCCACGTTGAGATGGCTTTTACAGCCCAAAACTCCTCTCAAACAGGGCTCTGTAACGTTAAAGTTGAACTCTATGGTTTCTCAACAATTCATCATAACTGCAGGTCAAAGCCAAAGCCTCAAGTTCAACTTGACCCTTTGGGACCTTTAAGGTTCAAGTTGAGGTCGAAAGCAGTAGTAGAATACCGTTCGAACCATAACCTACGATTGATTGCAGAGGGACTGGATGCAGCATTCGAATCATCGCACCGCAGCGCTCATTGCGTCGAAGCCGGCTCGTATCATCACGAGCGCCGCGCTCGCCGTTGCGCTGACGGCCACGCCGATGCTCTCCCCCGTTGCGGCGTATGCCGCCTCGCAGGCAACGCAGGACCAGCTTTCCGCAGCCCAGCAGAAGATCGAAGCCGCCACGAGCGCCTACAACGACGCCCGTACCAAACTCGATGACCTGCAAAAGCAGATTGACTCCAATGAGGCAAGCATCGAGGAAATCGAGGCTAAGCTTCCCGATCAGCAGGCCAAGGCAAGCTCCGCCATGCGCGATCTGTACAAGTATCAGAAGGGCACCAATCCCATCGTGAGCTTCCTGGTCAACGCGCAGAGCCTGGGTGAGTTCATCACGACCTGCAAATACACCAACCAGATCACGAGCTCGAGCGTCGACGAGATCGAAGAGCTCAATAACATGCAAACCGAACTCGAGCAGAACAAGGCCGAGCTTCAGCAGGCCAAGTCTCAGCTTGAGGCAGAGCAGAAAAACGCCGAGGATGCGCTGGCGCAGGCCCAGCAGCTCCGCAGCGAGGCACAAGCAAAAGCCGAGCAGGAAAATGCCGCCGAGCTTGCCAAGCTTGAGGCCGATAAGGCCGCTGCCGCCGAGAAGCTCTCGGGCGAGGGCGTAAGCGGCAGCAATTCCAGCAGCCAGGCCACCAACACCAACACCACCATCGACACCACGGTGAACAACGCCAATACCGGTAGCTCCGATTACGATTCGTTCATTAATGAGTGGACAGGCCGCATCGACAATTATCTCGCCGGCTCCCCCATGGCAGGCCAGGGCTATAACTTTGCCGTCGCCGCTTGGAATACCGGTGTCGACCCCCGTTGGTCCCCCGCCATCGCCTGCATCGAGAGCACCAAGGGTGCTTATTGCGCCAATTCTTACAACGCCTGGGGCTGGAGTGCCCGCGGCGGCGGTTGGCGCAGCTTTGGCAGCTGGAGCGAGGGCATCTCCGCTCACGTTGCCTATCTGGGCGCCAACTACGGCTCCACCCTTACCCCGGCTGCGGCCAAAAAGTACTGCCCGCCCACGTGGCAGGACTGGTACAACAAAGTCGCCGCTCAAATGAACCGCATCTAAGTGCAACTGCAAAGGGCCCCAATGGGGCCCTTTTCTTTTAGGTGGCGGAAGTATCAATGACGCCGGTCGCATTGGCAACCGCGACTATGACGATCATGCATAGGAGCAGCACACCCAATGCCTTGAGCCAGAGTTTCGCGAGTTTCTTGCCGCGATAGCTGTCGAGCAGTACGAATCGCCGACGAAGACGGCGCTTATCGAACAGCGCAAAATGCATAAGCACCATAAGGCCATCGACAAAGAAAAAATACTCGATTATGAGAAGCCACGTCGGGTAGCTTTGGTTTGCTCCCGTGGGGTGAAAGACGGCAAAGTGACTTCCGACAAAGAACACAAGCAGCGAGAAGCAGACGAGCGTATTCCAAATGCGCCCCAGAGACTCCGGAACGCGAGAGAGCAGACCGCATGCAGTGGAGGCGGCAGGCCTAGGAAGCCCTGTGGGGTTCTGGAGCCCTTGGGGCGTCAACACCGTCTCCGAGGCCGGAGTACGGACAAGCACAGGCGCAGGAGGCCGCACGGGGCGACTTAGATCGTATGCCGCGCGCGTCGCCCGTCCCAACGCTTCCGCGCTCGCAAAACGCTTGGCCGGGTCGAGCGCCATCGACATGCAGACGGCATCGGTAAGTGGAGTGGGAATGCCGCATGCCTCACATTGCTCGCGCATGTCGAGCCCTGGTTTAGGGTCGACTCCCGTCAAGCAAAAGAACAACAGGGCCCCAAGTGCGTAGACATCGCTGCGCACACTCGTCTGCCCAAACCCATACTGCTCGGGCGGCGCATAGGGTCGCGTGCCAAACTTGACGGTGTCAGCATCGGCGCCATCGCGCCATACGCGCGCGATCCCCAGGTCGATAATCACCAGCGATGAAAATGTCAGGCCGTCATCAGGCGTATAGTTGGCACCTGTCACGATGATATTCGACGGCTTGAGGTCGCGATGGATCACCGGCGCCGACGTCTCCCCCACCATTGCAAAACCGGCATGGAGCTCGCCCACGGCATCGCATAGGGCAGGATGCAATTCACGCGCATAATCGGGGGTGGCTCCCAGACGGTCCACCAGCGCCCCGAGTGTCTCCCCTTCGATGTATTCCATAACCACGTTGAGCTCGTCGCCCACACGACGACAATCGACGATTCTGGGCAGGTGCTCAAAACGCCTGCCTGCCCGCTGAGCGGCAAACAGACGCTCGTATGCCCCGCCGATTTGAGCCGAAGCATCGATGCGTTTACGAACAAAGGGACCGAGCGAACCACCGCCGGTTCCTTCAAAGTACACGAGCTCGGTTGTTTCAACGGACGAGCGCTTAAGTACACGCTCCACGCGATAGCTGTCGTCGCGATCGAGCGACGCCAGGTGCTCGGCAAGCGCTGCGGTCAGCTCGTCATCGGAATATGTTGGGCTCTGAGTATCCATAGCCTCCATCATAGCGCAGGGCGCAGACACCCCATGGCATCTGCGCCCCGTTCGTTTGCATCGTTGTTCGGCAGCTCCGCCGGCTCAGATATCAGCCGCTAACCCACCGTCTCCTCGCCAAAGCGATACAGCTCCTCGTTGACCTTTTGGAGGCTGCACCCGCGATCGATGCAAAAGATGATAATCGCATCGCGGCGGTCCTTGCAGTTAAGGACGCTTACCCCGGCAGCCGTCAGCGCACGGTTGGTCTCTTTGAGCGTCAGCGCCATCGCAAAGGCAATCTGCAGCACCTTATTGCGGCTCGGATGCCGCGCACCGGTAAAGATCTGATAGCCAAAGGTCTCATTGAGATCGGCCATACGAACCACGCGCGAGCGCTCCAAGCCCTTTTCCTGTAGTAGCTGCTTCAGGTAGTCCGAAAGCGACGGGGCGGCAAAGTCGTGCTCTTTGATATAGCCATCGATGTTCGGCGCGTCGAGAAGCTCATTGAGCAACTCCTCGGTCAGCTTTTTATCGGGCATACGACTTCACCTCCCCCAGTGCATACAACATGCTAGAAACCGCTTACGTCCGAACGCTCCCAGCTAGCAACCTGGTCGGGAGACACCGTACCCAGCGCCTCGAACTTCCAAGAGCCGCCCGCCTTCAGATGATTGGTGTTTGCAAGAGCCGTTCCAACCTGGTTGCCATCGGCATCATACAGAACATATTCGATCTGAATGTAGCTCTTTTCCTTGTCCGTGTTATTGGTCAGCGTGCCCGTGATCTTATAGGCAAACTGATTGGAGGTGTCTTCAGCCTCGTCAGCAATGGTATACGGTTCTTGCGGTTCTTTTTGCTCCTCAGCCTGCTGTGTCGCCTCGGCAGGCTTTGCCGAATCGCTCGCAGACGAATCGGTTGAATTGCCACCCATAGAGCCCACGGCACCGACAATAACCAGCACCACGATGACGCCTAGGACAATCTTGCCGATCGGCTTCTTTCCCTCTTTTGTCATTATTCATCCTTCCTACGATCCGGCTACCGTGCCGGTACACAGCACATCGTAGGAAGGATTGAACTTGAATTCATTAGCTGAGAGCTAAGGCTGCGGTAAACGACCAATGCAGTTATCCAAACGCCGAGCAAACGCACTGCGCGCGACCGTCTGCTGGCAGTGCATCAACCCACCGTGACGGATTCCCCGGTAAAGGCACTGATCATCAACAGGACAAAGAAAACAAGGTAGCTGGCACTCAGCAGGTACGCAATGATCAGAAAGACGACCCAGCCGACATTGGTTTTACCGTCGGCACGGCGTTGCTCGCGATTGCGGCAGAGCCAAATCGTCACGCCGATGGCAGTGATAAACAGCACGAGCGCCGCCGCGGCAAGCCCGGCAAGCGCAAACATCACGCCAATGCTCACAGCAATAACCGGAAGCAGCAGCAAACCGCACCCGCATCCACCCGGACTATATACGGCAGACTGTCGGCGTCGTTCCATCGTCACTCCATCACAAGCAATCGTTTATAGACATCGAGGCCTTTGAGAAGGATTTCCTCGTCGAAGAGCATGCTATCGGTATGCAGAGCGCTTGTGGCATAGGCGGGACAGCCATCCGAATCACTCGGGTTGTCTTGGTCCTCTGGCATACCCGTGCCCAGCAGGAAAAACACGCCCGGCAGATGGCGTTGATAGAACGCGAAATCCTCGGCGATCAGCAGCGGTTCCTCCACAAGCTGCAGCCCGGGCAAGGCAGGCGCGACGCTGACAAACAACTCGGGGTCGTTGTCGACCGGCGGATAGCCCTCGGCAAAGTCGAGATCATACGTGCAGCCCGTTGCGGCACAGGCATCGTCCAGCACGCGGCGCACGCCTTCGCGCGCCCGGTCGAACATGTCGTCCGTAAACACACGCAGGCTTCCGGCCACATGGGCCTCCCCCGCCACCGCGTTGCAAACCGTACCGGCCTGCAGCAGACCAAACTTACCGATACAGGGCTCGTCGGTGCCCAGCTCGTCCATCAGTTCGCGCTCGGCAACCAAGAACTTGGCAGCCGCCAGCGCCGCATCGTGCGACTCCTCGACCGGAACGCCATAGGTCTTAGCGATATGGATGCTCGTCCCGTGAATATGAATGTGTGTCTCACTCGAACGCGCCAGCAGCGGACCGGAACAACTCGCCAACGTGCCGGCAGGCAGATCGGGCCACACATGGAAGCCAAAAATGCGGTCAGCCCCATAGCGCTCGAACACACCGCTCTCGCATACCGTCTTGGCACCACCGGTCGTTTCCTCGGCCGGCTGGAACACAAAGAGAACGTTGCGCCTAATGGCGCCCGGCTGCTCGCGAATCGTACGGTCGACATACGTCGCGGCGGCAAGTGCCATGGCCATGTGTCCGTCATGTCCGCAAGCGTGCATCTTGCCGGGATGGATCGAGGCAAAGGCCGCTCCCGTCGCCTCCGCGATGGGCAGCGCATCCATATCGGCGCGAATCGCCGTGGCACGCGCGGCACCAACGCCAGCGTCGAAGAAAGCGCAGACGCAGCTGGGACACGGATGGGTCACCTCGCAAGCGAGCGGCGCCAACACGCCCTCGATATAGGCAATAGTCTGCGGAAGATCGAAATCGAGCTCCGGAATGCGATGGAGATCGCGGCGATAGCGACGGAGTTCTTGGAGCTCGGTCATAGAGAATCCCTTCGTGAGGCACATCTGTTGCAACTTATTGTGATACAGGATTGTGGCACACATGTTTCCAGCATATTGCTGCATTTTTTAAACGTTATATACGAATACTCTTGTTTGGTAAAGTGCAACGTGATAGGGTCTTTACCACTTGATAGAGGCGCGGGCACGAAGAGCCGCGGGCGAGCCGGCAGGCTTTGACCCCGTGGGGAGGCGAAACCCGCCGAACTGGGTTTTTCGGGCACGAACAACCTGGTGGGCCTGTGGGAAACACCCACAGGACTGTCTGCAGCAATGCGGGAGCGCTATCCGGACATTGGGTCCACGCTATGCGGATTCGATGCGCAGATGGCGCCGTCTGGATAGCGAGGTTTACGGGACATGGCATTGACCCCCAACGAGGCATATGCGGCCAAGCAGCCGTTTGTGGACAAGGAGACACTCGAGCATATCGTCGAGCAGTTCCCCACGCCATTTCATCTATACGACGAGGCGGGCATCCGCCGCAACATGCAAGAAGTGCGCGACGCCTTTGCATGGAACCCGGGCTTTAAGGAGTACTTTGCCGTCAAGGCCAATCCCAACCCGGCGCTCATCTCCATTCTCAACGAATACGGCTGCGGCTGTGATTGCTCGAGCTATACCGAGCTCATGATTGCCCGCTCGCTGGGCATCACCGGACACGACATCATGTTCTCGTCCAACGACACGCCGGCGGCGGATTTTGAGCTCGCCGACAAGCTGGGTGCCATCGTCAACTTTGACGACATCAGCCACATCGAGTTCTTTGAGCGTGTCGCAGGCCCCATCCCCAAGACGGTCAGTTGCCGTTTTAATCCGGGCGGCCTGTTCCAGCTTTCCAACGGCATCATGGACAACCCGGGCGACTCCAAATACGGCATGACCACCGAACAACTCTTCGAGGCGTTCCGCATGCTCAAGACCAAGGGCGCCGAGGACTTTGGCATCCACGCATTCCTTGCCAGCAACACCGTCACCAACGACTACTACCCCAAGCTCGCGCGCATCCTCTTTGAGCTCGCCGTGCGCTTGGAGCGCGAGACCGGCGCACACGTCGCCTTCATCAATCTGTCCGGCGGCGTAGGCATCCCCTATCTGCCCGAGCAGCAGGCTAACGACATTCACGCCATCGGCGAGGGAGTACACGCGGCATACGACGAGATCCTGGTTCCCGCCGGCATGGGCGATGTGGCCATCTGCACCGAGATGGGCCGCTTTATGATGGGCCCCTACGGCTGCCTGGTCACCAAGGCTATCCACGAGAAGCAGATCTACAAGGACTATATCGGCGTGGACGCCAGCGCCGTCGACCTCATTCGTCCCGCCATGTATAGCGCTTACCACCACATCACGGTGATGGGTCAGCCGGGCGGCGCCGACAAGGCCACAGCGCCCGTCACGGACACCTATGACATCACGGGCAATCTGTGCGAGAACAACGACAAGTTCGCCATCGATCGTGAGCTGCCGCATATCGACATGGGCGACCTGCTTGTGATCCACGATACCGGCGCGCATGGCCACTCCATGGGCTACAACTACAACGGCCGCCTGCGCTCCGCCGAGGTGCTGCTGCGCCCCGACGGCTCGGCCGACCTTATCCGCCGCGCCGAGCGCCCGGGCGATTACTTTGCCACGCTCGACGTGCTGCCGTGCGGCCGAGAGCTGCTGGCCAAGTCGCGCGCCGAAAGTGCCCGCCGTCGCGCCCAAGACGAGCGCCTAGCAGTCGCAGCTCAATGGAACAAACGCATCCAGATCGCGGAGGCGAAGGAGAAGAACATGGACATCCGCAATCTCGAGGGCTCAATCGTCGCCCTGGTTACGCCGTTTAAAAAGGACGGCAGCGTCGACTTTGACGCGCTCGAGCGCCTTATCGATTTCCACCTGCAAAACGGCACCGACGCCATCCTCACCCTGGGCACCACCGGCGAAAGTGCCACGATGACCGATGACGAGGACAACTCCGTCGTCGCCGCCGTGGTCAAGCATGTTGCAGGACGTGTCCCCGTCATCGCCGGCTCGGGCTCCAACTCCACGCAGACCATGCTCACCAAGTCGCTCACCTACCAGGGCTTGGGAGCCGACGGCCTGCTGCTCATTACCCCCTACTACAACAAGTCCAACGAAGAGGGTATCTATCAGCACTTTAAGACCGTCGCCGATGCCGTGGACATCCCCTGCATCCTGTACAACATCCCCGGCCGCTGCGGCTGCGGTATCAGCGAGCGCAATGTAGAGCGCTTGGCCGCGCACCCCAACATCATGGGTATTAAGGAAGCCTCGGGCAACATCGCCTACGCGGCCAAGATCGCCCACCTGCTGTCCGACGACTTCCGCATGTACTCGGGCGAGGACGCGCTTACCGTGCCGCTCATGAGCCTGGGCGCCTCGGGCACCATCAGTGTGTGGGCCGACGTTCAGCCGCAGCTCGTGCATGACATGTGCCGCGCCTATCTGGACGGTGACGTGGCGCGTGCCCGCGATATCCAGATTGCCGGCCAGCCGCTCATCAATGCCCTCTTTAGCGAGGTCAACCCCATCCCCGTCAAGGAAGCGCTCGCCCAGATGGGCATGATCGAGGCAAACTACCGCATGCCGCTGTGCCCCATGGCAGACGACACGCGCTCTGCACTTACCGATGCTCTGAAGGGAGCTGGTCTGCTTGATTAAGACCGTCATTATGGGAACGGGCCGCATGGGCTCGCTCATCCGCACCACCGCCGAGGGCGTTGTCGACGCCGCCGGTCAACCCGTTTTTGATATCGTGGCCCAGATTGGCTTCGATTTGAGCAAGCTCGAGAACGCACCGGCTGCCGATGTGATTATCGACTTCTCGAACGTCGCGACCTTCGACGCCGTCGTCGCCTATGTCGAGCGCACGGGCGCGGCATTGGTCTCAGGCACCACAGGCTACACCCCCGAGCAGATGGACCGCCTGCGTGAGCTGGGCCAGAACACCCGCGTTATGCACTCGGGCAATTACTCCATCGGTATCGCAGCCCTGCGCCATCTGGTAGCGCAGGCTACACGCGAGCTGCCCGGCTTTGACTGCGAAATCGTCGAGACGCACCATAACCAAAAGGTCGACGCCCCCAGCGGTACCGCCAAGCTGCTGCTCGACGCCGTAGTCGAGGCCGAGCCCGAGACAGGCTACCACCCCGTCTACGGACGCGAGGGCATGTGCGGCGCGCGCGATCCCAAGGAGATCGGCATGCACTCACTGCGCGGTGGCACTGTCGCCGGCGTCCACGAAGTGAGTTTCTTTGGCCAGGACGAGGAGGTCACGCTCACCCACCGCGCCACGAGCCGTCAGATCTTCGTCAACGGCGCCCTGGCCGCCGCCCAGAAGCTCGTCACCCGCGAACCCGGCTTCTATACGTTCGACCAGGTCATGTTTGCCTAACCAGGTATCAACCGAATCCACCCAAAGGAGAGATAGCAAATGAGCAACGCAGCCGAGATGGATGCCCAGGAGATTATCAACTACATCGCCACCGCGCCCAAAAAGACACCTGTCAAGCTGTACGTGCGCGAGAAGCCCGGCATGAAGGTTGCCTGGGGCGACGCACATGTCTACGGCGGCCGTCGCGGCAAGACCGTCTTTGGCGACTGGGATGAGCTCAAGGCCATCCTCGATGCCAATGCCGACTCCATCGACTACTACGATGTCGAGAATGACTGCCGCAACTCTGCCGTGCCCATGCTCGACCTTAAGGGCATCAACGCCCGCATCGAGCCGGGCGCGATCATCCGTGACCGCGTCGAGATCGGCGATCGCGCCGTCATCATGATGGGCGCCATCATCAACATCGGCTCCGTCATTGGCGAAGGCTCCATGATTGATATGGGCGCCGTGCTGGGCGGCCGCGCCACCGTGGGCAAGAACTGCCACATCGGCGCCGGCACCGTGCTGGCAGGCGTTGTGGAGCCCGCCAGCGCCACGCCCGTCATCATCGAGGACGATGTCATGATCGGCGCCAACGCCGTGGTCCTGGAGGGCGTGCACGTAGGCAAGGGCGCTGTCGTTGCCGCCGGCGCCGTGTGCGTCGAGGATGTCCCCGCCGGCGCCGTCGTGGCCGGTGTCCCCGCCCGCGTCATCAAGATGCGCGACGAGAAGACCAACAGCAAGACCGGACTGGAAGAGGGCTTACGTCAACTTTAATAGTTACGCGGTTTTGACAAACCGCGTTTTCGCTGACGTATGCTCAACCTGCGGGATAAATCATCCCTAAACAAAATGGCCGAAGCCCCAAGGAGCTTCGGCCTTTGCTTTCTCGCTGTAGGCGCAACGCAACTTATCGATTCTCGATGCTACCGATATTTTTGAGCTCGATGGAGATGAGGCCGTTGGGCTCGTTGACAAACTCGATGTACTCAGAGTTCGAACCCATCTCGGCCGGGAAGCTGATCTCGATGCCCGTGTCGGTACGGATCTTGTGGTTGCGCACCGCCGCGCGTTCGACCTGCTTGCGCTCCACGGGCACACGCTCAGGCACCTTCTCCTCAGTCAGTGCCGCGCGCACGCTCTCCTTGATAACCGGCTCGTCCTCAAAGACCTCATCGACGATATCCCAAGGGGGCAGTTCCTCGTCATCCTCAACTTTCTCGGCAACAGCAGCCTTAACCTTGGCGAGTGCTACAGCCGTGTTGGCACCGTGCTCCTCGGCGACTTCCTCGACCACACGCGTCACGGTGTCGATGACCTCCTTGCCCGATACCCCCGTGTCGCACTGCAGCAGGCCATCGGGAATGAGCATGCGATCCTCGCCGGCAATCTTGCGCTTCTTATCCACATAGCCGATCTCCATGGTGCTTGCACGCACGATTGCATAGCTCGGCACCTTTTGCGAGGGGTTCGGCAGAATGGCGTAGTGGCGCGCGATGTCGTTGCGCACCTCCCCCTCTTCGCGGCCCACTTCGTGCATAAAAGCCTGCTTGGAGCCCAGCAGCATCACGGCAAACCAGCGGGCATCCTCATCGTCGTCAAAATCAGCCACGAGCACGTCGGTGGACTCGGCTTTCTCGGCTTTGGTGAGCTCGGAGGAGATAAACTCCGCAATCTGCTGCGACAGGTCCACGAACTCGCGCTCGCCAAAGAAATAGCCCTTGAGCTCACCGCCAAACGCAGAGTTCTCGGCAAACGTGGCGCGCTTGTTATCGGCCGAAGTGCGCGCGCGACGCAGATGTGTGGTCACGAAGTTGCGGACGGTACGGCTCTCGATATCGAGCTCGCGCTGGCTCATAACGTTGACGGCAGAGTCAAAGTCCAGGATATGCAGAATCGCGTGATTGATTTTCATATACGGCATTCCGTTCTAGATCGATTTCGGCACGAACCAGTATAGCGGTCGAGCCCGCCCCAGGCGCATCGAAGATTGGTGCATCGGGAACAGGTTGCTTTGCACCAATGGCTAGCGCAGGAGCTCGGACTGCCAAGCCTCGAGCTGTTCTGCCAAGCTCTTGCCGGCAGCGGGCATGTCGATCTGGGGACGTTTGGGCAGCAGCGCACACTTAAGAATCGCAACGATAGTCTGTGAGACAAAGCGTCGCGTATCCTTGTCAAAGCCTTGCGCAGCCTGGAGCATCACGGGCAGGCTCTCGCGCAGATTCCCAGCGATATCCGCAAACCGCTCAGCACCCGTAGCCTCAAACACGGAGAACAACGCATCTACAAAACGCTCGCGCTCGCTAGGTGACACTGCAAGCAGCATCTCGCGAATGGAGCCATCAACGTATCGAGCACCGGCGGACAGGCGCTCACAGTATACGAAGTCGCAACCATCAACCACCCAGCTAAAGGGATTGTGCTGCAGCAGGCTGAACTCGGTGCTCTCAACGATGGCATAGTCCTCTTGTGTCTCGAACATCATGCCGAAGATCGACGACCGAGGTAGCGTCTTGTCGATTCGACCGGAAAGATCGGCAAAGGCGTTGCCGCTCAGAAACTCCTCGACGAACCCTGGACCATCATGGGAATACGCCCGTTCGATTCGTTCACGGGCAACATCGGAGCACATCGCCGCACCGTACACCGCAAGGTTTCCACCCTTGGAATGACCTCCGCACAAAAGCGGCCCGTCGATCGCATCCATCGCCTCGTCCACATAACGCGCCGCGGATTCCTGGGCCGGCACAGGACACCGGAACGCCATGTTAAAGTCCTCTTTCCAGCCCACAATCGTGCTGTCGGTCCCCCGGAAGGAAAGATAGCTAAACCCCGCCGGAAACCGGAATGCCATGGCTGCAAACTGCTCCGTCGCCACCACATCGCTCACGGCACGATAGCCGCAAACGTGCACGCCGCGGTATCTGGGATTTGCTGCCACGGCCTCCAACAAGGCCCTGCTTCCCTCTGGATCCCACAAGTCGTCAATCATGTCCCGATAGCACTCGGCACGCAGCAGCTCGCGTACGTCTAGGCCCTGCCAGTTCGTCAGCTCCGCCATATCACCCGGCAAACGCAAATAGGACAACCACGCAAAGACCAGGCTGTCCACCGCGCAGAACGGCCGCTCCTCAAACGGATCAAACGCCGTCTGAGCATAGGTCAAAAAATTAGGCGAATCCGACATGGCCCTCCCATCAACTATGGTGCATTGGAGTCAGGTTACTTTGCACCAAAAAGGCGCCCGGGCCGTGTGGACCCGGACGCCTTCATTGTAGCTTTTCGCTCTAGCGAGCTTGATTTAGCAGGAGAAGTCGACGCTGTCGATGATGTCCTTGAGGGCCTTGGCAGAGACGGTGAGCTCATGCTGCTCGTCATCGTTCAGCGGCACGGGGACGCGGCAGACAACGCCGTCGCGGCCAACGACGGTCGGCATGGAGATGGCAAGATCGGACAGGCCATACTCGCCCACCATGAGCGAAGAGACGGGCAGAACGGTCTGCTCATCGCGCATAACGGCGGTGCAGATGCGCTTGACGGCCATGGCGACGCCATAGTAGGTGGCGTGCTTCTTCTCGATGATGGTGTAGGCGGAGTTCTTGACGTCCTCGGCGATGCGCTTCTCGGCAGCCTCATGCTCCAGGTGGCCGTGAAGCTCACAGAAGGTGTTCAGCGGAACACCGGCAACCTGAGCGCTGGACCAAGCGACAAACTCGGAGTCGCCGTGCTCGCCCATGACATAGGCCTGGACATCGCGCGGGTCAACCTCGACGTGGGCACCAAGCATCTGCTGCAGGCGACCGGTGTCGAGCACGGTGCCGGAACCGATGACGTGGCCCTCGGGCAGGCCGGACATCTTGATGGCGGCGTAGGTCAGAACATCGACCGGGTTGGAGACGATGAGCAGAATGCCGTCGAAGCCGGACTTCTTAATCTCGGGGATAATGGACTTAAAGATGCTGACGTTCTTGTTGACCAGGTCCAGGCGGGTCTCACCGGGCTTCTGGGCAGCGCCAGCAGTGACGACGATCATGGCGGCGTCGGCGACATCGGAATAATCGCCGGCGTAGATCTTCATCGGCTCGGCAAACGTCATGCCGTGCGCGATATCCAGGGCCTCACCCTCGGCGCGGTTCTTGTCCACGTCGATGAGGACCATCTCGGAGAACAGACCGCTCTGCATCAGTGCGAACGCCGAAGACGAACCGACGAAACCGCACCCGACAATAGCGACCTTCTTCTCGTTAACCATTAGAAACTCCCATCTCTCTCCACAAACAAGCCGCCCGGGAACGACCCGAGCGGCTTGCCGTGATCCCAATACATCCAATCGGGACTTTGATTATGCTCCTATTCGCAGCCAAAAATCGACCGTTTACCGAAATTGTTTGCAGAATTCGTAAAATAACTGCACGAAATCGGTTTCGAGCTATTGACGAGCCGAAATAGCTTTCTAATACAGGCCCGCCTCGCGAATGGCCTCGACAGCCAAAGCGATCTGGTCGGGCGGCAAGACCAGCGCCATGCGCACGTGCCCCTCACCCGAAGGACCAAAGCTCGCGCCCGGCGTCACCACAACGCCGGCCTTCTCCATGAGCTCCTCGCAAAACGCCATGGAATCGGTGCGGCCACCGGGAAGCTTGGCCCACACAAACATAGAGCCATGCGCGTTGGGGCGCTCCCAGCCCAGGCCCTCAAGACCGTCGCACAGGGCATCGCGGCGCTCCTGGTACTTCAGACGCTGCGCCTCGACCTCATCGCGCGGACCGTTCAGGCAGGCGATGGCGGCCTTCTGGATCGGGAAGAACATGCCAAAGTCGATCTGGCCGCGCAGCTTGGCAAAGGCCGAGACCACATCCTCGCGACCGACCAAAAAGCCGATGCGTGCGCCGGTGACGTTAAACGACTTAGAGAGCGAGAAGAACTCCACGCCCACCTCGAGCGCGCCAGGGTACTGCAGGAAGCTGCCACCCGGCTCGCCGTCGAACACGATATCGGAGTAGGCATTGTCATGCACGATCAACAGATCATGCTCGCGGGCAAAGGCGATAATCTCCTCGTAGACCTCGGGCGTGCCCACCGAGCCGACCGGGTTGGCGGGCAGCGACACGATCATATACTTGGCGCGATCGGCCACCTCGGGATCGATGCCCGCCACATAGGGCAGGTAATTGTGCTCGGCAACCAACGGATAGTACTCGAGCTTGGCATCGGCGATCTTGGCACCCGCCTCAAAGACCGGGTAACACGGATCGGGAACCAGAATGGTGTCACCCGGATCGAGCAGGGCCAGGCCCAAATGGCCCACGCCCTCCTGCGTGCCGTTGCACGACTGCACCATAGACGGCGTAATGCCCGAAACGCCAAAGCGGCGCTCATAGTAATCGCACACGGCTTGCTTGAGTTCGGGCAGGTCGCGCAGGGCATACTTCCACATCTCGGGATCTTGGGCTGCCTGCGTGAGCGCCTCGACCACATGGTCGTACGGCTTAAAATCGGGCGTGCCCACGCTCATGTTGTAAATGGTCTTGCCCTGAGCCTTCAGCGCGAGAAGCTTGTTGTTGAGCGAGGCGAAGACCTCCGCGCCAAAGCGGTCGAGACGCTGCGATGCCTGCATGGTGCCACCTTTCGATATAAAAAACGCGGCGCTCCGACAAGAGCGCCGCGCGATACGGGCCATCAGATTTCAAAAGTGTAACGCTTACAACCCCCGTATTGGTTCAATTTGGCCAACCTTAGTCAATTGGATTGAGGGCGTCAATCTGCGCGAGCCACAGACGTGAGCTTGCGTCACTCGGCATACGCCAATCGCCGCGCGGGCTGAGCGTCACTGAACCCACCTTGGGACCATCGGGCAGGCAGCTGCGCTTAAACTGCTGGGCAAAGAAGCGACGGTAGAACGTACGTAGCCATGTGTGGATGGTCTTGGCGTCGTAGACGCCCTCGAAGCTCTTGAGCGCCATGCGGTAGATCTTGCCCGGCTCAAAGCCAAAACGCAGCAGGTAGTAGAGGAAGTAGTCGTGCAACTCGTACGGGCCCACCAAATCCTCAGTCTTCTGCGCAATCTCGCCGTCGCCCGTGGGCGGCAGAAGCTCGGGGGACACCGGCGTATCGAGGATATCGAGCAAGACCTCGGCAATGCGCCCGCCAAAGACATCGGCGGCATAGCGTACCAGATGGCGCACAAGCGTCTTGGGCACGCTCGCGTTGACGGCGTACATGCTCATGTGGTCGCCGTTATAGGTAGCCCAGCCGAGCGCCAGCTCCGACAGGTCGCCCGTGCCAATGACAAAACCGCCAGCCTGGTTGGCCAGATCCATCAGAATCTGCGTACGCTCGCGCGCCTGGCTGTTCTCGTAGGTCACGTCCTGCACAGCTGGATCATGCTCAATGTCCTTGAAGTGCTGCTCCACGGCCGCGTGGATCGAAACCTCGCGGAAGCTCACGCCAAGGTCGCGAGCGAGCGACTCGGCATTCGACTTGGTGCGATGCGTCGTGCCAAAGCCGGGCATGGACACGGCCGTGATACCGGTGCGCGGCAGCCCCAGTGCATCGAAGGCGCGCACGGTCACAAGCAGTGCCAGCGTGGAGTCCAGGCCGCCCGAAAGACCGATGGCTGCAGCCTTGGTGCCTGTATGGGCCAGGCGGGTCTTGAGGCCGGCGGTCTGCAGGTCGAGAATGGTCTCGCAGCGCTCGGCCAGATCACCGTGGTCGGCCGGCACAAAGGGCGCGCGGGGGAAGACACGGTCGATGCCGAGTGCATCGCGCAGGACAGGTTCGTCTGTCAGCACGCCCTCAAACGAAAATTCAACGGTCGTGGACTCCGGTGCATCGTCCGCGCGCGTCCACGTCGTCGAGCGGCGGCGCTCGGCAACCAGACGGTCAAGATCGACGTCGGCGATGGCCATGTCGCAGGTAAGCAGTTTGGTCGCGGCGAGCTTCGAGCCGTTTTCGTAGACGAGGTTCTCGCCCGCAAAGACCATGTCGGTCGTGGACTCGCCCTCACTCGCATCCGCGTAGGCATAGGCACAGTACAGGCGCGCGCTTTGGTTAGAGATAAGGCTGCGGCGGTAATCTGCCTTACCGATGATTTCGTCAGAAGCCGACGGGTTGAGAATCACCGTCGCACCGGCAAGCGCCATCTCGGTCGAAGGGGGCGCCGGCACCCACAGGTCCTCACAGACCTCAACGCCCAGCACCAGGTCCTCGGCGCCCTCATCACAGCAGCGGTAGACAAGCCCCGAGCCAAGCGGCACCGGACCCTGACCGGCAAATTCAACCCACACGGGATCGGCAGGCGCCGGGGCAAACCAGCGGCGCTCGTAGAACTCGCCATAGTTGGGCAGATACTTCTTAGCCGTAAGGCCCAAAAGCTCGCCCGCACAGCACACGGCCGCGCAGTTGTAGATGTTTTCGGCCACCGCAACGGGAAGGCCGACGGTAAAGACAATCGGCAGCTCGCGGGTTTCATCGAGGATATGCACCAGAGCAGCCTCGCAGGCATGCAGCAATGTGCGGTTATGGAACAGATCGGCCGCGGTATAGCCGGTCAGGTTAAGCTCGGGCAGCGCCAGCGCGCGAACGCCGCGCTCGGTAGCCTCGCGAACAGCCGCCAGCGCAAGCTCGGCATTGCCCTCGACATCGGCCACGCGAATCCGCGGCGACGCCGCCGCGACCCGCAGAAAGCCGTCGTTCTTATTAGCCGAAACGCAGCATTGCCTTGTTGATCTGGACACTGGAGGCCCCTTCTACCCTGAGATTCAGTCTAACGGACGTTCACATATCTCTAACTAGCCAAAGCAACCTCCCAGTTTACTGAGACGCCAACCTGTGCTAAGAGCATGTATTCCAAAAAAAACTTTAATTAAAAAAGGAGAAATCGATAATCGACTTCTCCTTTAAGCGAGGCAAGTAAATTCCGAAACTAATGGCAGAATTTATCCATGTAGTCCTCAAAGTCGAACACTTCTACCACGACGCCCTCTTCCTGAGACTCTTTCAGTTGCTCCAAGAGATCTTTGTTAATAACGTCCATGCAGAAACCTCCTCTATCTAATCAATTGTAGTATATCTGCTTTCATGCAATTATCAACCAACTTGTTTAATTGCTCCTCGCTTGTCGATAGTCCCTCTTTTTTCAAAATGTCGCGCACCTCGTTCTTAGTAATCGGCTTTTCAAACAACGAAAGCAAAGCGAACGAAAAATCATTAACCGCACACATTCTATGGGTGGCACAACTCAGCAGTACTCTTAACCCCTCTTTTGAGCGTCCGACTTCTTTAACAAACGAACTTTTAACCAATTGAAAACCATTATCGTGCATTACATAATCGGCATCGATATTTGTATTCAGCAATCCATAATGCAACAGTTCTTCTATCGCCCTTGTCAGCTCGAGGTCGCCCTGATCAAGAATAAGAGAAATGCTACAATCGGCCTCCAATAAACGGGCCAACTTAAGGTATACCAACTGGGAAACAGCATAGACATGATGGTATTCAGAATTATAGAAGTAGGCAAATGGCTCAACGAGCACGACAGAGGTCTTGGAATCCAGCCAGATTCGATCAGCTGGATTTAGACTAGTTAGCCGTCGCTTTACTTTGGTCAAATGTCCCTTATACCTGACAGCGTGAATAGAATCTAGGATCCAGGTCACCTCTGAAATATGAAGCCGCTGGGGCAAGTCAATTGTGTCGCTACCGTTTATGACCTCTTGCATATAAAAATCAATATGATGCTCATCAGATAAGGATTTTGCTTCATTTAAAGTTAAACCAGTGCCTGAAACATAATCCACTTCGAGGCGCAAATCCTCATATTGGGACTTCGGCATTACAGAGACACCATACTTATCGGGATGATTCCAAACATCCGACCCCATAACGAGACCAAAATTCGTAAATCCTCTCGTGGAATATGGAACACCACATACCTGTTTTGAATAATTCAAAACATTCTCTGTATAAGCTAAGGTGTTCAAAGCCTCTTCTTTAGTTTCGGTCGGAAAGCCAATCATAAAAAATAGATGAACAGGAATACCCGCATTGAGACAATCATGGATATTGCGATCAATCCAATCAACTCTCGTGTTCTTCTTCATTAGATCAAGAACTCTTTGGTTGTATGACTCGAGGCCAAACTGAATCTGCCTACATCCACTTTGGTATATCTTGTTAAAAACGTCTGTACTTAGGGTTGGAGAGAACCTCGTTTCTCCATGCCAGAAAAACGTTTTTCCCGATGCGTTTATTTCATCCGCGAGTTGCTCCATTCTTTTGCCTTCGAATGTTTCATCCACAAAAGAGAAAACTCTCGTGCCGTATTTTTCATTTAACCGACACATTATTTCAAATACTCTCGATATAGGCATCTTTCGGTAACAACCACCGGTAGCACCGGGAATGGTGCAGAAGGCGCAATGATTAAAACACTGCCTAGAGGAATAAACCGGCAATATTAGCTCAGGCATGAAGTATTTAGAAAGGGCGAAGCCATCGAAATCGGGAACTGTATCGTTGATAAATGTTTGCTCAATCCGATGGTTTTTACATATCTTTCCACCTTTAGCATGGCAAAGGTTTGGAACACAGTCGAGATTGTCATCACCAGAGTCAAGAGCCTCAAGAAGACGTGCAAGCGGCTCTTCGCCGTCATACATCATTATCGAATCAATGTATTCAAAAAAGGGATGCCATTCTTTCATGCAGTCATCTGCTAAACGAGTAATGTAATTGCCGCCCAATGAGACGTGTTTAACAGATGGACATTCTTCTTTAATCAGTTTCGCTAACGTAACTGCAGAAATCAATTGGAAACAGCCGCTCACCGAAATCCCAATAAACTCGATTTTTTCCCTCTGAATACGCTTAAGAAAGGTAGTTTCATAGAAGGAAATAAACGGATTATGCAAGGTATCCGCAAGCGATTTCATTATTTCTGGTGTCGAATAATAATCATAGGGCAGATCTATGGAGTTGAACGTGTATTTAACTCCATATGAGACGTGATTTATGATATAGAGTGCATTTCTAAAAATGTTTTCAGCATATTGTCTTTCTTTTAGATTAAAGTATCTCTTCGATCTGAAAATATCTTTTGCCTCGTCAACATTAAGTGCCGACTTTTGTATCAACTCGATTGTTAATTGAACATTCGAACTAAACGAATCCTTTGATTCCCGATACCTTTTACAGCACTCTTCGACATGTCTAAAAGATAGGAGGTCATCGTAAAATTCCACGTTTAAGTCAACAATGTCAACTTTGTATTGTTCAACCTCTTGAAGATATGACTTCAAAACAGGCAAGGCAAGATACGGCCCCACTGGACTCCATCCTGGGGGAAATACTAAAAGCGTTTTAGGCATATCAACGTCACATCTTTCGCAAATAATTCAATTGAAACACAACTACCATCATAATTGAAAATACACCAAGTCCTGTAACGAGAATTGAGAACATCGCGATGCTCGTGAACAGCGAAACAAGAAGTGTTGAAATAACAACAGCAACCGATTGCAAAGATTCCCTAATTGAAAACAGGCTTATCGATTCAGATCCGTCTCTCGCCAAATCCTGCAGCGATGTTATGAGAAGCACATCTTGAATGGCGTTTCCGGCACCGACGATAAAAAGGAAAATAAACGATATCCCAGACGCATAGCGATAGCCAAACGCCAGATACGCACCGAGCGCAAGATACGTCACAAGACAATATGATTTAACGCAATCGGAACCACTGATTAAACGACCATATATTGTATTTCCGAACAACAGTCCGATTGTAAGACTACTCTGAAGGAATCCGTATTGTATCGATGACGAGTCAAATTGCAATTGCGCTATAGCTGGCAAAAGAGAATTCAGAGAGCCGAATGCCACGCCACTAGAAATATCGATTAATAGGAAACCAATTGCCAAGTGCTTCGCGCTAAGATCACTAAATGCAGTCCTGTTTTTTTCATTTTTGCTTATTCTCTCTTTATCATTAACCTCGATAACCGACGGAACATCTCGCAGCAACCAGAACGACGCGGCAAAAGAAAGCGCGTCTAATGCAAGAACAGCCTCCGCCCCAAATTGAGCGACAACAAAACCGCCGGCAACTGGCCCCAGAACCATCATCAAATTCTGCAGGAACCCAAACGAATTATTAATTACGTCGCGATTGATACTATTCGTATTGGCTCTTAACAACGAGTAAAAGCAGGGCATTTCTACCGTTCGGCAAAGCGATACCGCGCACGTAATAGCAAACATACTCCATTTACTATCAACAAAAATATAGCAAACGAATAATCCCGCGCGAATTAAGTCTGCCAATCTCATGGCCAGCAGTGTCCCGATACCCATCTTCTGAGGCAGCTGCGCGAGCGCAACTGAAAACAGAGAGGGGGCAAATCTGCAGCAGACCATCAAAGCAGTTGCAGAAACATCGTGAGTTACCTCGTAAATCAGCATTGGCAAAGCAATATTCGCACACCAATTGCCTATTTCGCTTATCCCTCTAGCAATATATAGGACCCGAACCGGACGGCTAGCTCTCAATACCGTGAACATCACGATTAACCTCGTATTTCAGGCCTCGTTCATCCCTTAATAGGAATCCATAATCAACCAAGTACCGCCTCAACACGGCATAATCAGGATAGAGCTGTGACAGCACACGATTAACCTGAAGCTCCGTATAACTTGTATTTAATTCAAAGAAAGAGACGGCCCATAGCAGCATGATTCTTTTATAGCTTTCCTTTTTTGGAATTGAAACCAGCTCGCCATTCTTGAGAAATCGTTTTTTAAAGTCTATTAGCTCATCCATTCACATCCTCCATTTCATACGCATCTAATACTAAAAATGCATACGCTTTAGGTCATCGCATTCAGCTTCTTTATTCGAACTAAACTCGAACTAATCTAAATTATTTGCTCAGACACTCTTCGAAAGCTCGTTTTTCACTCTGAGTAAAATGCCCTTCCCAGTCAGTCCACGAACAGGAAGGCAACTCACAACGAGCGGAGTCGAAGCCCTCTGCCGTCGGTCGCTCAAAATGCACGATAACCTTTTCGATATCGCCATCTGTAATCAGGTCAGAATGAATGACCTCGGTTCCATCTTCGAATGTCATATACGGGTACATCACGTAAACCACCTCGCAAACATAAATCCAGTTTAGCATCAAGCTATTGCACCAAAGACAGCAGGCCCCCTTGATGAGTTGATGGTATCTGTTAAATGTCACGTACGATTCACATCTGGTGGGTACCCTGATGGCTACACGAAACGAAGCAGATTTACACCGGGAGGACCCCGTATGACAACCAAGTACACCGACGCGCCGCGTACGCGCGTCATGACACCGGCAGCGCTCAACAACGGCGTGCACGAGAACCATTCCATCGGACAAACCATGGCCATCGCGCCCAAAAAGGGCCTGTTCGACGACATTTCCATTCCCCAAATCATCGCCGGCGCCGCAGCTGCCGCCACGAGCGTCGCGCTTGCTTCAAAGATCGGCATTGCCGGCTCGGTGATTGGTGCCGCTGTGAGCTCAGTCATCACTGTTGTGTCCTCGCAGGTCTATCGCCACTTTATCTCTGCCAGCGCCGAAGCCCTCAAAGGTACGCACGCCGCCAACGACTACCCTGCCGGCGCCTATGAGCCCGTTGAGCCCAATGTCGAGGAGCACCTGGGCGGCGCCGCGACTACGCAGGAGATGCGCCAGATTGCGGGGCGCGCGACCACGGCGCGCGTCGCCCCCAACAGCCTGCGCGCCAAGGCGGCGGCAGAGCGCAGCCAGACGCAGAAGAAGGTTATCGTCTTCTCGATCGCCATCGCCATCGTCGCGGTCATCGCTTGCGCCGGCGCCATCCTTATCACCACTGCCGGTGAGGGCCTGGGCGAGCGCCCCGAGCCAATCCTTTCGTCGCATACGACCGAGCACGACGTGGATAGCTCAGGTCAATCGCAAGGCCAGCAGGACGACCCGCAGGGCAACTCCGCATCCGCCGACTCGTCCTCGAACACCCCTGATCAATCGCAGGGCGTCGATTCCTCTACGGCCAACAGCGGCACGCAATCCGGCACGACCGACTCAAGCCAAACGACTGACGGCTCTCAACCGAGCACGGGCGACCAGACGAACGACACCACGTCGGGAACGGGCACAGCAAACAGCAGCAACAGCAATTCGAGTGGCACCACATCGGGCACGACATCTGACAGTTCAAGCCAAGGCACGACATCGGGCAACTAGGCACTGCATCCCCAGATAGGCAACCTGTACAACGGGCGCGAATCGATAGCGGTTCGCGCCCGTTTGCCTTGGGTGCCGCCATGGCGAACGCTATGCGATGGTAAGATGCTTTACGTGTGTAAAGAGGAGATTTGCCATGAGCAAGACAATAGTTAAGCCCACGCTATCGCTGGGCAACCACATCTATCTGTATCGCCTACTGCGCGATGCGATTGGATGCGGCAAGCAAACGTTTATGACGCAGGTCGAAGAGACTCTCGCCGCTGGCGACATGACTGCTTATGACCTGGGCTTCGAGTCCACGCGCGAATTGCTCGAGGAACTCGACGACTGCATTAAGCTGACTGTCTTTAAGGGCGGACGTCTGTATGCCACCGTCATCGCCAATGAGGCCTGGGATGCTGCCCTTGCCAAGGGCGAGGACAAGCCCAAGGCCGCCAAGGGCGCCAAGCAGTCGTACAAAAAGAAGAAGCGCGGCGAGAAGGACCTCAAAGCCGTGCGCCCCAAGCACGTCAAGCGTCCCGAGCCCGAGTCCGTGGCCGAAGTCGCTCCGGAGCCCGAGCCCGAGACAGAGATCGAAGTCGCTATTGAGGTAGCAGCAGAAGCCGAAACCGAAATCGCCACCACGACCGATCCTGAAGTCATATCCGAGCAGGAAGCCACTGCTGAGCTCAACGAAGCTCCCAAGTCGACAACCGAAGAAGCCGCCAACCAACCCGAGACGCCTGCGTTCCAAAACAGCGATGTCTTTGGCGACGAGGCCGAGGGCGATCAGTCTGACGAGCCCGCCGATCAAGACGCTACCGAGTCGGCGCCGGAGCCCGAGACACCGCAGCCCGCCATCTCGCTTACGGTCGTCTATGACCCCGAGAACGCCAACGCCGGCATCACCACCATGGCCTCCACACCGGTCGAGGCAAAGCCGTCTGTCGAGGCGGAGGACGCCCCGCAAGCCGATGCCAAGACCGAGACTGAAGACACATCCGTCTCCGTGGAACCGACAGATTCCGCAGTTAAGCCGGAACCGGTGCCCGAGTCTGCACCCGTCATCGAGTCCACATCCGCACCTGTCTATGACCAGATTCCCGCACCCGCACCGGCACCGGCTCCGGTCCCCGCTGCAGTACCGGCACCTGCACCCGCAGCACCGACCATCCCCGAGAACTTCCCCGTCGATTTCGCAACCGAAGTCTTCTGCCCCGGCCCGCTTCTGCACCAGCTGTCGACCTATCTCCCCTACGGCGCCGACACGCTCGGCATCGTCGGCGAGTACTACTGGATCGCCCGCGAGCGCGGTACCATCGAGGCTGGCCGTAACCGCGCGAGCTTCCCCCTGCGCTACACACAGGCCGGCAAACGCCACGAAGTCACCGTACGCATTCGCCGCAACACCACCGGCGGTCTCGGAGCCGCCTGGATCATCGATAAAGTCGAGCCTTCTACCAAGTAACAAAAAGGGACGATAACCCCAAGGTTATCGTCCCTTTCTCGTTAGGTCACCTGAGCTCGACTAATCGCGCGTGAGCTTGCGGTGGATACGATGCGGCTGGGCTGCGTCCTCGCCAAGGCGCTCGATGCGGTTGGCCTGATAGGCCTCGAAGTTGCCCTCAAACCAATACCAGTTGCCCGGATTCTCGTCGGTGCCCTCCCACGCCAGAATGTGCGTGGCGACGCGGTCCAGAAACATACGGTCGTGACTAATGACCACCGAGCAGCCCGGGAACTCGAGCAGCGCCGCCTCGAGTGAGGACAGCGTCTCGACGTCGAGATCGTTCGTGGGCTCGTCGAGGAGCAGCAGGTTGCCGCCCTGCTTGAGCGTGAGCGCCAGGTTCAGACGATTGCGCTCACCACCGGAGAGTACGCCAGCGCGCTTCTGCTGGTCCTGGCCCTTAAAGCCAAAGCTCGCCACGTACGCGCGGCTGGGGACCTCGGTCTCGCCGACCATCATGTGGTCCAGGCCATCCGAGACGACCTCCCACAGGTTCTTATCGGGGTCGATGCCGGAACGGTTCTGGTCGACGTAAGAAATCTTGACGGTCTCGCCCACCTCGAGCTCGCCCGAAGTCAGCGGCTCCAGACCCACAATCGTCTTAAAGAGCGTAGTCTTGCCCACGCCGTTGGGGCCGATGACGCCCACGATGCCGTTACGCGGCAGGGTGAAAGAAAGGTCGTCGATGAGCACGCGACCGTCGAATTCCTTGTGCAGGTGATGGGCCTCGAGCACCTTGTTACCCAAACGTGGTCCAACGGGAATGCGGATATCGGTCCAGTCGAGCTTCTGGCTGGCGCGCGCCTCGGCCTCCATCTCCTCATAGCGAGCCAGACGGGCCTTGTTCTTGGCCTGACGGGCCTTGGGCGAGCTGCGTACCCACTCGAGCTCGGCCTCCATGCGCTTGGCGAGCTTGGCGTCACGGTTGCCCTGCGCCTCGATACGGGCGGCCTTGGTCTCCAGATACGTGGAGTAGTTGCCCTTGTAGGGATAGAGGTGACCACGGTCGACCTCGCAGATCCACTCGGCAACGTTATCCAAGAAGTAGCGATCGTGCGTGACGGCAAGCACCGCGCCCTGGTAGTTGTGCAGGAAGTGCTCGAGCCACAGGATCGACTCGGCGTCCAGGTGGTTCGTGGGCTCGTCGAGCAGCAGCAGGTCGGGAGCTTCGAGCAGCAGCTTGCACAGGGCCACGCGACGGCGCTCGCCGCCGGAAAGTACGTTGACCGGCATGTCGGAATCGGGCAGCTGCAGGGCGTCCATGGCCTGGCCGAGCTTGGAATCGATATCCCAGCCGTCGGCGGCGTCGATCTCGTCCTGGAGCTTTCCCATCTCGGCCATGAGGGCGTCCATGTCGCAATCCGGGTCGCACATCTCCTCGCCGATCTTGTTGAAGCGATCGACCTTGGCGATCATGTCGCCAAACGCCATGCGCACGTTCTCGATGACGGTCTTGTCGTCATCGAGCGGCGGCTCCTGCTGCAAGATACCCACGGTGTAGCCGGGGGTAAGTCTGGCATCGCCGTTGGAGACCTCCTCGATGCCGGCCATGATCTTGAGTAGGGTCGACTTGCCCATACCGTTGGGGCCCACGACGCCGATCTTGGCACCGGGGTAGAAGCTCAGAGTCACGTCGTCAAGGATCACCTTGTCGCCATGGGCCTTGCGAGCCTGATACATCTGGTAGATAAACTCCGCCATATGTCTGTTCTATCCTTTCTACCTGCTGTTTCCCTATTCTTGATTCGCTTTAGTGGAAACGAAATGAGGGAACCAGCTCTGAAACGTAACGAAAAAGGGGCATGGTTGCCCATACCCCCTAATACTACCTGGGAAAAGTCCCCCGGAACATACCATGAACTGCGTACGCTAGTTTTCCGCAACCTTAACGAGCGGCTCGCTGCGATTTGCGCCACAACAGATACGAGTAGACGTAGACGGCTCCAACCGAACCAAACGCCAGAACCGCAATCACCGCGGCGACGACTTCACTCGAAAGCACGCTGCCTGCCACGCCCATCACAATCAGGCCAATACCCAGCACCATAAAGCAGGCGCCGCCAAAACGCTGCGTACGGCGCCAGTTCTCGGGATCGGCAAGCGCCCAGGGTGTCTTGATACCGAGCGTATAGTTCTGCTTCACACGCGGCAAGTAGTTGCCTACGCCGATGAACAGCAAACCGACAACACCGGAAATCAGTACGTTAACCGAACCGACCGCCGGCACCACGCCCCAGACCGTAAGCTCTCCCAGCCAGCTTATGGCGCACATGAACAAGGTGAAGGCGATTACGAAGCCCTGATAGAACTTGCCCGAGGTTCGATATGCCTCACCTTTGGGGTCGATGCGCGGCACCACGCAGAACATTGCGAGAAGCGCCAGAGGCAGCACGCCGAGCGCGGAGGCCATCCAGTTAGGACCCCAACCGTCGACGGCGCCGTTCGCGCCCCAGTGCGTGGGAATCTGCGCAGGCAAGCTCGGCATCACCATGAGGTGCGCTACGACATTGGCGACGCACAGAGCGACCAGCGCAATCCACACGCGCGACGATACCCCCGTGGAGTGAATGCCCTTGTTTTCGTTATTCATCCTTATCACCTTCCGTGTTTGTAAAGCCCATAAACCAACCGATCAAGTCCTGCATGACGGTGGTGTTTAAGCTGTAAACGATGTTTTGGCCATGGCGCTCGTCGATCACCAACCCGGCGTTTTTGAGCGTCGCCAAGTGATGGCTCAGCGACGGCTTACTGATATCGAAATGCTCGGCAAGCTCCCCCGCCGTGCAATTGCCCTCGCGCAGCAACTCCAAAATGCGCCGTCGCGTTGGATCGGCAAGCGCCTTAAAACCCTCTCCCGGCATAAGACCCCCTCTCATCATCTCTCATGACGTGCACACTATACTCGATATTTAGATGTTTGTCTAACTATTTAATCGCAATGCTTCAAACCACATCAAAGCAAACGCCATCGCAACCTATGGGCGATTACCTATAATGGCGATAGCTAAAACACGACCGACTCCCCATCGGAGGATATCTATGACCGAAACCGCTGCCGCAGCCGCCATCGAGACACGCGACACCAAACTCGAGGTCATCATGGGCCGCGAGGCACTCGATAAGCTCGCCGATGCTACGGTGCTGGTGCTCGGCTGCGGAGGCGTGGGCTCCAACTGCTGCGAGGCACTCGCCCGCGGCGGCATCGGTCATTTCGTCATTCTGGACAAGGACATCATCGCGCCCAGCAATATCAATCGCCAGGCCATCGCCTTTCACAGCACCGTCGGCAAGCGCAAAGTCGACGTCATGGAGGCTATGATTCACGACATCAACCCTACCGCTACCGTCATCAAGCGCACCGAATACCTGCTGAGCGACAACATCGATGATTTCTTCGCGAGCGTTTTGGAGCAGACGGACGGCAAGCTCGACTACGTCGTCGACGCCATCGACACCATCTCGGCCAAGCTCACCATTGCCAAATATACTCAGGACCACGACATTCGTTTGGTTAGCTCCATGGGCGGGGCCAACAAGCTCCATCCCGAGTGCCTCCGCTTTGCCGACATTTTCGATACGGTACGTGACCCCATGAGCCGCATCATGCGCAAAGAATGCAAGAAGCGCGGAATCAAGAGCCTGCATGTACTGTTTAGCTGCGAGGAATCGGTTAAGACACAGCCCCGCGACCCTTCCAACATCCACGAGCGCACCGAGCTGGGAACCGCCAGCTTTATGCCGCCCATCATGGGCCAGATGATTGCCGGCGAGGTTATCCGCCAGATCAGCGGCCGCGGCACTGAGCGCGTACGCTCCGATGGCCAACGTCTGGACTAGCGGAGCGCACCGAGATGGAGCCCCGGTTATTTGATGCACACTGCCATCTTGATTTAATGGCTCACCCGGACGCCGTTGCCGATGAGGCGACGGCGCTGGGCTTGGGTCTATTTGACTGCGGCGTCAATCCGCGCGACTTTTCGGCCGCAAACGAGCGCGCCTGTCGCCAACCAGGCATCATCGCCGGCGTTGGGCTTCACCCCTGGTGGCTCGCCGATGGCCACTGCGGTTTTGTCGAAGTCAATCTGCTTTGCGAAGTTGCTGCCCAAGAACGCTACATCGGCGAAGTCGGACTCGACTTTTCCGCGCGCTTTGCTGGAAGTGAGCCGCTACAAATACAGGCACTTGACCGGCTCTGCGATGCGCTCGTGCAGCATCCTCTTACCGGGCGCGTGATATCAATTCACGCCGTTCGTTCGGCAGGAGCCGTACTGGACGTCCTCGAATCGCATGGACTACTCATCCCAAACCCCGACTCCCCCGTTATCATCTTCCACTGGTTTAGCGGTACTTCGGACGAACTCGTCCGCGCGCGTAATGCGGGCTGTTATTTTTCCGTCAACGAACGCATGCTCGCATCTAAACGAGGACGCGAATACGCACGACAGATTCCACTCGATCGTTTACTGCTCGAGACCGATTCACCGGCCGAACCAAACACAGAAACAAGCGCACAGTCGCTCATCAGATCGCTCACAAGGACCTCGATGCGCATTGCCTCACTCAAAAACTGTGACGCAAAGCGCATCGAGTCGGTAGTTTTAGCAAATGCGCACTCTGTTTTTGACCTTCGCTAACCCCTGTGGGGAAAATGCCAAGGGACATGCGAATCGCACAACGCAGTCCCTATTGGTAGGCAGTACAATTCGGCAGCATTACACCAATTCGTGCATGAGATCACGGTTGCGTGCATACAATTCGTCAAAGATATGACGACGCGACGCATATAACTCGTGGGCAGCCATATCGGGCACGATTGTTTGCGCAACGCCAAGGACTTGGGCGAGCTCATCCCATGATGCATAGGCGCCACCTGCGAGAGCTGCCATGATGGCATCACCGAAGCATGCACCCACCGTAACCTTGGCAACCGAGACCTCGCGCCCGCATACGTCGGCGATAGCCTGCATCCAAACTGGATTCTTGGTTCCACCTCCGACAAGCATAATGCGCCCAATTGGCAGTCCATGCTCTCGCTCGATAATGTCGACATGGGATGCAACGGTATACGCGACGCCTTCCAAGGCGGCGCGAACCATATGGGCTCGCGTATGCCTTCCGGTCAGGCCAAAGAAGACGCCACGCGCCTCGGGATCGTTGAGCGGAGTACGCTCCCCCGCAAAGTACGGCAGACACAGGAGCCCATCGGCACCCGGCGCCACATCGGCGGCATCATGCGCCATAACCGAATAGGCATCGGGACCACCGTGGCCCTCGGCCTCTACGGCGTCGCGATACAGCTCTTGGCGCAGCCACGATGTGAGTGCGCCCGCCGTATTGGTCCCCGCGCAGATCCCGTAAGTTCCGGGAATGATAAACGTCCCCGGCCACAGGCGGGCATCATCGATCATATGATCAGCTAGGTAGATGAAATACGCCGTACTCCCCAACTGAACCATCATATCGCCGGGACGGAATACACCCGTCGAAATGGCCTCGGCACCAGAATCGCCCGTTCCCACTAAGACAGGTGTCCCTGCCGCGAGTCCCGTCGCCTCAGCCGCACGCCGCGTAATCACCCCGGCAATATCGGTAGCCGACATTACCTCCGCCATCTGGTCAGGCCGGCAGAAACGAGCACATTCCCGAGCATCAACCTTCCAAGTGAAGCGGTCGTATAGGGGAAGAAAATCCTCCGCCAAATAACGGTCCACCGTAAAACGCCCCGTCAACTTTGCGCATAGAAACGATGACGCCGTCAGGAACTTCGCGGCACGTTCGTGCACCTCGGGCATATTCTCCTTAAACCACAAGATCTTGGGAGCAATATCTGACGAACAGGGATCGTGCCCGAAAAGCTCGCGTGCGCGATCTGACCCATATTCGGAAAGGAGCTCGTCAATCTGCGGCTTCGAACGTGCATCGACTCCATACAAAATCGCGGGCGCCAGCGCGTTGCACTCGGTATCGACCGGCACACAGTCGCAACCCAATGCGGAAAGGCCCACGCATCCGATCTGTGCCGCGTTAACCCCCGATCGCGCCACCAGCTCGCGCGACAAGCGGCAAAAATCGCCCCACCAGACTGCCTCCGCATCATGCTGGTACCATCCGTCACACGGGTTGTCCGTCTCATGTCCACAAGAGGCTTGGCAAACGATATTGCATCGATCATCGATTAAAACGCCTTTAGAGGCGCTTGTCCCAATATCAATACCCAGATAGAGCGCCATAGGTGCCTACTCCCCTCGCGCCGTACGAGCGGCAGCCATAAAACGAGCTACCCGCTCAACATCAACCGGAGCATCCAGCTTTCCGTCGCGCTTTAAGCAGGTGCCGACAAACGCGCCATCGTAGTGAGCAAATACGTCAGCCACGGTATTTTCGCGACAACCGGTGCCACATACCACGGGTACTTCGCCAACACGCTCGCGGACTTCATCGGCAAGCTCGCCCGAAGCGCCACGACCGGCAGCCGAACCGCCGATGACCATTGCATCCGGAAGGCAATTAAAGAGAAGTGAATCGGCAATGTCCGCAGTCGTGCGGTCGTTGAGATAAACCTCCCCCTCGCTCGTGATGAAGTGAAAAAGCTTGAGGTCGTCCAAGCGCAGCGCCGCCTTGCGACGCATGGTGTGAGCGAAATCTCGGTTAATCAGCCCAAGATCACCGGCCCAGGCACCGCAAAAATTGCAGCGCGTGAACTGCGCATCGACAGCAGCGCACAGCTCGATTGTGGCATCACCGTCGTAAATAGCCTCAGCTCCCCAAGGGGTCGACAGATCATGGGATAGAGCCCCGATTACATAGCCCATCGATGCAAGGGTTGAGGGAGAAACGTGCTGCTCATAGGGCATCGAGAGCTCATTGGTAATCAAAATGCCATCGACACCGCCCTGCTGCAACGCCTCGAGATCGCGTTTGGCAGCTTCCACGACCTGCGACACGCTTCCGCCCGGGTAATACAGTGGATCGCCCGGCAGAGGACGCAGGTGCAGCATTCCGATAACCGGCTTTTCGGTCTTGAACATCGAGGTTAGAAACGACATAACGTGCTCCTTCATAGAGTTATTGCGGGGACGTTACTCCCCCAGCACCTCGACGTACACTTTTCGCTTCTGCGGACCGTCAAACTCCGCAAGATAGATGTTCTGGGCACTTCCGCACACGATGTGGCCATCTTGGACGGGAAAGAAGCAACTGTTTCCACAAATCATGCTCTTGATATGCCCACAGGAGTTGTTGCCGGTGGCTCCATAGCTCGGCAGGAAGTGTGCATGCGCATAGGGGGCATCGAGTGGGGCGATGCGATCAAGCGTCTCCATAAGATCCGTCTCCACGCAGGGCAGCCCCTCGTTTACCACGATTCCACAGGTCGTATGCGACAAAATAATCGCTGCCAAGCCATTGGTCACCGAGCTGCGTTCGATGGCAGCGTGCACGTCTTCGGTAATATCGATGAACTGGTCCGGAGCAGTCGATAGATAGCTCAATGTCTCGAGCGTCACCATGTTTACTCATCCCCTTCAAGAAAACGCAGGGCATTACCCCAGTAGAGCCTTTCTCGCGCATCATCGCGCATGGGCACGGTATCGAGCGCCCGCTTGAGTTTGAATGCACGGAAGCGCGGCGTATTGCTGGCGAACATCACTTGGTGCGATAGCGCGCGCTCATACCACAGCGGCCCCATATCGACCGTGAAAAGACGCTGCATCATCTCCTCGGGCGAATCGATGTAAGTGATAGAGATGTCCGTGTAGCAGTTGGGATACTTGAGCAGCATCGCCACGGTCTCGCGCACCCAGGGCCAGCCAAAGTGAGTCAAACTAAAGCGCACATTTGGATGCGTTGCGATTGTGTGCTCAAATGCAAGCGGGTTACTGCGCGAGAGCTCTGCGCCAGGCTCCCAAGACATACCGGCATGGAAAACCACCGGCTTGTTATAGCGCTCGCACAGCTCGTAAAGCGGCTCGGCCACAGCATCATCGGGGGCAAAACCCTGCTTTGCAGGATGCAGGCAAAGCCCCTTTGCCCCCAACTCGGTAAAGGCGCGCTCCAATTCGTCTGCGGCACCGCTCACCTGCGGGTCTACGCTCGCGAATCCCCACAGACGATCGGGATGCGCGGCAACCAGCATGGCAATCTGGTCGTTGGTGCCAAAGTGCCCTCCGCATGCCGTGGTTACATCGAGCGGCATGAGCACGCTCTTCTGCACATCGCAGACGTCCATCTCGACTTGAAGCTCATCCCAATCCATGGGGCCCATATGCCCCATACCAAATTCTCGTGACCAAAAGCCGAATCCATCAGGCTCATCACCCGGCTTACAGATCTCGCCGTAGAGCATAGGATGGACCAACATGTCGATAACCATTTCGTACTCCTTTCCAGGCATTTGACCCTAGTACGGCTCAAACGAACCGATCACTCGGGACGACAGCTCAGCGCCCGCCTTCATACACGCCGGAATATCAAGGCCATCGATCACGCCCTTGGTAAACCCGGCAATATACGAGTCGCCGGCACCCACGGTATTAACGACCTTCTCCGCCGGTACGATCCCGCACTCATAGAAGCGCTCACCGTCATGGGCAATGCTTCCCTTCTCGCCAAGCGTGGCAACCGCAACGCGCGGTCCCAATTCCTGCACGTGGCGTACCCAGTCTCGCAGCTCCGGAGTGTCCTCTTCAAACGACATGAACGCATAGTCTACGTAAGGAAAATGAGCCTCGCATGCATATTCGGGATCCTGGCTGAACACCGAGAAGTCCATAACCACCGTCTTGCCCGCATCATGCCATTCGGGTAGGAGGTCCAAACAATTGCCAAACAGGTCGGTATGAATGATGTCATGCTCTAGGATAAACGCCCGGTCATCTTCATTCGGACGATATGTCTCCATTACGCCATCGATTGCCTCGAGATGCACGCGATCGACGCCGTCTTTCAATGCCATGAGCATCACCGAGGTGTCGCCATCCTCCACCCGCAGATGTGAGATATCGAGCCCCTCAGCGGCCAGCGCCTCTCTCATCTTGTCTCCGTACTCGTCCTTGCCGACAACCGACACGGCGGATACCGAAACGCCCATTCGTGCAAGATGGATACCCCAGTCAATGCCATTACCAGTCGGATAGAACACGCCGATGTTTTGATAGACGTCCGCACAGCAAAAACCAGCCGCGCACGCTTTAATACCCATGGTCTTCTCCAATGTTCAAAAGGGGACCCACCACATGGCGAGCCCCCTTTTCGCGTTTCGCTTATTGTTTTGCATCGGCCGTCCAAGGCCTCATAGCCAGACCGCCGTACGCTTTCTTAAGCTATTCGACGATTGGTGCTCCGTGGCCCCAAGAACCTTCCATGCCGCACACGGTCGAGGCAAACCCGGCAGCAAAGTCGAGCGCGCGCTCGATGGCCTCGGCGCCATCCTCACCGCGCTTGGCGGAATCGAGATAGCACATCAAAAACGAGGTGAGGAACGAGTCGCCCGCCCCCATGGTGTCCTTCATGTCCGTTACCGGTTTAGCCAGCTGGCGGTAATAACGCTCGCCGTCGTAAGCAATGCAGCCCTCGGCGCCCGCCGTAGCCGACACAAAACGCGGACCCAGGCCCTTCACCCATGCCAGACGCTCGCGAATCTCGTCCTCACTCGCAGCATCCGCCGCACTAAAGAAAGCGAAATCGACGTAGGGCGCAATCTGCTCGTAGTACTCGTCGGTAGAGTCGTCCGAAAAGTCAAAAGAGACCGTGACGCCCGCAGCTTTCAACTTGGGCAGCTCGCGCTCGGTAAAGCAATAGTTTCCCGAATGAACCACATCGAACTGCTTCATGTACGAAAGGTCAAAGCGATCGAGGACATAGCGCGCATCGCCACGGATACCGCCCTCGTTGGAGCCGAGGAAGACACGGTCACCGTCAACGACGGTCACGCGAGCCGCTCCGTTCTCGCCAATCATCTGCTCGCACTTGTCAAGCTCGATACCCTCATCCTCGAGGCTTGCAATGACATGCTCGGCAGCGGCGTCATTGCCAAAAATGCCCATGTATGCAGAACGTGCGGCACCGCATTTCTTGGCATAAACGGCGAAGTTAACCGCGTTGCCGCCAGGATACATGGTGTGGATATGCTCGTAGCGATCGACGACGTTGTCGCCAAATCCGAGCGCGTTAACGTTAAATGCCATGGCCTTTGCCCCTTCTAGTACTCGACAACACCCATATAGCGACGGAAATCGGGATCGTGATCAAACACCTTGCCGCGTGCAGCACGCAGCTCGCAGTTCATGGCGTAGAACAGCACCGGGTCCAGATAGGCACGGACGCTCGCCGGCACGGCTTCCATACCGTACTCCTTGGCATCGAGCACCATCAGCGTATCGGTATGCGTCTTAAGGAACGCCAGGGCGCGCTCGTCCATAGCACGGCACTCGCTGGAGCCCATCTGCAGGAAGTAAAAAACGCCATCCTGAGTAGCCTCGAAGGGGCCATGGAAGTACTCGGCAGAGTGGATGTAGCTGCAATGCTGCCACTGCATCTCCATAAGAGAGCAGATAGCGAAACCGTAGGTCTGGCTAAAGTTGGGACCGCTGCCCAGAATATAGAAGAACTCGTGCTCCTGGCAAAGCTTGGCAAAACGATCGCCCAGCTCGGCATTTACCTTCTCACGTGCCGGGGGAAGAATCTTATCCATCTCGGCGATACCGGCATACATATCGGCAAGATCGGCGTAGCCCTCCTGCTGATCGAGCAGCTCGGCCGCAAGCGACAGCGAAATGCCAGCGGGGACCTCGGCCTGCGGCACGCCCTCGCCCCACGGGTAGACCCACGTGGTCCATTTACCGGTGTCGATCTTAGATCCAGCGTTGTCGGTCTGGGCGATCACCGTAGCGCCGGCAGCAAGGGCAATCTCGCAGCCCTCGACGACCTCAGGGGTGTTACCACTGTGGCTACAAGCGATGACCAGGGACTTCTCGCCCAGACGACGCGGACGCATGATATCGAACTCGCGAGCCGTATAGATATACGAAGTGAAGGTGGTTGCCTCGCGCTGCAGAAGCTCATGGGCCGGGATCAAATCGATCATGGAGCCACCGCAAGCAATCCAGTAGACGCTGTCGAACTTGCCCTTCTCGGCAATTGCCTCTTTGATCAGATCGTGTGCGTTCATATCCAGTTCCTTTCTTGTTTGGCCGCAATCAATGACGTTGGCTGCGTGGCCGATAGTTGTTTTAGTCAATCAGATATTTCTCGAATGCGGCCATGTTCTTGGCATCTGCCGCCGCCGGATCATCGTAGTAACGACCGTCCGTGATTTCCTGGCCCAGCATGCCGTCGAAACCATGGGCGTTGAGCGTGGCGACGAAGGCGTCCATATCGTGCTTGCCATCGCCCCACACCAGATGGCCATACGGGTCACCGTCGATAAAGTGCATCTCGTGAATTGCCCCATCACCAAAGGCGGCAAACCAGTCCTCGAGCGTCTCGCCTGCAACGCCCATCGCGGTTGTATCAACCATGGGCTGTAAGTACGGGCTCGCGACCTCGTCAATCATGCGCTTCGCATCGGAAACCGTCGTCACAAGGTTGCTCTCCTCGGGACGCAGACTTTCCATCGTAAGCACCAGACCGTGCTCGCCGGCATACTCCGCCAGAATGGACAAGTGCTCGCGGCTGCGCTTCCAGGCTTCCTCGCGGTCCTCGTCCCAGTCGCCCCAGCCCGAGTTGACGGACATACGGTCGCACCCAAGTACCTCGGCAAGCTCAATGCCGTGCTTAAAGTACGCCAGGCTGCGCTGTTCATGCAGCGGTTTGCGTGCGCAGTACTGCCAAGGATAGACAACATTCTCGGGGCACAGAGTACGATACCTAAGCCCACGGTCTGCAGCCTTTTTCGCCAGGACCTCAGCCTCAAAGTAGCCCGTGTGGTCGAGCGTCACATGCGGCTCCGCACACCACAGCTCAATGGACTCAAAGCCCAAGCGCTGCTGCACATCAAGGAAGTAATCGAGCGACCACATGATGTAGTGGATATTCATGCCCGCAATCTGCTCGCGGCGCAGCGTCGGTTTGGATTCAGGCATCTTATGCCTCCTTATTTCGATCGAACACGATTTGTCCGTCCGACATCGTCATGTCAACCGCAAGATCACGTGCGTCGCGATAATCGAGGTCGAACACATCCCGATCGAGCACGCAGATATCGGCAAGCTTGCCAACCTCAAGCGTACCCAGCTCGTCTTCGCGCATCAGGTCGTACGCGCCCCCGGCAGTCCAAGCGCACAAGAGCTCGACAAGCGTCAGCGTGTTGACCTCATTCACGGGCAGTCCGTCGTCGAAGTATCCGCCGCACGCACTGTAGATTGACTCGCCCAAGCTCGGAATCAACAGCGGCAAATCCGTGCCACAGCACACTGTGCATCCGGAATCTTCCATGCCGCGGCGATTCCAGCTGTGCAAAAGTCGCGTCTCGCCAATTTGTCGACGCATCATCGACAGGCAATCCTCGCGCCGGTCCAGCGTCAGAATCTGCGGATAGACCTCGCAAATTCCACCCAACTTGCCAAACTTGACAAGATCGGTCGGGTCAGAGTTCTCGAGATCGGTAATCGCATGGCGACGAAGCATCCGTCCATGCTCGTCTCGAGGCAGCGAGGCATAGAGCGCCACGGTGCGACGAACGGCGCCATCGCCCTGGCAATGCAAGGAATATCGGAAGCCGTCAGCATCAATTGCACGCAGCTCGTTCTCAATCAGATCCCACTCTGGCTCCTCGACGACCGTCTTGCCGGCAGCGCCCGCATCGGCCGAGTCCTCATAGGGGTCTATCATCTCGGCAAGCCCCGCCCATACGCCGCGATCGGTCATACGGTTGAAGCCAGAAAAACGAACGAACGGCCCCCGGAAGCGCTCTCGTGCCTCACGAGCATATGGCAGATTTGCACCGGCACCCACCGGCTGCGACATCATAGAGACGCGAACCGTCAGCTCACCAGATTCCTCGCGGCGAGCCATTTCGTCGGCAAAGCCGTAGTAGTCATCAAACGCCATTTCCTTGATGGCGGTAACGCCGCGCTCGTTAAGCGTGCTCATGTAGTCCGAATACCCGGCACGCACCTCGGGCAGCGCGAGGAAATCGCTCATCATGCGCCAGATCTTCTCGGCATAGCACGCCTGGGGTGTAAAGCCGTATCGCGCACTGGCGGCAGCATTGAGAACGCAAGTCTCCGCACCCGATGTAAAGCAGACGACGGGGATATCGCCAAAACAATCGTCAAACACAGCTGCTGTATTTGCGTTCTCGGCATCCGATGCCAACGTTTCGGGTAGGTTGTGGCCAAAAGCCGCCGCGCAATCCGGATGATCTTCTTTCCATGCACGCAAGAGCGACACGGCCTCTTTGGCATCAGCGATGCCGGACAGATCAGACCCCAACGTCCGCAGCGCCCAGCCTGTATAGAAGGTATGTACATCGATCAGGCCAGGCATGACGGTGCGGTCGCCCAGGTCAACTACCTCGTCCGCCTGGGTCAAATACGAAGCTACCTCACACTTGGTGCCAACAGCCTCAATTCGATTGCCACGGACCGCTACGAAACCTTCAAACGGCAGGTCCCCCGTACCGGTAAAGACGCTCTTAGACGTCAGGACCGTCAAACGATCAGACATCACAACCACCTACACCGGAAGCATGCCAGAGATTGCCGTTACGATCAGGCCAAAGACGACCATGAAAATGAAGAACTTCCAAATGGTCTTCCACCATTGGCCAAACGAAATCCTAGCCACGGCAAGACCGGCGACCGTCATGCCCGCCACGGGGCTGATGGTGTTGATGGTCTGGTTGGCAAACTGGAGCGCGGTGACGGCCGCCTCGGGATTGAGGCCCATGAGCTCGGTCAGGGGGCCCATAACGGGCATGGTGAGCGCCGCCAGGCCAGAACTCGAGGGAACCAGCAAAGAGAGCAGGCCAAGGACGATATACATAAACGTGGTGTAGACGGCGGCGGGTGCACCGGCAAGCGCGGTAGCGAGCGCCTGGAGGATGGTGTCGATGATCATGCCGCCCTCGGCGATGACCAGAATACCGCGAGCGATACCGATAACGATGGCAGCGTACGCAAAGTCGGCGAGACCCTTAACGAACTCCTCTGCGATCGTCTGCTGGTCAAGGCCGCCCAGGATACCGGCAAGCAAGCCCATGCCAAGGAACACGGCGGAAATCTCATTCATGTACCAGCCCTGGGTAACAAGACCCCAGACGATAATGCCCATACCGCAAGCAAAATCGATAAGCACGAGCTTCTGACGGATAGTGAACTCTTCCTCGATGGAGGCATCGGTCACGGAAAACTCGATACGCTTGAGCTTATCGTCCTCGTACACAATGGACGACTCGGGGTTTTTCTTGACGCGCATGGCGTAGCGCATGGCCCATGCGATACCGACGGCAGTGAAGATGACCCAAGAAACGGCGCGCAGCCACAGTTGCGGATTACCCTCGATGCCAATGATGCCTTGGGCGATCAAAACATTAAACGGGTCGATGGTCGAAGCACAATATCCCAGGTTAGGACCAAGGAAGCAGATGATGAATGCCGTCATCGAGTCATAACCGATACCCATCATGATGGGAATGAAGATGGCATAGAACGGCAGGGCTTCCTCAGACATACCAAACGTAGTGCCGCAAATGGACAGCAATGTCATCGTGATGGGGATGATGAGGATGTCCTTGTTCTTGAGCTTTTTAATCACACGGCTCATGCCGGCATTCAAAGCGTTGGTCTTGGTGATGATCGCGAACGATCCGCCAATCAATAAGACGAACGCAACGACGTCGGCAGCCTCTTGGATACCCTTGGTGGGCGCTTGCAGAACCGCGAAGATATCCTGGCCCAGATTGATGGTCTCGCCGGTCTCGGAATCGGTGTAGTTCTTATCGACCTGTTCATAGGTTCCAGCAACGGCGACTTCACGCTCGCCCGCCGCTGTCGAAATCGTCTTGCGCTGATACTGACCAGAGGGAACGATCCAAGTCAGGACCGCAAAGACAACGATCAGCAAGAACATGATCGTATAGACATGCGGTAATTTGAACTTAAAACGTCTGTTTGTCTTCTTCGCCTTCGTATCTGACATAGATACCTCCAAAGAACTCGAGACTGCATCGCATCTCGCTTCAACGTTTGCATAAGGCAAACGTTCTATGACGTCCCATAGATTACCAGCAGCTTTTTCCTTCATCAAGATAATTTCAAACTGATTGCCGCAACGCGGTTGAACGGTTGTGTTCGCGCCGTGAACGGTATGGAAACGCCCGGTGAGATGATCCACCGGGCGCTTCCATTCGCAATGTCCTAGATGTCAAAAACGTAGCGAGACCCAACGATCCGCTGACGACCGATGATAAACGGCCGTCGCTGCTCATCGAAAAAGAAGGCTTCCATATAAAACAAGGGTTCGCCAACGGGAACTGCCAACAGTCGAGCGACCTCGGGCGACGCGCACGCGATCTCGAGCGTGCACGGGTCGGTAAACGCGGGCGTGCGGCCCGTCCGGTTGCGCACGAACTCAAAAATGGATTGGTTAGATAGAGGTGCCGTTGATAGATAGGCGTTGTCCTCGTAAACGTATATGTTGTTCTCGAGCATGACGGGGACTCCATCGGCAGTACGTACACGCTCAACGCAAATCAAATCAGTTCCAACGGGAACACCAAAGAACTGCGCTTCGGTAGAATCTGCCGGCAGTATCTTTCTCGAAATGACGCACGCCCCCGGCTCCATTCCGTTAACGCGGCATGCGTCCGAAAAACTCTGGACGTCATCCTTCTGGCGAATCTTGCGCTTAAGCTTGGGGGCATTGACAAACGTGCCTTTCCCCTGCCTCTTCGTTAGATAGCCCTGCTGGACGAGCTCCTCAATAGCGCGTCGCACGGTAACGCGGCCAACTTTATAGTTCTCAGCCAATTCGAATTCGTTGGGTATCCGCGCGCCCGCCTTGTAGGCACCGGAATTGATTTCGTTTTTAATGATATCGATAACCTGTTGGTACAGCGGTATCGCTGCTTTACCGTCAGTTAGTCCTTCAGTCGGTGGCATATACCCTCTCCCAGCCCAATTAAGTCAAAAGCGGGCTTAAGGGCATTCAACAAGCCCTTAAGCCCGCATTAGCATAAAGTATGCTTGCTGCCGCACCAAAATGTTGGCTATTTACTCATCAGACCCGAAAAACGCGCAACTACCGCGCTCCTAAGAAAGCGTGAGCAGCTCCGGCAGCTGGTCGATAATCTTGTCCGCGGCATCCTGGCTAAAGCCAAAGCGTTCCTCGCGCTTGGCAATGACTGTCAGGCCGGCTCGCTTGCCAGCGGTGATGCCAGGCACCGAATCCTCAACGCAGCAGCAGCGATTCGCGGGCAGTCCCAGCAGGTCCAGCGCATGCAGGTAGATGTCGGGCTCGGGCTTGCTCTCCTTAAACTGCTCGCCGCTCACCACATACTCAAAGGCATCCGACAGCCCGCACGCATTGAGCACTTCCTCGATGCTAACCATGGGAGACGAGCTGGCAAGCGCCACGCGAACGCCGCGGCGCGGCAGCTCTCGAATCGTATCCACGGCGCCTGGGTTAATCAAAGCCTGATAGTCGCGCGGACGCTTATGAGCCCATTCGTCCCAACGGGCCAACGCTTCCTCGCCAGTGAAATGCCCCTTACCGGCACGCTCAAACCAATCGACCAGCATATGCAGGAAGAACTGATGCGAGGTACCGACCTGCCCGTTCAACTCCTCTTGAGTCAGATTAAGCCCAAGCTCCTTGGCAAACGCGGCAGTCTCGCCCAGGTAGTAATACTCGGTATCGACAATGACGCCGTCCATGTCAAAGATAACGGCGTCGAACGGAAATGCGGACACGGCACCCTCCCTAACAAAAGGGCGCCCGCAAGCGGACGCCCGAGCCATGCACTATCGGCGATTCTAACCCAGCAGCTTATCCAGCGCCACCGCAATGCCGTCTTCGTTATTATTGGCGGTCACCATCTGGGCCACAGCCTTGACCTCATCGATGGCGTTGCCCATGGCAACACCGGTTCCGGCCCACTCAATCATAGACTTGTCATTCTGGCCGTCGCCAAACGAGACGACCTCGCTGGCATCGATGCCGAGCTTGGGCAGGGCACCCTCGAGCGCGCGGGCCTTGTCAATACCGGGCGCCGTGTACTCAAAGTACCAGTCGGCCGTAAACATACCCGAAAGCGTCTGGGTAAAGGGCGCGTACATCTCCTCGTAATGCGCCTGCAGGTAGGCCGGATCGCCTGCCGTCAGCAGCTTGTCTACGGGATAAGTGTCCACGACCTCATGCAAGCTCTCGACCTCGCGGATCTTAAGGTCGCAGGCATCGCGCTCGTATTTGACGATATTCTTCTGCGAGCCGTCCGGCAGTGTAATCATGCAGCGATACGAGTCCTCTACATGCAGGTCGCGCCCGAGCGAGATCATGGGGATCACATCATAGTTTTGCAGGTGATCAATCAGACGGTGCAGTTCGTCAGCTGGCATGGCCTGGTCAAAAAGGACCTCATCGGTCTGAGCGTCGACAACATGCGCGCCATTGAAAGCGACTAGCAGACCGTCATGGTTTTGGAGGTCGAGCTCCTGTGCCAGAGCATGTAGCCCCCATGCGGGACGACCCGAAGCCAAGATGAGCTTAATGCCCGACTCCTGCGCCGCGAGCAGCTTCTCGCGCGTACGCGGGCTAATGACCTTTTGGTCGTTGGTGAGCGTACCGTCGATATCCATTGCGATGGCTTTAATTGCCATATGTGCCTCCTTGCATCGTTTTTATCGCGCACTATCTTATCCGAGCCGGGGCACGTTCGCACAGCGCACGTATGACGGTTGCAAAACCACCCCATTTGAAACAAACGCAAAAAAAGTACTTGCAAAGACGCGTTCCGACATATAAGTTGATAAAAGACCGCCGTTGCGGTTTTAAGTAGATCGAGCATATGAAGTTTGAGTTTTAGCGTGTAAGAGAAGGAAGATCGGCAAAGTACAACCCCAAACGCAATGACAACTTAATGAGGTAACTGCCACATGTGAGGCACCCAGGGCATTGCTGTCTCGATTTTGAGCACGATGCCTTCCGCCTTGCATGGGCCGTTCCATCCCGCCCCTGCAGCAACTGCCTCACGGGCTCATTGAAAACCGCATAGCACCCCAACGTCAGCACATCACCCACGGCAAGCACATCACTCACGACAACCAACACATCAACAAACAGCACGAACATCAACCGATTGGAGAAGCTATGACAAACCACCACGCAGAAGACGGCGATAAGAAAAGCATTCTGGATGCCCGCATTGAGCGAGCATACGCAAACGAATATGACGCCGCCTTTGCCGCCGCGACCATCAAGAACTACGCGTCGCTACCGCTCGCGACGATCTTGGCCGACCACCCTCAACTGCTGAAGCGCTGCGCAAAGATCATGGGCGACCCCGACATTCGCAAGCTGACAGACCCCTATGCCCCAAAACGCGACAACGATTCGTGCGTTCTTACCGTAGGCTGCCTAGCCCATATGCTTACGGCGCTCGACACGAAACTCAAGCTCGAATGGGAACCCGACGAGCGTCATGAACTCGAAAGCAAGCGAAACACCCTGCGCACCGCACTGTTCCTTCCGTTGGACGGCCTCAAGCGCTGCAACGTCGAGCTCAATACACAGGCGCGGCAAAAGCCCGGGACCACGGGGCAGAAAACTCCAAGACCCCATGCGACCATCGTCGACCGCAACCGATATAACCGCATGACCGCGCGCTTTTCCGCCGAGGGAGCAGCCATAAGGACGCTGATCGACCTGCTGTGCCTCCTGAGCATCAACGAGCTATTTGAGGGCTATCTCGCCCTTGTTCCCGCGACGGCACCCAAGTCGGTAGCAAAGATCATCGAGACCTGCAGACGCCAGTTTGAGCGCCATCGCAATGGCAGCGAGATGAACGCCAGCATCGCGCAGTACTACGCGGCTCATTACAAAAATGACGGATGTGCCCCTGTCGAGCATCAGCTGCGGCTCGCCTACACCACGCCCGCCGCAACGCTCCATCGCTTTGGAGCCCTTGGTGCTTGCGAGCCGCACGAACGGGCAGCATGCCCCACAACCGAGCTCGATCTCAGGCTCGGACGAACCCTGTAGCCCGCCAGCCCCTCCGCGGGCAACAATCCTATTCCACAACACAACCAACAGAAAGGAGTCCTCATGGACACCAATCATTCCCCCATCATCAGCCCCCTCACCATGCGTGAATCCGCCCGAGGTATCACGCTCACCAGCATTTACGATGAGATGCTCGCCCGTCGCGAGCTCTCCGTCATGGGAAACATCGAAACCCCGATGGCCCACGACCTATGCCAGCAGATCCGCCTGCTCGATGCCACCGACCCCAGCCGCCCCATCACCATATTTGTCGCCAGCGCCGGCGGAAGCGTGCGATCGGGTCTTGCGATCTATGACGCCATGTGCCTCGCATCGTGCCCCATCCGCACCGTCTGCCTGGAATTCGCCGCGTCCATGGGCGCCGTGATCTTTATGGGCGGCGACGATCGCCGTATGGCGCCCCATGCAGAGCTCATGATTCATGACCCGCTGATCCCCCAGGGGGCAGGCGGCTCGGCACTTGCGTTGCAGGAAACCAGCCGGCGTCTCATGCAGACCCGCAAGACCCTCACGCAAATCCTCTCGGACCGCAGCGGCCTCACGCCCAAGCGCATCCAGTCCCTCACTGCAAAAGACACCTACCTTTCGGCCGAGCGCGCCGTCGAGCTCGGCTTTGCCCACGAAATTCTCTCGACCACCAAGGAGGTCGCCCATGTCTAACCTCGCCAGCCGCCTCGCCGCATCTGAGTCCGCATCGTCCACCATCCTCGCCAAGGATCGAACGCTCTCCTGCGACACCCGCCAAACGGGACTCAACAACAACGCACTTGTGATCGGCCCCTCGGGAGCCGGCAAGACCCGAAACGTCCTCAAGCCCAACCTGCTGCAAATGAACGCAAGCTACATCGTGCTCGACACCAAAGGCACGCTCTGTCGCGAAGTGGGACCCGTGCTGGCAGCCCACGGTTACCGCGTGCAATGCCTCAACTTCGCCGACCTCAACACCGTCCCGGCCCTTGCGCCCGGCATCGAGCGCTGCGGCTACAACCCCCTGAGGCACATTCGCCGCAAGGCGGACGGCAGGCCCAACCAGCAGGACATCCTCTCGGTGGCAAAGGCCATCTGCCCCATCGAGGACAACAACCAGCCTTTTTGGGATCATGCGGCGGCAAACCTGCTGTCGTGTCTTATCGCCTACGTCACCGAACAGCTACCCGCCGACGAGCAGACGATCAGCTCGGTCATCAAGCTGATCGAGCACCTGCAGGACGGTGCCACGGGTCGATTGTTTGACGACCTGATCACGACCGACCCCCAAAGCTATGCCCTCTCGCTATGGCGGCGCTACGCCATTACGCAAAATGCCGAGCGCATGCACGCGAGCATCGTCGGCATCCTTGCCGAAAAGGTCATGTGTCTGGGATTCGACGGTGCGGCACAGCTCTATCGTGAGTGCCATCAGGTGAACTTCGCTTCCATGGGACACACCCCCTGCGTCCTGTTTGTAACCGTGAGCGATATTGACCGCAATCTCGATCCGCTGACCGGCCTCTTTATTTCGCAGGCGTTTATGGGCCTCATTCGTGAGGCCGATAGGCAGCCCGACGGCAGCCTGCCCGTGCCCGTGCGCTTTATGCTCGATGACTTCGCAAATCTGCAGATCCCCCAGATCGACAACGTGCTCTCGATTATCCGAAGCCGCAACATCTGGGCAACGCTGCTGCTGCAGTCGACCAACCAGCTCGATGCGCTCTATGGCGAGGCACGCGCACGCTCCATCATGGGCAACTGCGACACGCATCTGGTGCTGGCGTTCCAGGATCCCGAGAGTGCCCGGGTGTTTTCCGACCGCGCCGACGCGCTGCCCAGCACGCTCATGGCGACGCCGATCGATCGCTCGTGGCTCTTTGTGCGCGGTCGCACTCCCGAACAGGTCGAGCGCTTTAGGCTCGAAGACCATCCGCTCTACGGGGAGCTGCCCGAGGCGCAGCGAGACCATGCGGAGGCCGAGATCTAGGCGCAGGGTTCTCGCGGCGCGCGGCGCCCCAGCGATGTTCCACAAAGGCCGTGCGCCCCGGGACTACGGCAAAGCAAAGGGGCCCGCATCCGATAGGATACGGGCCCCTGACTATAAGGCGCGATGCGTTAACAGCAGCGGCTACTTACGGTGAGCGCGGTAGAACTCGATAAGCGCCTGGGTCGAAGCGTCCTGCTCGGCCTTGGCGGCGTCGTCGTGGAAGGCCGGGGTAATCTGCTTGGCAAGCTGCTTGCCCAGCTCAACGCCCCACTGGTCGTAGGAGTCGATGCCCCAGACCGTGCCCTCGACAAACGTGATGTGCTCGTACAGTGCGATGAGCTCGCCGAGTGCGAACGGGGTCAGCGTGTCGCCAAAGATCGAGGTCGTCGGACGGTTACCCTCAAAGCAGCGGGCCGGGACGATCTGCTCGGGCGTGCCCTCGGCACGAACCTCGTCGGCCGTCTTACCAAAGGCGAGCGCCTTGGTCTGGGCCAGGAAGTTGCCCAGAAACAGCTCGTGGACATCCTGGCCGCTGTCGGTCGCAGGGTTGGCAGTGTTGGCGAAAGCGATAAAGTCGGCCGGGACCACCACAGTGCCCTGGTGCAGCAGCTGATAGAAGGCATGCTGGCCGTTGGTGCCGGGCTCGCCCCAGAAGATCTCACCGGTATCGGAGGTCACAGCGCTGCCGTCCCAGCGGACGTGTTTGCCGTTGGACTCCATGGTGAGCTGCTGCAGGTAGGCCGGGAAGCGGTGCAGATACTGGCAGTACGGAAGCACGGCGTGGCTCTTGGAACCGAAGAAGTTGACGTACCAGACATTGAGCAGGCCCATCAGCGCGACGGCGTTGTTCTCGAGCGGGGTGTTGCAGAAGTACTCGTCGATGGCGTGGAAGCCCTCGAGGAACTGCTGGAAGCGCTCGGGGCCGAGCACGACGATCAGCGACAGGCCCACGGCGGAGTCAACGGAATAGCGGCCGCCAACCCAGTTCCAGAAACCGAAGGCGTTGGCAGGGTCGATGCCGAAGGCCTCGACCTTCTCGAGTGCAGTGGAGACGGCGACGAAGTGCTTTGCCACGGCCTCGGCGTTCTGCTCATCGGAGCCGTCGATGGCGCCCTGAACCTTGAGCTGCTCGAGCATCCAGGTCTTGACCTCGCGGGCGTTGGTGAGGGTCTCGAGCGTGGTGAAAGTCTTGGAGACGATAATCACGAGCGTGGTCTCGGGATCCAAGCCCTTGAGCTTCTCGGCCTGGTCGTTGGGGTCGATGTTGGAGATGTAGCGACAGTCGATACCGGCGTCGGCGTAGGGACGCAGGGCCTCGTAGGCCATGACCGGGCCCAGATCGGAACCGCCGATGCCGATGGACACCAGATGCTCGATCTTCTTGCCGGTAACGCCCTTCCACTCACCGGAGCGCACGCGCTCGGCGAAGGCATACATGCGGTCGAGGACCTCGTGCACGTCGGCGACGACGTCCTGGCCGTCGACGATGAGCTGGCCCTTCTCGCTTGCCGGGCGGCGCAGCGCGGTGTGCAGGACAGCGCGGTCCTCGGTAGTGTTGATGTGCTCGCCAGAGAACATGGCGTCGCGGCGCTCCTCGAGCTTCACCTCGCGGGCAAGATCGCACAGCAGCTTGACGGTCTCATCGGTCACCAGGTTCTTCGACAGATCGAAGTGCAGGTCACCGGCGTCAAAGCTCAGCTTGTTCACGCGGTCGGCGTCAGCAGCGAACCAGGCCTTGAGGTCGATACCTTCGGCCTCGAGCTTCTCCTGATGAGCCTCGAGCGCCTTCCAAGCGGCAGTCGACGTAGCATCGATAGGTGCGGCAACAGTTGCCATAGAGTCCTCCTCAGCATACGGGCGCACGCCTCCATGCGCCCGGACATTCAGATGCCACTATTCTAGCGCAGGTCAAGACTACAATCAGCGAGCGTTGCCAATCGGCCCCCAAACGGCAACCGATCAAAAAGAGACAGGCTTATTTTGGCAGGTCAAACGCTTTACCAACCAAAAACAACCCGTCCTTTTATGGCAAATATTAGGCCGCGGCGCAGATGCTACCGAGCAACTCACGCAGAGGAGACCCGATGCCCTCCAGCAGTTCGGGCGCGATAATGGCAAAAACGGGAACCTCACCGATGCCCACGACAGCAGGCGCCTTGCCCTCCGAGAGAATGCATCCATAAGGGACAAAACCGTCTTCGCCGGCATCGAGCGCCGCCATGCGACGCGCGAGCTCGCGCGCAAAGCCAGCAGTATCGGCATCGCCAATCGCCAGGACAAAGTCCACGCCTTCGTCGGTCGCCAGGGCCACGGCTTCGTCGATCAGTTCGTCCCCCCCGTCGCCCCCAACCGAGCCGCAGCGGAAAAGTACGCGCTCGAGTAGGGCTCGATCAAGCGAGCCAAGTGCCGCCGAGACAAGCTCATCGCGCGTATGCTTGTCACCGCCCAACACGACCAGCGCCTTGGTGCCACCGTAGTGAGCGACCAATCGTCCGCACCAGCGAGCCACGTCTCCATCCACAACAAGGCGCGTCGGCATACCAAACCCGTAATTGACCATCTTTCCCACAACCCTTCCGTGCACATAGGCGGTATCAATCGTTAGGCTCATGCTACGAAGCGAGCTTTTCCGAGCTGTTTCGCACTCTTTAGAGCTGCGTTAAAACCCAATCCAACCGCACGACCATACCTACCAAAACAAACCAGTCCCTTTTTGACAGGTTTTGACGATGTCCGGACGAGCGGGTATTATCGAACAGATATTCGATAAGAACATGTGTTTGATGGGAGGACGCGTGGGGCACGAGCGTCACACCTATATCTGCATCGACCTCAAGACGTTTTACGCTAGCGTCGAGTGCGTCGACCGCGGACTCAACCCGCTCACCACCAACCTGGTCGTTGCCGACGAATCGCGCGGGCGCACGACCATCTGCCTCGCCATCACACAGGCCATGAAGGACCTCGGGATACACAATCGCTGCCGTCTGTTTGAGATTCCCGACGGCATCGACTACATCAAAGCCGTACCGCGCATGCAGCACTACATGGAAGTGTCGGCGCAAATCTACGGCATCTATCTGGAATACGTGAGCCCGCAAGACATTCACGTCTATTCAATCGACGAATGCTTTATCGACGTGACGCCCTATCTAGACCTCTACCATACCAATGCCAAAGGCTTTGCCTGCATGTTGCGCGATGAGGTCCTCGCGCGCACCGGCATCACGGCGACGGTCGGCATCGGCCCCAACCTATTCCAGGCCAAGGTAGCGCTCGATATCACCGCCAAGCACGTACCCAGCCGCATCGGCATACTCGACGACGAGACCTTTCGCAAAGAGATCTGGCCCCATCGTCCCATCACCGATATCTGGGGCATCGGCCCCGGCGTGGCAGCACGACTCGAAAAGTATGGCGTCTACGACCTGATGGGTGTCGCCGCACTCGACGAGAACCTGCTCTACGACGAGCTCGGCGTCAATGCCGAATATCTCATCGACCACGCCTTTGGGCGCGAGCCGACAACCATCGCCGATATCCAAGCCTATCGCCCACAAGCAACTTCGACCACCACAGGACAGGTGCTCTCGAAGGGTTATGCCTACGAGCAAGCCTACACCGTCTTGCGCGAGATGGTCGACAACGCCGTGTTGGACTTGGTCGATAAACACGTGGTCTGCGACAGCATCTCGCTCTTTGTGGGCTACGCGAGCGAGCGAGCCGACATACGCCGCCTCGACGCCAGCGGTACAGCGCAATATGTGGACGGATGCGGGCACCTGCGCTCGAGCACATCGAGTATCGAACCTACCGCAACCGCCGGCCCCGAGCTCGCACCCCGTGCGCCCAAGCCCGTCCAGCGCGATGACGAACGGCGTCGTCTGGTACGTGAGGCGCAGGCAATCGATGGCATCTTTGTGGGAGAGCATGGCGGCAAACCGCGCGGTGGCTATGCCGCACTCTTTGCGCACTCCAACGCCTCGCGCAAGCTGCCCGAGCGCACCAATTCGTTTAAGAAGATCATGGGATATTTCGATGAGCTCTGGGCGCAGACCGTCGATCCCAAACGACCGGTCAAGCGCATCAATCTGGGATTTGGCAACCTCATGCCCGAGGAATTTGCCACCATCGATCTGTTCAGCGATATCGAGGCCGATGAGCGCGAGCGCGACCTGGCACGCGCCGTGCTGGCCGTGAAAGGCAAATACGGCAAGAACGCGCTGGTTAAGGGGCTGAGCTTTACCGCCGGCGCCACCGCGCGCGAACGCAACGATCAGGTAGGAGGACATCGTGCCTAAGTCCCAACAACAGCCGATGCGGCCACCGACACCTTTTGAACGCCTAGCGGACCCCGAGGGAAGACGTCGCTCCGCCGACCCAAAGCTCACCGCCAACGGCACCGTCCGTGCCGGCCGTGCCGCGCAGTTTATGCCCTTTGCCGCCCTCACGGGATACTACGAGCTCGTGCGTAAACAAGAGATCACCGCCGAGCCAAAATGCGAACTCACAGAAGAAAAAGCCCTCGAACTTTCGAAAAAGCTCGAGGGCCTCAAGCGTGGCGACTTGGTTCGTGTCACCTATTACGATACATACGGCTATCGCAGCCGCACCGGCATCCTCGACGAGGCGCTCCCCGCCTTCAAGCTCCTCAAGCTCCGAGACATCGCCATCGACTTCGACGACATCCAGGACATCGAGCTACGCGGACGAGCCTAGACAAGGACGCGCATCCAAGGCAAGGCCTACAGCGTCATGACGTAGTAACCCGCATCTCTCACGGCAGCCTCAAGGACACCGCGATCGATCGGCCGCTTGGAGCGCACGCGCGCTGTGTGGTCCGCATACGTCACCGTTGCCCACACGCCATCCAGCGCATTGAGGGCATTGGCTACGTTCTGAGCGCAGCCGTCACAGCTCATGCCGCCGATGAGCAGCTCATCGCTATAGGGGTAGTGGGACGGATCGGTATCCGCAACCACTACCTTCTTGGCCTTCTTACCGCTCGTGCCATCGCTGCAGCAGCTCTTTCCGTGTGTCGAAGCGACAATGCGACGCAGTCCAAAAAACATGCCGACGGCAATGACGGCCAACACGATGAGATTCGCAGGGTTGAGCAAGTCGCTCATGCGTTCCCCTTTCAAGTAGCACTATCTAGATACCCCCATGGGGTGTCCCCATCTTAACCCAAAATCGTGTCCGTTCGGTCAATTAGTTTCCCTCTTCAAACTTTTTTGTTGACCATGGCTTACTTTCGTGTATAAGTTTTCCTAGGCTAACAACTGAGGACCCGAAAGGAGCATCGTGACTCGAACCATTGACATCCCAACATACCAAACGGCTGTCGTGCGCAACTGCTCCCCTACGCTCGCAGGTATCAAGCCGGCTTCGCTCTTTACCTATCCCGGCGTCTACGCCAACCAAAACGGAAAACCCGGCGCCGCCCATATCGAAGAGCGACGCTCTCGCCTGCTCGCCGTCATAGCCCAATGCAACCGCGAGCTCCAGCCACTCGGAATCCATATGAGCGTTTTGGTCTGGCGCCCCTGCGGAGCGCTCATCTATGTGTATCGCCCTGCGGACCTCATGCGATACCTCTCCGACCCCCGTGCCACGACGGCGCTAGCCGCCGAAGGTTACGATGTCCACAACCTGCCCGCATCCCTGGTGCATCTCGCCGCGCGCATCACGCTGGCAAGCAGCAATGCCGCAGAAAGCGCCTATGACGGCAGCGTCTGCGCACTCGCTCGAAATAGGCACTGCGATACGGGGTGCATATGCGAGTTCCCCCACGAAATTGGCTATTTTTTGGGCTATCCCTACGAAGATGTCCATCAGTTTATCGTCCAGCACGGCGAAAACTATAAGGTCTTTGGCGCATGGAAGGTATACACAAACGTTGAGCAGGCGCTCACGACCTTCGATTCCTATCGCGCATGCACGCAATACCTTACCTACATCTATCAACAGGGCTGCACCCTGGGACAACTTGTCCAGGCAACCCGATAGAGCATACAAGACGCGGCCGCACGCCGCACAACCGAAAGGAAAACATATGAGCAAGATCGCCGTCGTCTACTGGAGCGGTACAGGCAACACCGAGGCCATGGCAAACTTCGTTGCCGAGGGTGCAACCGGTGCCGGCGCCGAGGCAGAGGTCATCTCCTGCGCCGACTTCTCCGCAGACAAGGCCGCCAACTATGACGCCATTGCCTTCGGCTGCCCCGCCATGGGTTCCGAGGAGCTTGAGTATGACGAGTTCCAGCCTATGTGGGACGAGGTCAAGGAGACCCTCGGCGATAAGAAGGTCGTCCTCTTTGGCTCTTATTCGTGGGCCGAGGGCGAGTGGATGGACAACTGGAAGGCCGATGCCGACGAGGCGGGCGTCAATGTCGTCGATTCCGTCATTTGCTACGATGCGCCCGACGATGAGGGCGAGACCGCTTGCAAGGCCCTCGGAGCCGAGCTCGCGTAACGAACCCAGGACCTCCAAAAGAGTCTGCATCAAAGCGCATCCTTATCCCTACAAAAGAGCGGGGGCTGGATTCAAGTCCAGCCCCCGCTCTTTTATAACGGCAGTTACATCAACCGGCTACGAGATATTGCCCAAGAACGCCTTGGTGCGCTCGCTCTTGGGGTGGTCGAAGACCTCGCTCGGCGTGCCCTCTTCCACAATGACGCCGCCGTCCATAAAGACGACGCGGTCGGCGACGTCGCGGGCAAAGCCCATCTCGTGCGTCACGACGATCATGGTCATGCCATCGCGTGCCAGGTCGCGCATGACACCCAGAACGTCGCGAACCAGCTCGGGATCGAGCGCCGACGTGGCCTCGTCAAAGAGCATAACGTGAGGGTTCATCGACAGGGCGCGGGCGATGGCAACGCGCTGCTGCTGGCCGCCCGAGAGCTGGCTCGGCATAAAGTCGATACGCTCGGCAAGACCGACCTTGGTCAGCTCCTCGACGGCGATCTTCTCGGCCTCTTCCTTGCTGCGCTTGAGCACCTTTTGCTGCGCAAGCATGACGTTCTTTTTGACCGACAGGTGCGGGAACAGGTTGAACTGCTGAAACACCATGCCCAAGTGCGTACGCACCTTATTGAGGTCAACGCCCTTGGCGCACACATCCACGCCCTCGACGACAATCGAACCACTCGTAGGATGCTCCAGACGATTGATGCAGCGAAGCATCGTCGACTTGCCCGAGCCCGAAGGACCCAGAACTACGACGACCTCGCCCTTATGCACATCCAGATCGATATCGCGCAGGACCACGTTATCGCCAAAGGCCTTCTGGAGGTTCTTAATGCTGACGACGACCTCGTTCGAGTTATTGGTTTCGCTCATGATAGGACCTCCTTACAGACCGGCGATGTGATCGGCGGGCGTCGCGACAACCTGTCCGGCGCTCTTGGCGGGACGCTTCTTCTTGGTCTCGGTCGTACCCAAAAGCCTCGCCTCAAGACCGCTCACCAAGCGAGCGAGCGGCAGGGTGATGACCAGATAGAACAGGGCGGCAACCACGTACGGTGTAATGGAGCCCGTCGTGGCCACGATGGTACGGGCGTTCATGACGATTTCGACCACACCCACGGCGGCAAGCAGCGACGTATCCTTGTAAAGCAAGATAAACTCGCTGGTCAGCGTAGGCAAAGCATTGCGGAACGTCTGCGGAATCATAACGTAGAGCAGCGTCTGGAAGGCATTCATGCCCAGAGAGCGAGCAGCCTCGTTTTGGCCCTTGGGGATCGATTGAATACCGGCACGGAAGATCTCGCACAGGTACGCAGACGAGTTCATGGCCATGACGATAACGCCCAAAACATAGTCGTCCACCTTGACGCCGGCCAACGGCAGACCGAAGAACGCGATATAGATCTGCAGGAACGCCGGCGTACCGCGAATGATATTCACGTAGATGCCGGCGAGGCAGCGCAGGATGCGCGACTTGGAGATGCGCATAAGCGACAGGGCAAAGCCAAAGGGAATTGCCAGCGGAAACGCCACGAGCACGATCGAAAGCGACATAAGGAAGCCCTTGAAGACGATCGGCAGGCTCTGGACCAAAATGACCGGGTTCAGGAACAGGCGCAGGAACATATTGGAGTTCCACGCCTCGACCCACGGCTGCTCCTTAAGGTCGGCCAGGAAGATATCGAAGGCCGTCACGCCCTTGATCTCCACCGACGGAATCTTGGAGATCTTCTTGGTCGAACCGTCGGCGAGCGTATAGGCGCCGCTAAAGGCCTCATCGCCGCCCTCGACGGGGAAGGTCACGCCGTAGACCTCGACGCGGAAATAGCCGCCGGCAGGCGCCGTCTCGCCAAAATCAATCTTGAGCGTCTGGCCGTCAGCCTTGCACGTGGGCTTCATGGGCGTACGATCCATGAGGTCCTCGCCCGAGAGCATCGTCAATCGCGTGTCATCGGCACCAAACGTCGTGCCGTCGACAAACGTCAGCGAAAGACCGCTCAGCTCCTCATCGGCATCGGCCTGGACCTCCCACGTAATGCGCGTCTCGGTACCGCCGACCACAGCGCTGCCCGAACCAGTGTTGGGTCGGGCGGTAATCTTTGCGGTCTCAAGCGCCTGGGCGGTCGTGGGCGCATATGTCCCCATACACACCAGCGCGAGCGCCACGGCCATGACGCAGACTAGCTTTTGGAGTAAGGCGGGCAGTGGAAAACGCTGCTCCGCAGCCCCTTTGTTCAGTCGAGACAAGGTGGCTCCTATCGTAGAAGTTGCCGGCAAAACGAGACGGAAATGCTCTCCGTCAAGAGAAGCGCAAAGGCCCTCTCCGCCAAAGCGGAAAGGGCCCGCGAGCAATCAAGTAGCTATTTTACTTGATGTTGTACTTAGCCATGAGGGCGTCAACGGTACCGTCGTCGGTCAGGTCCTTGATGGCCTGGTTGATGTCGTCCTTGAGCTTGGTGTTGCCCTGGTTGATGGCGATGGCGTACTCCTCGCCGGTGCTGATCTGCTTAATGGTCTGGCAGGTGTTGAACTGCTCGGCGGTCAACTGGCTGGCTACGGAGCGGTTGGTGACTACAGCGTCGCCCTTATCGGACTGCAGAGCGCTAAAGCACTCGGTAGCGTCCTTGTAGGGGACAATCTTGGCCTTGGGGAAGTTCTCCTGGGCAAAGGCCTCGGCGGTCGAGCCAGACTGGACGATGATGGTAGCGTCAGCGTTGTTGAGCTTCTCGCTGTAGTTGTCGGCCGTGATGTCGGTGTTATCGACCTTGGTCACAATAGCCTGATCGTCCATGTAGTAGGAATCAGAGAAAGTGACTTCCTTCTCACGCTCGGGCGTGTCGGTGATAGCCGCAATGGAAACGTCATACTTGGCGCCCGAAGCGACACCCGGAACCAGCGTGTCAAAGTCATTGTTGATATACTCGACATCCAGGCCCAGCTTGTCGCCGATGGCCTTGATGAGCTCAAGGTCAAAGCCCTGATAATCGCCGTTGTCATCCTTGTACTCAAACGGAGCGTACTCGGCAGAGGTGCCGACGGTCAGCGTACCGTCCTTGACGAGTGCGTACTCCTTGGAGCCGTCGACCTTCTCGACCTTAGCGTCGTCAGAGCTGCTGGAACCGGCATTAGAACCAGAGGTGGCGTTGGACGAGCCGCAGCCCGTCAGAGCGAGGGCGAGCGCCATAGCACCCGTGGCGGCAAATGCGCCAAGCTTCTTCAGCTTCATAATCAGTCTCCTTCCGGTGACCTCGTTTGATTCAGAGGTCTGCAAAAACTGTTGGCTATTATGCACCCGGAATTACGAATCTGCAATGAGAAAACTGATTGAAACAAACCCATAACGTGAATTGAATACTCTACTTTGTGACAGTCGTTACTGCTGCAATGACCTTAATAGTCTAATTTCAGCTGCATAACCTGCAAGTTCGTTCGGAGTCTCCAAAATAAACGGCAGCGAACGCAAACGGCCATTCGATACAATATTCTGCATAACCTGCATACCGCCACCAAATTCCTCGCCGCCAAGGTATCCCTTGCCGATGCACTCGTGACGATCTTTATGGGCGCCACAAGGGTTCTTCGAATCGTTGATGTGTACGGCATGCAAGCGATCGATACCCACCACGCGGTCGAACTCGTCGAGTACGCCGTCCAGATCATGGATGATGTCGTAGCCGGCATCGCTCACATGGCAGGTGTCCAAACAAACGCCCAGCTTATCGGACAGCTCTGGGCACTTGGCGGCAACGCCCTCGATAATGCACGCCAGTTCTTCAAAGCTACGGCCCACCTCGGTGCCCTTGCCTGCCATGGTCTCAAGCAATACCGTCGTCTGCTGTCCCTCAAACATCACCTGGCACAGCGTGTCGACAATCATCTGAATGCCGACGTCTGCCCCCTGTCCCACATGCGCACCGGGATGAAAATTGTAGTAGTTGCCGGGCAGTGCTTCCATGCGCTGCAGATCCTCGGCCATGGCCTCCAGGGCAAACTCGCGCGCTCGCTCCTTAGCGGAGCAGGGGTTATAGGTATACGGGGCATGCGCCACCAGCGGTCCAAAGTCGTTTTGCGCCATAAGCTCGCGCAGAGCCGCCACGTCATCCATGTCAAGGTCTTTTGCCTTGCCACCGCGCGGGTTGCGCGTAAAGAACGCAAAGGTATTGGCGCCAATGGACAACGCCGTCTCTCCCATTGCCCGATAGCCCTTCGTCGTCGAAAGATGACATCCGATCGTCAGCATCTCCAACTCCCCCTCATCAGTTGCGGTGAAATACGGTCTATTGGTGCCTTATTTTGGCGCAAACAGACCGTATTCCACCGCAAGTTATAAAAGGGGCATCAGAGATGTGGGCCGCCAGGCACCACGGGCGCCGGCGTCATGATCCCCTACGCGTCAGCGCCAAGTCCTAGAGGGCTAGACGGATTGCATCGATAATGCGCGCGCAGCGCTGCGTGGCGGCAAGGGGCATGACGGGACTCTCGAGTTTCCCCGCCCGGATGAGCTGGGTCGCATGCTGGATTTCGCCGTAGAAATCATCAACCTCAAATGGTGCATCGATTTCGAGTACTCGACCGTCGGAATACTTCACATGGGCGAGCTCGGGGCGATGGAGACGCTCGATTTCCAACGAGCCTCGCTCACAGGCAATCGTTAAGCGGCTTTCATATGTTGCTTTGCCGTCGCACACCATATGAATGGGTATACCGCCGACGCTCATACGGATCTCGTCGGCCCAATCGACGCGGCCGCCTGATACGTCACGCCAGCGAACTTCACGGGATGAAACCTCGCACGCGCCCGCGAGCAAATCCTCAAACCAACCGACCGCATAGCAGCCCATGTCATATAGACAGCCGCCCTGCAACGAATCAAGCAGATAGCCCGAAGGAGGCTCGCCGTAATCGAGCTTTTGCACGCTTTCAATCGAGACAATACGGCCAAGCTCACCCGACGCAAGCAAGTCCTTCACGCGAGTGCGCATCGGACAAAACCGATTCTTCATCGCCTCCATAAACAGCACGCCGCGCTCACGAGAGGCGGAGGCAATCGAGAGAGCCTCTTCCTCACTCAAAACGGCCGGCTTTTCGCACAGCACGGCCTTTCCGGCGCGCAGCGCGCGACAGGCCCAACGCGCATGCATGCCATGCGGAAGAGCCAAGTAGATTGCGTCGACATCGGTGTCGGCAATCAGCGCGTCATAAGCCGCATTGCCGTTATCGTCGACCGAGGCATGGCCATGCGCAGCATCGATCGAAAACGCTCGGCAAAATTCCTCGACATGTGCAGGAGTGCGGCCGGCCGCAGCCACCAGCCGTGCCCCGTCCACCTCCTTGAGCGACGATGCAAATCGATGCGAAATGTGCCCGGCGCCCAAAACGCCCCAACGAACCTCACGCAAATCATCACATGAATCTCGATGACCCACGACAGCCCCCTTCAGTTGCGGTGAAATAGTTCCTGTTTGGCCCCTATTCTGCCGCAAACAGGAACTATTCCACCGCAAGTTATAAAAGGGTCATGAGGAGCGCGTTTTGCCGAAGGCCTTAAGCACCGCCGTCACGGGACCAGGCTGGAAACGTCGGCGCACATCGTCGAGACGCTCGGGAATATCGATGTGCTGCGGGCAGTGCCGCGCGCATTTGCCGCATTTGACGCAATTGCTCACCAACTTGGGCTCGCTTGTGCGCACCGCGCTCGCCGTAAAGTATTGAGACAGCCCCGTAAACCAGCTGTGCGCATAGCTTGCGTTGTAGGCGGCAAAACATCCAGGGATATTGATGCCTTTAGGGCACGGCATGCAATAGCCGCATCCCGTGCAGGGCACACGGTTCGATTTCTCAAACTCCATCAACACGCGCGCAATCGTGTCGAGCTGGTTGGCCGTCATCGAATTCGGCAACGCGAGGTCTGCCAGTGACGAATTCTCGTCCACCTGCGCGGTATCGGTCATACCCGAAAGCAACATGGTCACCTGGGGATGATTCCACACCCACGAGAGCCCCCAAGCGGCAGGCGTATGCAAATGCCGATCGCATGCACCATCGAGAACAGCGCGCGCCCGCGGAGGCAATTTGCCTGCCAAGCGTCCGCCCAAAAGCGGCTCCATCACAAACACCGCGAGACCTCGCTCGGCGGCGGCCATGAGCCCCGCCGTTCCCGCCTGATATCGTTCTCCAGCGTAGTTGTACTGGATCTGGCAAAAGTCCCACTCATACGCATCGAGCATCGTAAGGAAGTCCGCCGCGCTGCCGTGGTACGAAAAGCCTATCTGACGAATACGCCCTGCAGCCTTTTGCTGCGCGATCCAGTCCTCGATGCCCAACGCCACCACACGTTCCCACTGGGCGGGCGAGGTAATGTTGTGCATGAGGTAATAGTCGATATGGTCAGTCCGTAGGCGGCGCAGTTGCTCGTCGAAGAACCGGTCGAAATCCTCCGCGCATTTGCACGAAGCATGCGGCAGCTTGGTTGCGAGCAAAACCTGGTCGCGCAAGCCCAGGCGCTCAAGCGACGCACCCACGCACGCCTCGTTGCCGGGATAGAGATAGGCCGTGTCCAGGTAGTTAATCCCCTGCTCCACCGCACGGGAAATGATGGCATCGGCTGTCTTCGCATCCGGACGTCCCGGCGCACCGGGAAACCTCATGCAGCCCAGACCCAGAGCGGATATTCGGTTACCACTTTTAGGGTCAACGCGGTATTGCACGGCCCCTCCCCTCCCATCGAAGCCCTGACAAGGCGAAACAAACCCGTCACGTCATCGAAACACATCGGAATCGCAATTGAGAACGTATCGTAACGCAGCAGAAATCGAGCCGTCACGGCACCGCTTTAACATCAGCAAAAAGCCCGATGAAAGGGGCCGGGCATGACCACGCGCATGTCTTTGCGGTCTGCCCCGCGGCATAAGCGCACAGCGCAATAGTTTCTTTTTTATAACAGCCGCCCCGCGCACCCACCAATCACCCTGGCAGCATACAATCCATCAGGCGCCCCTTACGCGGGCGCCTTTTACATGGGGAGATGATTCACATGCAGATCAACAAGGTCGCCTTTATCGGCAAGGGCGGCGTCGGCCTGCTCTACGGCAGCATGATCGCCCGGGCGCTCGGCAACGACGCCGTCGAATACGTCATGGATGATGCCCGTTTTGAGCGTCATGCGAACGACGCGCTCACCGTCAACGGCAAGCCCTGCGATCTCACGTCCGTCCGTGCCAGCGAGGCGACGCCCGCCGATCTGGTCATCCTGACAGTCAAGACCACCGGTCTCGACCAAGCACTCAAGACTATGGAGCGCGTCGTGGGACCCAACACGCTCATCGCCTCGCTGTGCAACGGCATTACGAGCGAGCAAAAGATTGCCGAACGCTTTGGCTGGGAGCATACCGTTCTTGGTATCTGCCAGGGCATGGACGCCGTGTTTCTCAACGGCGCGCTCACCTTTACCAATGCGGGCGAAATCCGCTTTGGCGCGGCGGCCGGCACGAACCCCGCAACCATCACCGCGATCGACGAGCTCTATACGCGCTGCGGCATCGCCCATACCGTCGAGGACGACATCGCCCACCGCATGTGGGCCAAACTCATGCTCAACGACGGCATCAACCAGACCTGCATGGCCTACGGCGGGACCTACGGAAGCGCCACGGAGCCGGGCTCCGAGCAGCGTCACTGCTTTGTTTCCGCCATGCGCGAAACGCTTGCGGTCGCCAACGCCGAGGGCGTTGAACTGACCGAGGCAGACCTGACGCAAATGGTGCACCTCATCGAGGGAATCGACCCCGCCGGTATGCCCTCGATGGCTCAAGACCGCATCGCAAGGCGCAAAACCGAGGTTGATGAGTTCGCGGGCACCATCTGCCGCCTCGCAACCAAACACGATATCCAGGCACCGCAAAACGAGTGGCTCTATCGGCGCATCCGCGATATCGAGAAAAGCTGGTAGCGCCGACGCGCCGCATTCAACAGCCTTAACAGCAAAACCGCCGCAAGGGAACCTTTCCCCTGCGGCGGCCTTCATCTTCGTCTATGACCGGCGGCCGATCTCACAACAGTTATCGTTGCGACCCCGGCACCTCGTCCTCATCGTCGCAGCAAAGAACCACGCCTGCGCTTCCCAGCAGCGTGGCCGCGATCAGCGCGCCGACCACGATAGGAGCAGCCCCGCATGTCCCCTGCATGCCCGCGACGAGCGCGGCCGTGGGACCAAGGCAGCCAAGCATCAACGCGACGGCGGCAACGGCAATATCTCGAGCATTCACAAGACCACTTCCTCCAAGAGAAAGACCTTATTTCTCAAGAACCAGTGTGCCCCGCATCCATACGCCCAGCGTACCGCCACGGTAAGGGCTCTGTTAACTCAAACGCATACATAGAACGGACGTCCTTACGTTGCCCTAAAGCTCGGTAAAGACGCCCGTCCGCCAAATATCCGTGATGCAGAAAAATTACCAACCGGTGTAGTAATCGGTGGTTCCGGCAGCGCAGCCGGAGTCATAGACCTTGCAATCACCCTTGGAGCCCGTAAAGGTCGAGCCCTGGGCCATATCGCCCGCGGCAACAACGTAATAGCCGTCGGAATCGCGCCAGAAGCCCTCAGAATCCTGAGTCCATTCGCCCGTGCGATAGTGATAAAGCACATTGCTGCTGTAATAGGTCTCGCGGCGACCGTTGTAGTTATTGACACCCGCAGAGCGCGTCAGGCCCGATCCGTTCGCGTAGGACGCGGCAGACGCGTAGGACGGAGTGTAACCGGCGTTGTAGTACGAAGCCTGGGCGGCCTCGGCAGCCTCCGCCTCGGCGGCAGCAACCTCGAGCGCTTCGCGCTTGGCATCCTCAAGTGCAGTGCGCAGCTCATCGAGCTCGGTCGACTTCGCGTCGACCTCCTCCATCGTCAAAAGACTGCCCGCACCGTCGATACAACCCTGCAGTACAGCGCGCTCGTCATCGGTGGCATAGTCACCGTACATGTTCATGATGATCTGAGCACGCATCTCAAGGGAATCGCGCTTGGCCTCCATCGAGGCGTTCCACTCCTGCATGGAACCATAACCATCGCCGCGATAGTCAACGGGCTGTACCAGCGTCGTCTCGGACGGCGTAGATCCAACCGTATCGGATAGTGTTGCCGCGTGGGCATCAGTTGCACCGGCGCCCGCCAAAAGTGCCACGGTCAGAGCGGCGGAAAGGGCGGCGGCTTTCGGTTTTCGTGAATCGATCCTCATGTAGCTGGAAACCTCCGTAGTGCGTTTTTGCTGCGTTTGAGCTGCGTGTGATTCGATCGCGCTGCATAGTACCCCGAGCAAATCGCGACCTGCGGTTTTACTCAAAAGGCGCACGTCAATTGCGTAAAACTCACATCCTCTCAACAGGAGTTTTCCACAACTCGAATGCATAAAGCGTGTCAAAAACCCTGTTTTTGCGCCCTCTCTATGCAAAAAAGGCGCCTGTGCAACCATTGTTCGCACAGGCGCCTTGAGCAGGCATTTTATGCAGTTATACCTATCGAGTCGCAAGGGGTCCTTGCACAAGTCGCCTTACTCGTCCAGCGCGGCGAAGGCCTGCTTCAGATCCCAAATGATATCCTCGGCGTTCTCGGTACCGATGGAAAGACGGATCGTGGAGGGCGTGATGTTCTGCTCGGCGAGCTCCTCGGCAGAGAGCTGGGAGTGCGTGGTGGTAGCCGGGTGCACGACGAGCGACTTGACGTCGGCCACGTTGGCGAGCAGCGAGAACACCTGCAGATGATCGATGAACTTCCAGGCGGCCTCCTGGCCACCCTTAATCTCAAAGGTAAAGATCGAGGCACCGCCGTTGGGGAAATATTGCTTGTAGAGCTCATGGTCGGGGTGCTCAGGCAGGCTCGGGTGGTTCACCTTGGCAACGTGGCTGTCACCAACCAGGAACTCAACGACCTTCTTGGTGTTCTCGACATGACGGTCAACGCGCAGCGACAGGGTCTCGGTGCCCTGGAGCAGGACCCAGGCGTTGAACGGGCTGATGCAGGCGCCCTCGTCACGCAGCAGGATAGCGCGGACATAGGTTGCGAAGGCGGCGGGACCGGCAGCCTCGGCAAACGAGACGCCATGGTAGGAGGGGTTGGGCTCGGCGATCTGCTCATACTTGCCGCTCGCCTTCCAATCGAAGTTACCGCCGTCGACGATCACACCGCCCAGCGAGGTGCCGTGGCCGCCGATAAACTTGGTTGCGGAGTGGACGACGATGTTGGCACCATGCTCCAGCGGACGGAACAGATACGGGGTGCCGAAGGTGTTGTCGACGACAACCGGTAAACCGTGCTTCTTGGCGATCTCGGAGATGGCGTCGATATTGGGGATGTCAGAATTGGGGTTGCCGAGCGTCTCGAGGTAGATGACCGTGGTGTTGTCCTTGATGGCGCCCTCGACCTCGTCCAGGTTGTGGGCATCGACGAAGGTGGTCTCGACGCCAAACTGGGAGAGCGTATGCTCCAGCAGGTTGTAGGAGCCACCGTAGATGGTCTTCTGAGCCACCACGTGGTCACCGGCCTGGGCAAGAGCCTGCAGGGTATAGGTGATGGCAGCAGCACCGGAGGCGACGGCAAGACCTGCCACACCACCCTCGAGTGCGGCGATACGGTCCTCGAAGACGCCCTGGGTGGAGTTGGTCAGACGGCCGTAGATGTTACCGGCGTCGGCAAGACCAAAGCGATCGGCGGCGTGCTGGGAGTTGCGGAACACATAGCTCGTGGTCTGGTAGATAGGCACGGCGCGGGAGTCGGATGCGGGATCGGCGCTCTCCTGGCCAACGTGAAGCTGCAGGGTATCGAAACCAAAGGTGTGCTCGGGGTTGTTGATGAACTGGCTCATGATAATCTCCTTGATCGAACAAAAGTTAATAAATTAGAGAGAAGTAAGTCGCTGTCTCCTGATCACGCCGACGGGCGCAAACAGGAGCCCGGCATTCGTCTTGGTAAGCATTTCATATGCGGGCCTCCTTTCGCATCCCGGTTCCGTGGTCGGTTTAATTACCTACTGCCTTTGTGTGTTTTGAATAGTACGAGCATTGTTTCGCTCGGTCAATCACTTAAAAGCGCTAACCTGTTATCGGTTTTGTAGATAACGCTCGAAAGGACGGCGCCGATGACCCTCCAGCAGCTTCGTTTTCTGATCGCCGTGGCAGAGTCCGGCTCAATCAACGCCGCAGCTCAGCGCCTCTATACCGCTCAGTCCAACATCTCAAACGCCGTCAAAAGCCTGGAGCAGGAACTCCACCTGGAGATCTTCACGCGCTCCAGCCGCGGCGTCACGCTCACCAACGACGGCACCGAGCTTTTGGGCTATGCGCGCCAGGTCGTAGAGCAGGCCGATATGCTCGAGGCCCGCTACGAGGACGGCGGCACCCCGCAAGCCCGCCTCGCCATTTCCGCCCAGCACTACGCCTTTTCGGTCGAGGCCTTTGTCAACGTGGTCGAGCGCTGCCGCGACAGCAAGTTCGAGTTCATCATGCGCGAGACCACCACGTCGCAGATCATCGATGACGTCCGCGCGTTTCGCAGCGACATCGGCATTCTGTATCTGGATGACTTTAATGCCCGCGTTCTGCAGAAGGCTTTTGCCGATGCGCGTGCGAGCTTCCATCCCCTATTCGACGCGACGGTCCACGTCTTCGTTAGCGAGCGCCACCCGCTTGCCCGCCGCCCGCAGCTGTCCCTTGCCGACCTCACACCCTATACGCGCTACAGCTTTGAGCAGGGAACCTCAAACTCCTTCTATTACGCCGAGGAACCTTTTAGCTATATCCCTTGCGACCGCAACATACGAATCTCGGACCGCGGAACACTTACTAACTTACTTATCACGTCGAACGGTTACACCCTGTCGACCGGTGTCCTCTCCAATGAAATGCAATGGGGTATGGCATCGATCCCGTTAGCAGACGCCCCAACGATGCACGTAGGCTATATCATGCACGACGAGCGCAAGCCCTCTCCCCTCTTGCAGCAATACCTCGACGAGCTCAACCGCATCATCCATGCCAACTAACTGTCGGAAGACGGGGCAGAAATCGTAGATTGCTAGCCCCCGGCGGACATGGCGCTACAATGGTCACTCACACGAAACGTACCCAACGAAAGGAACCATGTGAAGGTCATCATCTATACCGACGGCTCGGCCCGATCAAATCCGGGACGCGGCGGCTACGGCGCCGTGCTCAAATACACCAACCCCGCCGGCAAGACCTTCACCTCCGAGCTTTCGCGCGGCTACGCCAAGACCACCAACAACCGCATGGAGCTCATGGCGGTCATCGTGGCGCTCGAGGCGCTCAACCGCCCCTGCGAGGTCGAGGTCCATTCCGATTCGCAGTACGTCGTCAACGCTTTCAATAAACACTGGATCGACGGCTGGAAAAAACGCGGCTGGAAGACCGCCAACAAGCAGCCTGTCAAGAACCGCGACTTGTGGGAGCGCCTGCTTGCCGCAAGGAGCAAGCACAAAGTGGAGTTCATCTGGGTTAAGGGCCACGCCGGCCATGAGCTCAACGAGCGCTGCGACGAGCTCGCCACCACGGCGGCCGACGGCAGCAACCTCGATATCGACACCGGCTTTAACGAGAGCGACCTGTAATAGCGTTTTCGCGCAGCTTTATATCCCCACGCGCTACACTCATCTTGTAGAACAAACAACGCAAGGGGGACGTATGCTGCGCATCGCGACCATCGGCACATCCATGATTACCGACGACTTTATCCAGGTCGTCAACGCCAACGACCAAGCCGCGTTTGTGGGCACGCTCTCGCGCGATGCCGAGCGCGGCGCCGCCTTTACCGCCGAACACGGCGGCGAGCGTAACTTCACCGCACTTGACGAGCTTGCGTCCGCCGACGACGTCGACGCCGTCTACATCGGCAGCCCCAATGCGCTCCACTACGAGCAGACCCTTGCCTGCATCGCCGGTGGCAAGCACGTCATCGTCGAGAAACCCTTCTGCGCCACCGAAGCGCAGGCGCTGGAAGTCTTCCGCGCTGCCGAGGCAGCAGGTGTCGTGGCCCTCGAGGCCATGCGTCCCCTCCACGATCCCGCCTTCCACGCCATCGAGGACGCCCTGGGCGAGATCGCCCCCATCCGCCGCGCCTCATTGCGCTTTGGCAAGTATTCCTCGCGCTACAACGAGATTCTCGCGGGACGCGCCACCAATATCTTCGACTGCAATATGGCATCGGGTTCCCTCATGGACATTGGCGTCTATACCGTCGAGCCCATGGTCGAGATTTTCGGCATGCCCTCCGGCCTTACGAGCATGACTACTCTGCTCGACCCCACTACGCGACAGCTCACGCACGGCCCCATCGACGGCTGCGGTTCCATCCTCGCCAGCTACGGCGGAGGCCGCATCTCCGTCGAGCTCGCGCACTCCAAAATTACGAATGACCTGCTGCCCTCGCAGATCGAAGGCGAGCGTGGCACTATCCAGATCGACCATCTGTCCACGCCCCGCAACGTCCGCATCGACTATCGCGGCGATGTCGTACGCGGCTCGGCGACCGAGGCACCGCGCGAACAGGGCGACAACGGCCGCGTGCTCGACCTGCCCAAATCGAGCAACACTATGGAATACGAACTCACAGACTTTATCACCGCCATCGACGGCATCGATAACGTTAAGGAAGAGATTTGGGAGACCCCGGCGGGACGCCACGAGCTTGGCCACTACCGCGATGTCACGCTCGTCTCACTGCGCATCATGGATGCCGTGCGTCAGCAGGCCGGCATTACCTTCCCAGCCGATTCAGTCAAGCAGGCCTAGCGATGGGCTTTTTTGACAAGTTCTTCTCCAGCATCAATCGAGATCCTCAAAAACCGTCTGGCGTTGAGCTCGAGCTGCGACGCAGGCTAACCGTGCTAGCAAGCGACGCAGCCATCCAAAACGCTCCCCAGCGCTATTTTCTACGGTGGGAGGGCCAAGTCCAGGGCGTCGGCTTTCGCTTTACCAACACCAATCTCGCACAGGCGCACGCACTCACCGGCTGGGTACGCAATATGGAAGACGGTTCGGTCGAAATGGAGGTACAAGGCGCGCCCGCGAATATCCTGTCTCACCTCGAAGCGCTCCATGCCTCCTATGAGCGAATGGGTATACGTTTTCGCCTCGAGGACGCACAAACCCGCGCCCCACTTACCAGCGAAGATGGTTTCAACCCACGTTATTAGTATTGTGTGCTAAATACGGTATCATTTACCTACCTACATTGGCAGAAAAGAGGCGAGGCGCATGGCCGTGCAAAGAAGAAACACTAAGCAGCGGAAGCTAGTTCTTGATGCCGTGCGCCAAAGCTGCAACCATCCCACCGCCGATGAGATCTACAACGCCGTGCGCGAACGGGACGACAAAATCAGCCGCGGCACGGTCTACCGCAATCTCAATCTCTTGGCCGATGCCGGGGAGATTCTCTCGATCAAGACGCCGGGCGGCAGCCGCTTCGATCGTACCATCGAGCCGCATGCGCATATCATCTGCACCTCGTGCAGCCGCGTCATCGATGTGCCGCTCCCCTTTGACGCCCAGCTCGACGCAAAGGCGTCCGAACAAATCGGCTGGAACGTCAACTCGCACTACACCATCTTCGAGGGTCTCTGCCCCAACTGTAGGCAGATTTTGGGACATGCCTACTCGGCAAGCAGGCGACGCAATTCTTCTTCGACCGTGCGCACGTAACGGACGCGGTCGTTGATGCCGCGCATAGAGGGATTGCAGCTCTCCATTAGACAAGGATGACCCACTACGTTGAGCATGTCGCGGTCGTTTTCGTTATCGCCAAACGCCATCATTTCGTTAGGTGAGATCCCCAGCGCGCGACCATAATCGGCAAGCGCGGACCCCTTGCCCGAATCAAAGCCGATAAAGTCGGTCCATTCGGTTCCCGACGTCATCACATCGACCCGGTCGCTAAAGCGACGCACAAAATACTCCAGCGCTGCCGGCTGCTCCGTCTCGGGCGTTTGAAACGCAATCTTAATGACATCCTCGTCAATGTCCTCGGGACGGTCGACCACCGCCACATCGCAATGGACCTCGTAACGCAAATGGTCGATGAACGCATCGTTGCCGCTTATGGTGTAGAGGTGCCCCTCGCAGGAAAGAGTCACGTCGGCATGGGGGTAGGCGACCACAGCATTCGCGATATCCATCGCCAGGTCACGCCCCATAGAGCGCTTGACGACGGCATGCCCCTCGCTCATCACCAGGGCTCCGTTTTCGCACACATAGGCGAGCTCATCGGCCACCGGGGCAAACAGATAGCGCAAGCTCGCATATTGACGGCCGCTCGCCGGCATAAACACAATGCCGCGACGATGCAGCTCATCAATGAGCTCAAAGGCCTCGGGGCGTGGCTCGCGCTCTCCCGGATGCAGCAACGTGCCATCCAAATCGCAGGCGATCAGTTTGATTCCCTCAAGACCCATATGTTCCCCCAAAGCATCTCATCAACAGCAAGACGGACTTTGAATAGCTGCCCCTCAAAGTCCGTCTTACGCATACGCACGCTAACCGCGCGCCTTCTTTACGATCGTAAAGTCTGGAGCCATACTCACAACGACATCCGCCGCGCTCGATGCAAAGCGTCGACTGGCATCGAGCTCGCGTGTGGCCACCGAGAGCCGAACGCCCCCGATACCCCGGAGCATACGACCCAAAACCGGTTGCACCGGCGTATACATACGCACGGTATGCTCGTCCGAGTCTCCCCGGAAGAGCGGCGCATGCATGTTGCCGATCTCCCAGCACGCATGCGCGAGCGCAATCGGATCCATGCGGTCGACTTCGACCAAATAGACTTCGGCGCTGCGCAGGCGCACGACAACCGCCACGGGTACCATGCCCGAGCGGTCAATGACGAGCACGTCGCCATCGGCAAGACGCTCGCCATCAGTGGCATCCAGCCGGGCATTCACCGTGCGCCCCAGCTCCGTCACACCCACAAACAGGCGCGCATCAGCCCGGTCCCAATCGAGTAGCAGCTCGTCAACCTCAAAGATACCACCCATCTCCCGACGAAGCAGGAGTTCATAGGACGGGTCGTTGAGATTTCCCAAGCATGTCGTCGAAACCAAGCGTTCAGGCATACTCTAACCCTCGACCTCGACGAGCTCGATATCAAAGTTGAGGTCCTTACCGGCCAGCTCGTGGTTGGCGTCGAGCGTCACGGCCTCGGGCGTTACGTCGATGACCACGGCGGGGACGGGCATGCCGCTCGGCGTGGACAGGAAGAGCTTCATGCCCTTCTCGATCTGCTCGATGTTGGGAACCTGTTCGGCCGGGAAGGTAATAACCATCTCGGGATTGTGCTCGCCGTAGGCATCGGCAGCAGGAATGTGCACGGTCTTCTTCTCGCCCACCTGCATGTCGACAACAGCGGCGTCGAAGCCCTTGATCATCTGACCGGCGCCGCAGGTGAACTCCAGCGGCTCGCCGCGATCGTAGGAGCTATCGAACTGCGTGCCGTCATCGAGCGTGCCGCGATAATGGGTCTTGACCTTCTTGCCCTGGTTGGACATGGTAACCTCCGTGATAAGGGCGGCGCACAACGCGGGCCGCCGTGAACATATGGCGCTAACTATACCCTAGTCATACAATTCAATGACAGTTTGCAAAGAAACGCTGCAACCGGAGGAACCATGGCATATCCCGTATTTGACCTACACTGCGACACCGCCGACCGAATCGGCTGGGCCACGCTCGATCTCGACCTGCGCTTTACCGCCGGCACCGACGGTTATTTCCCCGGCGACGAAACGCATCCGCAAGATTTCGACCTCATCGAGGGCAACGCCTGCGCCATCTCGCTCGCAAAGATCGGCAACACGCCATGGGCACAGTGCTTCGCCACGTTTGTCCCCGATGAGATTCCCACCGCCCACGCCGCGCGCTTCCAGGCGCAGATCATGGCGCATATGAGCGGCCAGGCAATGCTCAACCACGACCGCATGGTCAACGTACGCAGCGCGGCAGACATTCGCCCCGCGCTCAAAGACGGCAAGGTCGCCTGCATCCACACCATCGAAAACGCCACGTTCTTTGCCGAGGACCCCGCGCTGATCGAGGTGCTCAAGAGCTTGGGCGTACTCATGTCATCGCTCAGCTGGAATGCGCAGGGACCGCTCGCGAGCGGACACGATACCCACGCCGGCCTCACCGCCGCCGGCATCGAGGCACTTACGCAGATGGAGCACGCCGGCATGGTACTCGATGTCTCCCACCTCAACGACGAGTGCTTTGACGAGGTTGTCGCCCACGCCACGCGCCCCTTCGTCGCCAGCCACTCCAACTCCCGTGCAGTTTGCGGCGTTAAGCGCAACCTCACCGACGACCAGTTCCGCACCATTCGCGACATGGGTGGCATCGTCGGCCTCAACTACTGCAGCGAGTTCCTTTCCAACGACGCAACCGACAAGACCGCCGCAGGCGTCACCTTCGACCAGCTGGCGGCACATATCGAGCACTGGCTCGACCTGGGCGGCGAGGACGCCATCGCGCTCGGCGGCGACTGGGACGGTGCCACGGTGCCCGCTTTCCTCTCCGATGCCAGCAAGATGCCCGAGTTCCAGAACATGCTTTCCAAGCATTTTGGCAAGACTGTGATGCAGAAGCTCTGCAGCGACAACGCGCTTGCCTTCTTTGAGCGTTATTAATTTCACATCCCTTGAGCGGGCCGACATGCCGAACGGTCGGCATGCCGGCCCGTCCCCAATCTGAAGGACCGCTTTTGACGCAGCAGTTTACGATTTCCGTATCCCGACCGGATGGGACGCCCATCCCCGTCGTCGTTACCAAAAAGCGCGTCAAGAACTTCAACCTACGCGTCACATCGAGCGGTGAGGTCCACGCCAGTGCACCGCTCGGCGCCAGCCGCGAGCGTATCGAAGCGTTTGTGAAGCGCAACAGCGCCTGGATTATCAGTCGACTTGCCCAGCGCGAGCAACGTCAGGCGACGGCACGAGAGCCGCTCAGCCCCTCGTCCATCATTGCACTTTGGGGCAAGCCCATCACGGTACAAGATGCGCTCGATCGCAACTTTGCATCACCCGCACCGCGGCCCAAGCAGGCCACCTTCGCAAGTTTTATGGGTGCCGACAAATCGAACGAACGCCCACAGGCCAAGCGGCGCGCAACCCTCGACGGCCTGACGTCCGATGAGCTCCAGACCCGCATCGACCAGCTCTACGCATCCGAGGTCACCACGGCGCTGCGCGATATGGTGCGGGCGTACGAAATCGCAATGGGTGTCGCCGTTTCCCGCGTTTCCGTGCGCAGCATGAAAACGCGCTGGGGATCATGCACGCCCAAAACCGGCGCCATTCGCATCGCACGAGAACTTGCCGCCTACCCCGTCGAGTGCCTTGACATGGTTGTCGCCCACGAGCTCGTCCACCTGCTCGAGCCGAGCCACAACCAGCGGTTCCACGTCCTGCTCGACACATACTGCCCCAACAATAGAGCTCTGTCGCAGTGGCTCAAGCAGCCGCCCCTCAACAAGCTCTAGCGTCGACTAGCGCACGCGCTCGATCTCGACGCCGCAGCTTGCCAGGGGAAGACCGACGGGAGCCCAAGGCTTATCGAGCTTAACACGCACGCCAAGCAGCAAGGGGTAACGACGCAGCAGCATCTGGGCCACACCCTCGGCTGCCGCCTCGATGAGTTTAAACGTATGCTCGCGCAGATAGCCATCGACATCGTGGCACACCGAGCCGTAGTCAATCGAAGCGTCCAGGTTATCGTGCTCCCCCGCTGCACGCAGGTCGGCATAGAGCACCAAGGACACGATGAACTTCTGGCCCAGCGCGTTCTCTTCGGGATACACGCCGTGGTTGGCAAAGACCTCGAGACCGTCGATAGTAATGCGGTCAGCATGGCGCAGATCGTCATAGCTCACGTGGGGAACCGCCGTTGCGGTGGATATTTCGCCCCTTCCACGGCGGGCGAGCTCGGCGCCTTCAGTCTTGGTTGCATTCTCGGGCAGTTTCTTGTTGCTCATCGCGATCGTCTCCTTCGTTTAGAACCCCGACCGCGCAAACTAACTACACGCGAATCGACAGGTTCTTTTTATCATCGCTCCAGTTGCAAGCATTGCGCGCGGGGCATGCAAAGCAGGCGCGCGACGCTTTGTCGGCTGCATAGAGCAGGCGCTCGAGCGGTTGGCTGTTCACGCGCAGCTTTCGATGGCCCAGAATGGCCGTCTTAATGGCTGCGGCATCGGCCGGCTCAAACGCTACGTCATCGGGCATACCGCCGAGAATCGCATCAGCGACGCGTTCGCTTGCAACATCATGGGATATACCCGATTCATACTGTTCATCTTTGCCGATATCGTGAAGAAGTGCCGTGGCGTAGATGACCTCGCGGTCAAATTCGAGCTGTTCCTCGAGATTCTTGATCCACATAATGCGAGCGACATCCAGCAGGTGGTCAATACCGTGGCGGCAGAAGATGCGCCCCGATTCCAACTGTGCAATGTTGCCCAGGTGCCGCCGGAACAGACCGTTGGCACAGATGTAATCAATGCGAGGCATGGCACCAAAAGGCGCCAGGCCCGAAGCCATAAAACCGCGACGCGGCGTTCCCTCGTCAGTATTCGATGTAAAGTCGTTGACGACTCTCATAGTTAGCGTCCCAGCATCCTAAAGAATCGCTCCTCGAGCGCCGGATCGGCCTCAAAGACGCCGCGACGAGCGAGCGTCACGGTCTTGGTGCCAGGCTTTTGCACGCCGCGCATGGTCATGCACATATGCTCAGCTTCCATGAGCACAATCGCTCCCTGGGGAGCGAGATACTCCATGAGGGCATCGGCAACCTGTGCGCACAGCTGCTCCTGCAGCTGCAGACGACGGGCGTAGACCTCAACCGTGCGGGCAAGCTTAGAGAGCCCTGCGACACGGCCGTTGGGGATATAACCAATGGCGGCCTTGCCATAAAACGGCAGCAGATGATGTTCGCACAGCGAGTAGAACGTGATGTCGCGCTCGATAACCAAATCGTTCGAAGCGACGGCAAAGGTTTTGTACAGGTGCTCCTCGGCACTCTGGTCCATACCGCCGGCGATCTCACCATACATACGGGCAACGCGCGCCGGGGTCTCCAGCAGGCCCTCACGAGTTGGGTCCTCGCCTATGCCCTCAAGCAACAGCTTAATGGCGGCCTCGACTTTTTCCTGATCGATCATCTGGGCCTCACTTTTCCGATTTTGCGTTCGCGCTATGGTACCACGCCCTTTGGCATCGGCCACAAGCTACATAGTATGGGTCGAATAGACCGGATCGTCCCGCCAAAGCTCCACAGCATCACAAAGCGCAACACACTCGCGCTCAGCACGGTCGCGCGTAGCGTTCATATCGATCACACGCTGGTTACTCGAGCCTCTAAAACGCAATGAGATATCGTACAGATCCTGAACAAACGGGCCGTCCACCAACATGTCGAGGCAGGCCAGGATACGGTTCGTCACCTCGGTATGATGACGGCCACCCGGCATAAGCTCCTCGAGCACGTCGCCGGTAAAGCACCAAATGGTCTTGCCCGACCCCGCGGGATAGGCCGCACGCACGCGTTCGATAAAGTCAACAAGCCCCACCTGATTCTCGGGCTCCATAGGCTCGCCGCCCAGAATCGTCAGGCCATCGATAAAGGGATGGTCGAGGCTCTCGATAATCTTGTCCTCGACGGCACGATCGAACGTTTCACCCGCAGCAAAGTCCCACGCGACGGAGTTAAAGCAATTCTTGCACCCGCGACGGCACCCGCTCACAAACAGAGAAGTACGAACGCCTTCCCCATCAGCAATGTCGAAATACTTAATGTTCGCGTAGTTCATAGGTAACTCTCCCGGGAGGCCGGGACATATCATCCCGTCCTCAAACATTCTCGGCCTTCGGCCTGCGAAACTGCGGGCGGGACGATATGTCCCGGCCTCATGCAAAGGGTAACTCAATGAACGAAGCGAACATCGAGTATAGGGTTCGAGATCTAATAAAAACTGGGTTGCGGCTCAACCGCCATCGCAAGTAAATCGCAGCTGCAGCTCGAATTATCTCCGCTACGAACTTCGAGGAGTGAGCAGACCGCATGCCGCATCTCAGCTACGTCAACTTGGCTGAACCGAGAGGGCCGCTTGGGCTTTTGCTCGATATGAGTTCCGCACGCAAAGAAGGCCACTTAATGTGGCCTTCGTCTTGCGCAGGACTGTCCGAAATAGCGAGCAAATGCCCAAGCGGCCCTCCCGGCTCAGCCCCGGAGCGGTATTAGAGATGCAGCACGCGGTCGCGGATCTCCTCGGTTCGGCCCTGGTTCCAGAACTGGGTACCGATGTAGCCGCACGTACGACGGGCGACGTTCATCTTCTCCTGGTCGCGGTTGCCGCAGTTGGGGCACTCCCACACCAGCTTGCCGTCATCCTCGACAATCTTGATCTCACCGTCGTAGCCGCACACCTGGCAGTAGTCGCTCTTGGTGTTGAGCTCGGCGTACATGATGTTGTCGTAGATGTACTGCATCACGCGAATGACAGCCTTGAGGTTGTCCTGCATGTTGGGAACCTCGACGTAGGAGATAGCACCGCCCGGCGAAAGCTGCTGGAACATGCCCTCAAACTTAAGCTTATCGAAGGCGTCGATCTCCTCGGACACGTGGACGTGGTAGCTGTTGGTGATGTAGCCCTTGTCCGTCACGCCCGGGATGATGCCAAAACGACGCTGCAGGCACTTGGCGAACTTGTAGGTCGTCGACTCAAGCGGGGTACCGTACAGCGAGAAGTCAATATCGCTTTCGGCCTTCCACTCGGCGCACTTGTCGTTCATGCGCTGCATGACGGCCATGGCAAAGGGCGTGCCCTCCTTCTCGGTGTGGCTGTGGCCCGTCATGTACTTGACGCACTCATACAGGCCGGCATAACCCAGACTAATGGTGGAGTAACCGCCCACGAGCAGCTTGTCGATCGTCTCGCCCTTCTTCAGACGGGCGAGGGCACCGTACTGCCAAAGAATCGGTGCGGCGTCAGAAAGCGTACCCATCAGACGCTCATGACGGCACAGCAGGGCGCGGTGGCACAGCTCAAGGCGCTCGTCGAAGATCTTCCAGAACTTGTCCATATCCTGATGCGAACTCAGCGCGACATCAGGCAGGTTGATAGTCACAACGCCTTGGTTAAAGCGACCGTAGTACTTGGGCTTGTTCGGGTCATAGTTCAGCGCGTTGGCCACGTTGTTAAATCCGTTGCCGGAGCGGTCGGGCGTCAGGAAGCTGCGGCAACCCATGCAGGTATAGCAGTCGCCGTTGCCCGCGGTCTCGCCCTTCGACAGCTTGAGCTCGCGCATCTTCTTCTCAGAGATGTAGTCGGGCACCATGCGCTTGGCGGTGCACTTCGCAGCCAGCTGAGTCAGGTAGAAGTACGGGGAGTCCTCGTAAACGTTATCGTCCTCGAGCACATAGATAAGCTTGGGGAACGCCGGGGTGATCCACACGCCGGCCTCGTTCTTAACGCCCTCATAGCGCTGACGGAGCGTCTCCTCCACGATCATGGCAAGGTCGTGCTTCTCCTGCGCCGAGCGAGCCTCGTTGAGATACATGAAGACCGTCACGAACGGCGCTTGGCCGTTGGTGGTCATAAGGGTCACGACCTGATACTGAATCGTCTGAACGCCGCGACGGATTTCGTCACGCAGGCGATCCTCAACAACCTCGCGGACCTTTTCGGGAGATGCGGAAACGCCGAGCTCCTCGAGCTCGCGGGCGACCTCGCCGCGAATCTTTTGACGGCTCACCTCGACGAACGGGGCAAGATGGGTCAGCGAAATCGACTGGCCACCGTACTGGGAGGAAGCAACCTGGGCGATAATCTGCGTCGCGATGTTGCAGGCGGTCGAGAAGCTGTGCGGCTTCTCAATCAGCGTACCCGAGATAACAGTACCGTTCTGGAGCATATCCTCCAGGTTCACCAGGTCGCAGTTATGCATGTGCTGGGCAAAGTAGTCCGAATCATGGAAGTGAATCAGACCCTCATTGTGAGCATCCACAATCTCCTGGGGCAGCAGCACACGCTGAGTCAGGTCCTTGGAGATCTCGCCGGCCATGTAGTCACGCTGAACGGAATTGACGGTCGGGTTCTTGTTGGAGTTCTCCTGCTTGACCTCTTCGTTGTTGCACTCAATCAGCGACAGAATCTTGTCGTCGGTCGTGTTCTTCTGGCGCTTCAGGCTCTGAACATAGCGATAGATGATGTAATGGCGAGCGACCTCGTAGCAGTCGAGACGCATAATCTCGTCCTCGACCAGATCCTGAATCTCCTCGACCGACACGGTGTGGCCCGCGTTCTCGCATGCCTCGGCGACGTTTTGTGCCGCGTAAACCACCTGGCGGTCGGTAAGACGAGAGCTCTCCTCGACCTCCAAGTTGGCGGCGCGGATGGCATTGACGATCTTATCGATGTCAAAGACAACCTCGGTGCCGCTGCGCTTGATGATCTTCATCCTCTTGCCTCTTTCGCATCGTAGCCTCATCGCGCTTCAGAGCCAAACGATACCCGGCAGGGCTTGCCCCTGTCTTGCGGCGCCGTCGCGCAATCTGTGTTCTCGATAAACCATAAGCCTCCATGCGGACATTCCCTGGAGCCGATCAAGCGGCTCAAGGACACGTTCAAAAGAGGCAGTTAAGGTCTTCGTTCTCTGTCCGCCATCTATCATACGACAAAGACGCATCTATATCCTGTATTCTTTTTTTAGGTCAAACACAACATATAGTGTTTCAGCAGGTCAAAGCAATTAGTCATTTTGCAGACGCATTAAAAATGAGGGGTTCTTGGCAAGTCGGTAAAACGTTACCAACACGGCTACCTGCATGGCAGTTATAAAACCCCCTTAGTCAAGCCGCTGACAAATCCTACCAAAACCAAGCCGCTCACGCCAAAAGAATCCAAAAGATTGTGCTTGACCAACATGTTGCGGTCACGATCGGCCAGGACGTATGCAATCTGCCGGCACCTCTACGGGGACCTTGGATCAATATTTGGTGGCATATTTGACGGCGTGCTTGGTAGCAAAACAAAACAGCCCAGAAGACATAGCCTCTGAGCTGCGAACATTTGGTGGGCGTTAGAAGATTTGAACTTCTG
>UQIH01000004.1 GCA_900541145.1 uncultured Collinsella sp. | reverse complement strand
GCTTGGCTCCCGTCCCCCCAATCTAGTAGACTTGGAAACCGTTGCTAGATTAGGGGGATTTTCCATGAGACGCTCCACGAAACGAATTTCCGGTGCCGCCGCCGCGCTGGCGGTCGCGGCCGCCCTGGCCCTGTGCGGGCCCGCGGCCTACGCCTCCCAGCCCGAGGCCTCGCAGGCCGACGGCGCCCAGGCGGAGCCCGCCCGGTCCGAGGCGGCCGCGCCCGTCTCGCTCTCATACTCGGCCCACGTCTCCAATATCGGCTGGATGGGCGCCGTCGCCGGCGGCGAGGTCGCCGGCACGACCGGCAGGGGGCTCCCCCTCGAGGCGCTGCGCCTCGTCCTGTCCGACGCCTCGACCGGCGAGCCCCTCGGCGCCGACGCCATATCCGTCGAGGCCCACGTCTCCAACGTCGGCTGGCAGGCCGCCGTCGGCAACGGCGGCACCGCCGGCACGACCGGCCAGTCCCGCGCCGTCGAGGCCCTGAGGGTCAGGCTGTCCGGGGAGCTGTCGGCCCGCTACACCGTCTGGTACCGCGTCCACTCCGCCGAGTTCGGCTGGCTGGGCTGGGCGTGCGACGGCGCCGACGCCGGCTCGGCGGGCTACGGCCGCGCCGTCCAGGCCGTCCAGGTCGCGGTCCTGCCCAAGGGCGACCCCGCCCCGGGCGACACCGCCTGTCCTTTTAAGAGCCGTAGCGATGAACCTGCCTCAATCACTGTTCGCTCACATACGTCGAATATTGGTTGGATGTCGCCCGTAGGCGGCGGATCTGTTGCCGGGACAACTGGTAGGGGCCTCCCCATGGAGGCGCTTGAGGCTCAGCTTGGCTGGTATGGTCACTCGGGCTCCATTGAGCTTCGTGGCCATGTTTCTAATGTCGGCTGGCAACAGTGGTCTGAGGGGCACTGTGGAACGACTGGTAAGTCTCAGCGTCTCGAAGCCGTTCAGATTCGTCTAACCGGTGAGGCAGCTGAAAAATATGACATTTGGTACTGTGCTCATGTCTCGGGTATAGGCTGGCTCGATTGGGCTTGTAATGGAGCTGCCGCTGGTTCTGCCGGTAAAGGCAAGGCTATCGAAGCGGTAAAGGTAATCCTTGTGGAGAAAGGCGGAGCAGCGCCTGGCTCTTCGAGCAAGGTCTTTATCGGCGATCTAGATGCTGTTGCGGTTTCCGGATCCGCCGTTTCTGGGGAGAGTCTTGGCTTATCTTCTGGTCAAAAGGCTACGATTGGAGGCAAGGGCGCCAAACTGCTGAACTCCATTGCCTTAAGCGTTGCAGGCCAAACTGATGACGGGTCAATTTCCTATGCCGTTATGGATGCATATTCAGGCTGGGGTGCTTCCGAATCGGATGGCGGCGCCGCCAAGGCGGTATCCGGCGCACCCATTAAAGCGATAAAAATGTCGCTGAGCGGCCAGTTTGCTGCCAATTATGACATTTGGTATCGAGTATACGATTCCGGTAATGGCTGGACGGGCTGGACGTCAAATGGTCAGGCATGTGGCGTTTCTGGTGGTTCTTCCGGTTTGTGCGGCATAGATGTTGCACTTGTTCGTAAGGGTCAACCTGCCCCTGGTTCTACCGGTAATGCATTTACCGAAACGTCGGGAATCGGTCTTGTATCCCAGGCGCACGTTGCTTCTGCGGGCTGGTTGGCTCCCGTTGGCAATGGCGAAACTGCCGGCCAGACGGGCATGTCTCGTTCTCTGCAGGCGTTGTATATTTCGACGCAGGGCATCGATGCCTCCGTTGAAGTGTCAGCACACGTTGCGAATATCGGTTGGCAGCCATACGTTTCGGGTGCTTCCTATGCTGGCACTGTTGGCAAGGGCCTCGCAATTCAGGCGGTTAAATTAAGGCTCACTGGCAACGACTCGTCAAAATACAATATTTACTACCGTATTCATGCGGCGGATTATGGTTGGCTTGGTTGGGCTAAAAATGACGCCGCAGCTGGCACCGTTGGGCTGTCTAAGCAGGCCGAGGCAATTCAAATTAAGTTGGTTGCCAAGGGTTCGTCCGACGCTCCCGTTCAAGATCATGCTGCGTTGATTCAGCTTCCTGGGCTATCCGCTAAGGCAAATTGCTCCGGTCTTGGCTGGCAAGCGTCTGTTGGCAATGGCGGTGTTGCCGGAACGGTTGGGCAGAACCGTGCCATGGAGGCAATGCAACTGTCCCTTTCCGATAGTTCCATGAACGGTGGCATTTCGTATTCCGCCCACGTATCCAATATCGGCTGGCAATCTGCTGTCTCAGATGGAGCCACAGCGGGAACCATTGGACAGGGACAACAAATCCAAGCTGTGAAGATTAATTTGACTGGTGACGTTTCGAATTACTTTGATGTCTGGTATCGCGTCCACGTGTCAAATTACGGATGGCTTGGCTGGACCAAAAATGGATCACCGGCGGGCACCACGAAGCTTGGCATTCCTGTTCAGGCATTACAGGTAAAGATTGTTCCCAAGGGCGCTTCCGCACCAGGCTCTACGTCTGATTCGTATTTTGAGACCTATCGTTATATGGGGTATCAGACCCCGGGATCTTATCCAAAGGTTAGTTGCAATAGCGTGCAGCTTCCTTCGTATTGCACCGGTTACTTTACGTATGTCACGCCTTCTCGAATTCCTTACAACGCTTCGCGACAGGATTGCATCAACGCATTCGTCCAGCGTGCTCGTGAATATATCGGGACGCGTTATATCGAGCCTTGGTCTTCTTGGCCGGGGGATGCGGTTGATTGTTCGGGCTTAGTGCTGCAATGTCTGTATGCGACTGGCATGGATATGGGTTGGTATAACCCGTATAACCATCGTTGGTTGCCCGAGCAAACCTACAACTCCATGAATTGGTATCGCAACAACACGTTTATGCCGGTTAGCACTTCTGCTATGCAGAGGGGAGATATGGTCTACTACCAGGGCCATATTGGAATCTATATCGGAAACGGTCGAATCATTGATTCGTGGCCTGGGATCGGTGTGACCGAGCGCTCGGTCAATGCTCCAGGTCGTGTAATCGGTGCCGCTAGGCCTTTCGCATAGAGTCTGTTGAGGCGCTCCGTTGCAGGAGCGCCTCTTTTTGACTGTGTGCTAACTGGTGCTTTCCTAAGCTTTAAATGCCTGTATGGAAGTGCGATAATATAGCTAGTATTCGTTTCTTTATCTGTGGTTACTGTCTCGGGGGATATGCATGAAACGTCTTAAAGCGTCTGCTGCTTTGGTTTGTACGCTATTGATGGGCTGGTCGCAAATCATTCAGCCTTACAGCGCGTATGCGCTGTCGGTCCAGGCCGCCGCTGATTCGCAGTCGGTCTCGCAAACATCGAACGAGTACGAATCTCAAGGTGCAAGCTCTCAGGGAGCGCAGGACGATGCCTCGGGTTCTCAGGGTGTAACCGAATGGTATGGTGACGATGCAAATGCTGCTCGTCCTGATGGGGGTGTAGACTCTGATTCAGGCGAACAGCCTGGAATTGGCATCGAAGAGTCTCGTGTTGACGAGTCAAACGGTGAAGCCCCAACCGATGATTCCACTGAAATGAATTCCTGCGAAGCCGACTCTTTGGAACCGAACTCTTGGCGTTTCGAAAACGGCGTGCTTATCGATTCTGACAATGGCGACATCGATGCGCAGTCTTTAACTGACGATCCTTCGCCCAATGGCGCTGTTGCGCGCGGCATCGATGTCAGCAATCATCAAGGAACTGTTGATTGGAATAAGGTTAAGGCCGCGGGGATTGATTTTGCCATTCTCAAGGTCGGTCCGGTTTACGGAAAACCTGACGATTCTTTTGAAAGGAACGCTGCTGAATGTGAACGCCTCGGCATTCCTTATGGCGTGTATTACTACTCCTACGCCCGTTCTGTAGAGGATGCCAATAAAGAGGCCGACAGGACACTTGCTTGGCTCGGCGGCCATCATCCGTCGCTTCCCGTTTATTATGATCTTGAGGATAGCTATATCTTGCAAGATCCGGATTTCAGCAAGGATAAGCTTACCCAGATTGCGCAGGCTTTTTGCAACCGTATGGAGGCCGTTGGCTTTAAGTCGGGTATCTATGCGAACCTTAACTGGCTTAACAACTACCTGAATTCTCCGTCGTTGAGCGGTTATGACCATTGGGTCGCTCAATATAATTGGCGTTGCGATTATGCTGGCAGCTACAGTTTCTGGCAGTATTCAAGCAGTGGCAATGTCCCGGGCGTCAACGGACGCTGTGACATGAACTACTGCTTCAACGGTTCTCTTCTCAACGTAGATGACAGCAAGATGCATATTCAGTATGAGGCGCATGTCTCGAATATTGGCTGGATGAGCAGCAAGCGCGACGGATCTACGGCTGGCACAACGGGGCAGTCTAAATCAGTGGAGGATCTTAAGGTCAGCATCTTGAATCCCGTTGAAGATGGCTCTGTGCAAATTAACGCCAATGTAAGTGGCGTCGGCTGGCAGGGCTGGGACACCCCCTCGGCCTCCGAGGGCGGCACCACCGGCCAGGGCCGCGCCGTCGAGGCCGTGCGCCTGAGGCTCACGGGCTCCCTCGCCAAGGACTACGACGTCTACTACCGCGTGCACGCCTCCAACATCGGCTGGATGGCCTGGGCCAAGGACGGCGAGGAGGCCGGCACCACCGGTATGTCATGCTCTCTCGAGGCTGTTCAGATTAAGCTCATTAAGAAGGGTACCTCCCATCCTGATACATCGGGCTATCCCCATCTTGAAATACCTACGGTGACGTATTCCGCTCAGGTGAAAGGTGCTTGGCAGAATTATGTCCCTGCCGGAGAGGTGTCCGGTACGACCGGTCAGGGAATTCCCATCACCGGGTTTTCGGCTAAAACTACTTCATCTGTTGCCGGCGGGATTGCTTATCAACTGCATCTTTCGAATGTAGGCTGGACTTCTGGCAAGACAAACGGGGAGCAGCTTTCGTCTACCGCTGAATCTAATTCGGTTGAGGCTATTAAAATTTCTCTTTCTGGTGACTTAGCAACCTATTTTGATGTTTGGTATAGGGTCCATGTCGATAATGTCGGCTGGCTTGGTTGGACTAAAAATGGTGCCGTTGCCGGTAGCACTGGCTATGGGACGCATGTCCAAGCTGTTCAAGTTCGACTTACAAGGAAGGGCGCCAATGCCCCCGGGAGCACCGTTTCGCCATGTTTGCTTGGGCAGCCTTCTGCGTTTGCAAATCCTATGCAGAAGAAGATTGTTGATCTTGCCCGACAGGTACCGTCTCCTGGCCCGGGATTGTGCTCCGAGTGGATTGCAGATATCTACGAGCGTGCCGGATTTAGGAACGTCCATACAGATGCCTGCGATTACTACTGGGATTATTGTAAATTCACCGATTATTCTCAGCTGAAAGTTGGAATGGTCATTGCCGTTCCTTCGCATACGCATACCCGCATGGGCAGCATTTACGGTCACGTTTGTCTCTATATTGGCAATAACCAGGTTATGGATAATGTCGGTCAGATCAGGATGCTCGATATGGCGTACTGGTTGGATTATTATTCCACCTCATATAAGCCAAAGTGGGGTTGGTATGACAACGTGCCGCTTGCATAGCTGATCGAAAGTCATGCCTTCGCACAGGTTCTAGCAGTTACTCTGGTTAAAAACGAACGGGTCGTTTTGCAACGGTCCGTTCGTTTCTATTTAAGTGCCATTCACGTTTTCGGTATTTAAGCAATTGCCGAAACGATAAATAATGATGCTAAAGATGGTCGATTGATGGGGAAGTCGAATGAAAAAGACGCAACGACTGCTAGCAACGGCAATGACGCCATTACTGATTCTTCATTGTCTTCTGACGCCCCTTTCTGTCTGGGCTGATTCTTTACCGGTGCAGCCGGAGTCTACTGATTATTCCAATAGCGCCGCCAGCAGCTCGGAAGACGAGAGTTTCGTCCTAAATGATGAACAGCAGGGGGTTGAAGTCGAGCAGCCGACTGTGTCAGACAATGATTCTCCCTCATCCGTTTCTAGCGAGTCTGCTTCCAATGCGACTGATTCGCCGAAACCCGAAAATGATGTATCCGCTGTCTTTGGTTCTGTTTCATACCAGACTCATGTACAGGATATTGGCTGGCAGGCTCCCGTTTCAAATGGAATGACGGCTGGCACAACAGGTCGTGCTAAGCGCGTTGAAGCCCTCAAGATCAATCTGCTTTCACAAGATGGCACCCCTTTGGGGAATGACAGCATTTCGGTCCAATCACACATTTCCGGGATCGGCTGGGAGCCTCAGCCGGTGGGTAACGGGCAGACATCTGGAACAGTTGGACAGTCGCGAGCCATCGAAGCGATCAAGCTATCTTTGTCGGGCGGTCTTTCTGACTCGTATGACATTTGGTATCGCGTTCATTCTGCAAATGTTGGTTGGCTTGGCTGGGCCTCAAATGGTGAGCCTGCTGGAACACAGGGCTATGCTTATCAGATCGAAGCTATTCAGATAAAGGTGCTTCCAAAAAATGCTCAAGATGCGCCAGCGCGAGGCGATGCCTTTAGGGACCATTCCCAGGAACCGCCTACTGTTTCCTATCGATCTCATATCTCCAATGTTGGATGGATGGGTGTTGTCGCGGACGGAAAGACATCGGGGGTCATTGACTCAAGAAATGCAATCGAGGCACTGTCGCTTAGTGTTAATTGGTATGGCCACGGAGGCTCTATTTCCTCTCGCGCGCACGTCTCTGGCATTGGTTGGCAAAGCTGGTCTTCAGGTACTGTTGGCACGACCGGGCAGTCTCGGTCAGTTGAGTCCGTTCAGTTTAAGCTCAATGACGAGATATCTGCAACTTACGACATTTGGTACCGTGTGTATGCTTCCAAATTGGGCGGATGGTTGGGCTGGACGTCCAACGGGTCTCCTGCGGGCTCGGTGGGGAAGGGTGCCGCCATTCAGGGTATTCAGGTTATGTTGGTCGAAAAGGGCTGCTCTGCTCCTGGAGATACAGCGAATCATTTTATTGGAGCTACGGATGTTCTGAGTGGCAGTTCGTATGGCCTTAATGGCAATAGCTTGGGCACTGTGCAGGGTAAAACGATTTTAATGGGTTCCGAGAGCGGCTCTGAGCCTTTAACATCGCTTTCTATTTCGTTTGATAATCAAGAGACTTCAGGTTCAATCGGTTATTCAGGCTGCTATGAATTTAGTGGATGGAGCGGAGTTGTTTCTGACGGTGCCGCGCTCAATTCTAAAAATGATGGCCGTACTTTGAAGGCCGTGAGATTGACTCTTACTGGTGATTTGTCTAATGCCTATGACGTTTGGTACCGGTGTTTTGACTCCAAAAAAGGATGGCTTGGCTGGGCGTGTAATGGCGCGGATGCGGGGGCAACGATACCGGGTTCATTCCTTAAGGCTGTCGAAGTAAGGATTATCAGTAAAGGCAGTGGCGCTCCCGGAGTAACGGACGGAGCATTTGTTTCCGATACTTCCGCCGATTGCGCTCATGTTGTTTATCAGGCCCATTCCGCTAGCCGTGGGTGGTTTCCATCTGTTTTAGATGGGCAGGATGCCGGCACAACGGGAAAATCGCTTTCGCTTCAAGCTCTGAATGTGGTGCTGGCCGGTGTGGATGATGATTCTCTGGTTGAGGCACGAGCTCATGTTGCCAATATTGGTTGGCAGGAATGGCGGTCTGCCGGTTATGTTGGGACCGTTGGACAAGGATTGGCCATTCAGGCTCTTGAGCTGCGCATTAATGGTCCCCTCGCGAATCAGTATGACATCTACTATCGAGTTCATTCGGCTGGTTATGGTTGGTTGGGTTGGGCCAAAAACGGCGATTCCGCTGGAACTACCGGGTTAAATATCCAGATAGAAGCTGTCCAAATTAAGCTTGTCGCGAAGGGCGGGAATCCTGGCTCATCGTCTGCGCCCGCATTTATCTCTGCTCCAGCTCTAACGCTCCAGGCGCATGTCGCCACGCTTGGTTGGATGAATCCCGTTGGCAACGGTGGTGTTGCGGGCACAACCGGCAGATCGCTTGCTATTGAGGCGCTGAAGTTGAATGTCTCCAGTAGCGTATCGGGCGGTATTGAGTACTCCGCCCATGTACAGGATGTGGGCTGGCAAGGTTGGACTTCCAATGGGAATGTCGCTGGCACAGTAGGCTGCGCAAAGCGTATCGAGGCTCTTAAGATTAAGTTGACCGGTGATTTATCGAACTACTTTGATGTTTGGTATCGAGCATATTGCCAAGACTTTGGGTGGCTCGACTGGACCTCAAATGGGCAGCCTGCGGGTACGTCTAGGATAGGCTGCAGAGTCGAGTCTGTTCAAGTGAAGATTGTTCCCAAGGGCGCTGGTGCTCCCGGTTCTACTGCGCGTCCGTTTACTGACCAGCCCTTGTTGCCGGCAGATATGATGACTATGCTTAATCGAGCTAATAGATATTCGAGCAGCACAAGCTGGCTCATTATGGTTGACAGGCAAGCATGCCGCCTTGGAGTTTTTCGTGGACAGCGCGGGTCGTGGAGTTACGCTCAATACTGGACTTGCTCTACCGGCGCCCCTAGTACTCCAACGCCTACGGGTGAGTATACCGTCACCGGCAAGGGCTACTCGTTTGGACATGGGTATACCTGCTACTACTACACGCAGTTTTACGGTGACTATCTGTTCCATTCAATACCGTACTACCAGGGAACTTTTAATCCCATGGACAGCCGAATGGGAATGCATGTTTCACAAGGCTGCGTGCGTTTGCCCATTGATCGCGCTAAATGGATTTGGGATAACGTGCCCCTTGCTACCAAGGTGGTAATCTACTAACTATTCCCGTAAGCGGTGAGAGCTTGTTAGAGGGCCCTTTCCTGTTGCCGTAGTCTTGGCAACAGGAAAGGGCCCTTGCCGTTGGATTAGGCTCCTTTTTCTTCGTTCACCTAATTGGTGACATTAATGAAGCTAACTCCCGATAGTATGGTTATTGACGACCGTCTATCTAGGAGGCGATTCTTTTGAAAAGGCAATTTAGAGCATTTATTGTTCTGATTTCCTGCTTCATGACGATGCTGCTTTTGAGCCCTTTGGCTTGTTGGGCAGATCAAAATGTTGGTTCCAACGAATATGAATCCGTTCCAGAGACCCAATCCGACCCCTCGGATCAAACTGCTGCTGTAGCCGATGAAACGGCGCCTTCGATTGATGCTACCGTGGAGCCCAAAGAGGCGGCCCCGGACGTCAGCTATAAATCTCACATTTCAGGCATTGGTTGGGAGCCGACGTTTACATCGAATGGCTCGACCTCTGGCACAACAGGCCAGTCCCGTAGGCTTGAAGCACTCAGGGTTTCCCTCCCTAATTCAGAAGACCTTGGTATCGAATACCGCTCTCATGTTCAAAATGAAGGCTGGCAGGATTGGGTTTCTAATGGAGCCGTCTCCGGCACAACGGGAAAGGGCCTTCAGATTGAAGCCGTCGAGCTCAAGCTGACGGGCAACAGGGCGGCTTCTTATGACCTGTATTATCGCGTTCATGCTTCTAATTTCGGCTGGCTTGGATGGACTTCAAATGGGTCGACTGCGGGAACCACCGGTTGGTCTTATGCCGTTGAAGCAATACAGATCGTCATTGTAAAAAAGGGTGACGCGGCGCCCGGCGATACTGCTGGTGCCTATGTCCCATATGTCTTTAATTGCTCTCTTTCTCAGGTTGGGGAGACGACTAAAGTAACCCTGAATATTCCGCAGATCGAGGATATAAAACGACTCGGGATCGCTGATTCGATAAAGGTGGCAGGCTCCATGTCGTATGGAGGGAGGGTCACCCGTTCCGTCTCAAGCACGATTGCACTCGGAGATCTGGGCTCTAGCTCCAGTGAAATTGAATTTAGCGATTATGGTCCGTTTGACGTTACGTTGCAGTATTTGAAGAACGGAAACATCGTTCAAGAGGACCATCAGTCAATTGGCATTTCTGCGAGTGAGTACAACCTTGCCCCTTTGAGTGCTTCTTTCCCCGTTGTTCTCTATTCGCTATCTTTCTGGGATATCAGTACCTCTTCTGCTGGAACGACCGTTCCGTCAATTGTAATGCTCGATCGTCCAAGTGCCTATAACTGGAACTCGCTTCCATCCGGGATGTACGGTCTTCCGTATCTGACTCATGAGGAGAATGCTTCTAGTTCGAGCTATCAGGCGTTCGCGGATTATGTCGCTGCTCTCTACAAGATCAATCCCAAGGCAAAGTTCAATCTGTATATCAATGACATCACCTGTTCGTTGATCCATAGGATGATTTACGCCAACAAGATTCCCGCAGGCCAATACTCCATTCGGCTGTTGTCCGATGGATCCGCCACGTATGTCTTTACCAACGAAGCCTTTGACGTTAAGGATCCAGATTCTAAGCAAGCGGAGCTGATTACTTTATGGAACGCCGCCAAGAATAAGGAATACGAAACCGGTGAGGTCTCAAAGTCGTATAGCGATTATCACGATCACTGGGATTCTATGTATGCCGTGCTGAGTATTGAGCCTGGCACTCAGTGGTGGATGACTCGAACGAATCTGTTTACGAGTGGTGACGATAATGCCTTTGCGAATAAGATCGCGTCCGATCCCGGCGTTAAGAAGGTGAATGTTTCGGGCATGCTTACGAGCCTGCAGAATAGGGGAGAGGATACAGTCCAAGCGTTTAAGGCGCTGTACAACTTTAACGATGGCTATTTTGATGCGGCGACTCAGCAGGGCAAAAAGGTAATGATGCTGCTTGGAACGTACGTTTCTTACGAGCAGAATTTTGACGACTATGCCAACTTGACCGAAGTTATCTATGGCGATGACTATTTGTATTATTACAAGGGGCATCCAAACACACCGACGGGTATGTATCCCCAAAAGCAGGAACAGCTTGACCGTCTTGGCATTACCGATGTCGATTCTTCCGTCGCTGCAGAGCTGATCCTCTTCTTTAATCCGGAGATCGGTCTGTCTGGTTATGGGTCTAGTACGTATAACTCGGCCAGTGCCGATGCTGCTGGTGGACTTTGGAATTCCACAAAGGCCGAGGCCTTGAAGCCGGGTGCCGTCATCGATTATTCCATTATGGATTGGTTTGCTTCTCCGATTACCGAAGACACGGATGCTGCTATCAGATCCCTTTGCAAACAGGGAGACTCTTGCTATCTCGTAGAGTTTTCGGATTCCATACTTGCTTCGGCAAATTACGACTTTGCTATCTATTCGCACAATAGCGGTGCTCTGACTTATTTCAAGAAGGGCGAGTCGGGCTATGATGTTGTTAAGGTGTCACGAGGCCCTCTTGACGTCTTGGCAACTTCGCATGTTTCAAATGACGGCTGGCAATCGGCCTCTAAGGGTGGAAATGCTTCCGGTACCGTTGGGCAGTCAAAAGCCGTCGAGGCTATTACTCTCAATCTGCAGAATGCTCCCTATGATGGTGCATTGGAGTACAGGACACATGTTTCCGATTATGGCTGGCAGGGCTATGTGAAGGAGGGAAAAGTTTCTGGTACTACGGGCCAGAGCAAGTCTGTCCAGGCTATTCAGATTCGCCTGACTGGTGAGATGGCCAATCACTATGACGTTTATTATCGAGCTCACGTTCAGGATAAGGGATGGCTCGGTTGGGCCTGCAATGATCAAGTTGCCGGAACGACCGGTTTCGTTTTGAGGCTAGAGGCATTTCAGGTCGTTTTGGTCGAAAAGGGTTCGCCCGCTCCTGGGGATACGAGTCAGCCCTCTATTCAGAGAGCGTTTTCAATCAAGGCACATGTTTCAAACCTTGGTTGGCAGTCGCCTGTTTACGAAGGCATGACCGTTGGCACAACTGGCCGAAATCTTGCTGTTGAGGCGTTGACGATTAGCAAGCCTGACCTAGGGTATTCCGGCGGCATCGAGTATCGAGCTCACGTTCAAAATATCGGCTGGCAAAAGTGGGTCAAAAATGGAAAGGTTGCCGGTACTACGGGGAAGTCTCTTGCTGTTGAGGCTGTTGAAATAAAACTGACGGGAGATCTTGCCAAGCATTATGACGTTGTCTATAGGGCACACGTTCAAAGCAAAGGTTGGCTAGACTGGGTTAAATCGGGCGAGTGTGCCGGTACAACTGGTGAGGCTCTGCATCTAGAAGCGCTTGAGGTTAGGCTGGTTGAGAAAAGCTAAATATAGATCCAATTTGCCTATATACCAACGCTAATGAAGTGGGGGTGAATTGATGGGGTTGTAGTCCCCTCAATTCACCCTCCTTAGTTGCAAGTTATTTGAAAGAGACAAACCGTGCTAGACTTTATCCTTTGTGTAAGGATTTCGTTTCGGCCTCTTTCATTAAGTCGTCATCATTAATTTCTATTGGGTGAATTAAGGTGAAGTTTGGTAATCATGAATTTGCTTTATACGGTTGATAACAATTTTGTCCCACAGTTGGCCGCCAATATTTGCTCGGTTGTTTCAAATCATTCCGGTATTCAAGACATTACTTTTCATGTCTTCTCTAATGGCATTACAGAGGATAACCAGCGTTTGCTCCAGGAGATGGTGACCGAATACAACCAAAACCTTGTATTTTATGATATTTCGAACTTCAAAGATGCTCTCGGGTTTGATTTTGATACATCGGGATGGAATGAAATAGTTCTTGCTAGGCTTTTGATGGCACATTTTCTACCTAATGAGATCGAAAGAGTTATTTACCTCGATGGCGATACGATTGTTCTTGGGGATATTGCTCTTCTTTGGAATCAAGATCTTAAGGGTTGCGTGGTTGGAATGGTTCCCGAGCCAACGGTCGGCCCATCTCGACTTAATGATTTAGACTTAAATGGCTGTCTGTACCACAATGCTGGCGTGTTGCTCGTTGATTTAAAGCAATGGAGATCAACTTGTTGCGAAGATCAATTATTGGATTATTGCGAGCGCCGCTCAGGACGCTTGTTTGCGAATGATCAAGATGCTCTAAATGCAGTACTTAAAGATAAGATTTGCAGTTTATCCCCTGCGTTCAATTATTCCAATATCTTTGACTACTATCCGTTTATATTCTTAAACTCGTTAATGCCGGGCTTTTCGGATGAAAACAGTTTTAATACCGCAAGATCGAAGCCCATCGTTGTCCATTATCTCGGCGAAGAGAGGCCATGGCGGCGGGGGAATACTCATCGCTTCAATAATGAGTATCACTTTTATTTATCAGAAACGTTCTGGAAGGACGCGAAAGATGAAGATGGTTGGGGCGCTTATTTTCTTGCTTGGCGGACTTTTAATTTCCTAACCAGGCCTTTTCCTCAGCTTCGTTATAAAGTGATCAGCGGGTTGATTCCCGCATTTCTTAAATATCGTGCCTCGCAAAGAAATAAATAGGATTATGGATAAAATCAAAGACAAGTCTGTTTGCATTGTTTTACCCACATATAACGGCGGAAAGTATTTGGCCAAACAGCTTGATAGTATCTTGGAGCAAACTTGGCCTAATTGCTCCGTCTATATTCGTGATGATGGTTCAACGGATGAAACTGTTGAAATTGCACAATGGTACTGTCGGTCAAACTCCAGCATTCATTTAATTCAAGATTCAATCGGTAATCTTGGGTGCCCAAATAGTTTTTATGAAATTATCAAACGGGTTCCCGAATATGACTACTATGCATTTGCCGATCAGGATGATATTTGGAAGACCGATAAAATTGAACGGGCAGTCAGGGCAATTGAAAATAGTGGAGACAAGGTGCCGACTGTCTACTTTTCTTCCTTTTCATATGTAAACGAAGATGGCGAGACGATACGCGAGTCGGCTCCGCAGGACAAGTACCTCTCTTTTCATAACACCTTGTTTTATACTCCCGGACTAGGCTTCACGATAGTATTTAATCGCCTTGCCTGCAGGACCTTTATTCTTGAGGTAGATCCAGGGAATGAAATGCATGATCGCTGGCTGATTCGGTGTGCTTCGGCATTTGGAAAGGTATTGTTTGATTCCGTCTGTACGGCTTCACATGTTCGTCATTCCTCTGCGGTCACGTCTGGAGATAATCGTTATTTTGATCTTTTAAAGACCTATTTTAAGGACGAGCTATTTGGTGATAGATCGAAAGATGAGAGTAAAAAGTTAAGCCATTTTTCTGCGGTGTTTTATGATGAGCTTAGTTTTGAGCAGAAACATGAGCTTGATATTTTCACCAATGATGATGGGATTATTTCAAGACTTAGGAAAGCATTTTTCCCAAAGCGTCTGCGACCTACTTTGATTTCTGATTTACTTCTTCGCGTTTTGTTTTTATTCAACAAGGCCTGATGATCCACTGCTGGAGTGATTGTGTCTAATAGAAAAACGAAAGAACTCTCTGTTGAGCAGAGTCTTGTTTGGAACAGCGTCGGCTCGATGGCGTATTTGATTTGCAACTGGCTGATTACTGTTCTTGTGGTGACGCTTGGTTCCGACATTAGCATGTCTGGTAGCCTTGCTGTGGCTATGTCTGTTGGTAATATTTTTGCGACCATTGTTTTGCTTAGAGCGCGCCCCGTTCAGGTTTCTGAGAGCTATTCTGATTTTACGACTGGGAATTTTATCGCTCATAGAATCGTTGCAACAATACTTGCCTGTGTAATTTGCTTCTTCTATTGTTTAGTCTCTGTTGCATTCAACGATTGGGCAGTTGTTGCTGTTTATTGCCTATTTAAAGCTGGTGATTCATTTGTCGATGTTCTTCACGGTGTGGATCAGGTAAACAACAGATTGGACATTGCGGCTATCTCTCAAATAGTTCGTGGCGTAGGAGTTCTAGTCTCCTTTTCGTTGTGCTTGTTGCTATTTGATAACTTGGTAATAGCCGTTGCTTCAATGGCTTTTGTTACCATAGCTGTTGTGCTTACATATGATTTTAGAATGACAAAACGGTTTTGTGCCGTTATACCTGATTTTGATTTTACTTCCCTTATCAAATTGTCGCGTATCTGCTTTCCCGGTTTTGTTGCATCTCTTGCGTGCACGGCTGTTGTTAGCGTAACAAGACAGTTCTATGGCCTTTCCTATGGAAATGAGGCGTTGGGTTTTTATGCCGCCGTTGCCACTCCGACTGCCGTAATTCAGGCTCTCGTATCTTATCTATATGCCCCCCTGCTTGGACCTATTTCGGCAATGTGGCGAGAAAACGAAACTCACCGATTACGCTTAGTATTTATTAAGATGCTCGTTTCCGTATTCGTTTTGACGGCGATGTGTGCCATGGCTAGTGCTTTCATAGGCGAACCTGTGCTTACTGCTATTTATGGCAAAGAAGTTGGCCTTCACTCAGATTATCTTCCGTTGGCACTCGTTGCTACCGCATTCACTGGTTTGAACTTTTTCACTATTGATGTCTTTATTGCATTTGGGAAACCGATTATTGGCACGATTTCTGGTGCCGCTTCGTTAGCGTTGGCCGTGTTTCTTTCTCGTTATTGTTTTGTGAATCCGGTATTTGCTTCTGATGCAAATGTCATCAATATCATTATCTTGGTGGCATACGGTTTTGGATTATTATTTTCCTTCCTTTGTATAATTAACCTATTAAATCGGAAGGCGAAGCAATCTGTCACATCCGAACTGTAAATTCGCTCTCCTTGTTTCGATAGGGTTTTTCAGTTCGACTTGGGCTGTTTGATTGATATTTTGTACTGAGGATTCAGATGATGCATGAATTAAGAGCGCTGGTTATCATCCCAGCTTTTAATGAAGAGGCGAACATTTTAGATACGGTTTCTTCTGTGGAGGAAGCTGGATACGATTATGTAGTTATTAACGATGGCTCCACTGATGACACTTTGCGTGTTTGTCGCGATGCGGGGGTTAATGTCCTGGATTTACCGCAGAATCTTGGCATTGGAGGCGCGGTTCAAGCCGGACACAAATATGCCAAACGCTTTGGCTATGATGTAGACATCCAAGTTGATGGTGATGGGCAGCATGACGCCCATTACATATCGCGCTTGCTTGATGAAATAAATAATGGGTCTGATTTAGTTATCGGATCGCGATTTCTTGAGGAATCTGAAGGCTTCAAGTCAACCTTCTTGAGGCGTCTTGGAATTAGATGGCTCTCTGCGGTAATTCATCTTACAACTCACGTTCGTGTTAGCGACCCCACTTCTGGTTTTCGCGCATGTGGATCTAAGGCCATAGATCTGTTCTGTAAAAAATATCCCGTAGACTATCCGGAGCCGGATTCTGCTGTTGCGGCTATGGTTAAGGGCCTTCGCGTTACAGAAGTGCCTGTCGTAATGAAAGAACGACAGGGGGGAAAGTCGTCAATTTCTGGTTTTAGTAGCATTTATTACATGATAAAGGTTACTTTGGCGATTATCATCTCTTCATTCTCGAATTAGGACGGGTTGTTATGCATATTTCCTTACAGTTTGGTGTCATTACTGCTTGTTTAGTTTTGCTTTGTTTTGTGCTGCGTCTTGTATTAAAGGATAGCCTTCAGCTCAAGTATTCACTTCTTTGGATTGTTCTTGCATTGGTTTTGTTGGTATGCGGCCTCTTTCCGCAACCTCTTTACTTCATTTCAAGTTTATTTGGTTTTCAGACTCCAGCCAATTTTGTTTTTGTCTTAGGGTTTTTATTTTTGATATGCATTGTTCTTTCTATGGCATGTCTGTCAAGTAAACAATCTTCTGCAATTGCTAACTTAACTCAACGAATTGCATTGCTTGAAAAAGAGCTTGAATCAAAAAATAGGGAGTAATGCCATGTGCTTGGCAAAAGATCATACATTTGTATTGTGCGCATACGGCGAGTCTCCGTACTTGTCTGACTGTTTAGATTCTTTAGTGAACCAAAGCACCCGAAGTAATATCCTTATATCGACGTCAACTCCTAATTCCTATATTGATCGTATAGCGTCTAATTATTCGATTCCGGTAATTGTTAACGAGGGGTCGCCTAGCATATCTCATGACTGGAATTGTGCTATTGCGAATTCAAATACAAAGCTTGTGACTATAGCTCATCAGGATGATATCTATAGCTCTAGTTATACGGAAACTATGCTGCGGGCTATGAAAGAAGCGGATCGACCTTTAATCTTCTTTTCTAATTATGGTGAGATAAGAAATGGCGTATATGAAGAAAACCTCCTTATTCTGAAAATTAAGAGAATTTTACTTCGTAAGTTTGCTCGCCACGGCGCTCTTTCATCGGTTAAGGATAAAAGGGATATCCTGAGGTTCGGTTCCGCCATCTGCTGTCCTTCTGTGACATTTAATCTAAGCATCTTACAGACACCGTTATTTATGACAGACATGAAATGTGACTTGGACTGGGAGGCATGGGAAAGATTCTCGAAAATCGACGGATCTTTCGTTTATTCTCCCGAGGTTTTAATGTTTCATCGAATTCATGAAGGCTCTGAGACCACGGCGTTGATTAAAGATGATACAAGGAGGTCGGAGGATGAAACTATGCTTCAAAAATTCTGGCCCAAGTGGTTTGCTCCAATAGTCTGTAGCCTGTATTCGCTTAGCATGAGAAGCAATTCTTTATGACGCTGCAACAATGCCGGCGTAAGTTGAACATTTATCGAGACGGAGTTGTAGAGTTATGAATCTAGATACCTTTACTGGTCATCTGAAACTATCTGATAGTTATCGAAAAGCTCTGACGTTTATCGTTTATCCACTTATAGCTGCACTCTCTCTTTGCTTGGGATTTTTCTACTATTGCGCCTTTAAAGCCAGCGCTATCGGATTGCCTGGGCTATGGCTCTCGGCTCTGCCCTTAATCGCCTGCTTGTTCGTTGGTGTCCTATTATTAATTAAAGAGCAGCACAATCCCGCAATTTGCTTTGTGGTGATTGGTGTGCCCGCTGTAACTGCTTTTGGCCTTTTCATGCTGCCCGCTAATGTTCCAGACGAGGCTTCTCATATTTGGCAGGCGGCCGCCTTATTGTCTCGTAACGGCAATGGCTTTGATGTTGTCTCTTGCTTCCAATTGGGTCAGTTTCCTTCATCGTATGCAGATTATTTTAATGCAATGACTCAGCCTACCGATTGGTCTAGCGTCTTTGTGTGCCATACGTATTTGGGGAGCTATTACCCTCATCTTTATTTAATTCCGGGAGTAATTCTAGGATTTGCGCAGCAAACGGGTTTCAATGCCTTTGTGGCCCTTTCAGTTTCGCGCGTGTGCGCTGGATTAATATATTGCTTCGCGGCTTATTGGATAATCAAACTGATGCCAGTTGGTAAAAATGCTGTTTTGATTTTTTTACTAAATCCCATTTTATTGCAGCAGGAAGCGTCTGTTTCGGCTGATTCTGTCGCAAACATTGTTGCCATTTTGTACGTTGCTGTAGTTGTTAAGATTTATGCGGACTCGTTGTACTCATATCGATCTCTGCTGGCGTTAATACTGTTATCCGTTTTACTGCTTCTTTCAAAGATAATGTTTTTCCCGTTGGTACTCTTGAATCTTATTCACTGGAAAAAACTTAAAGGAACAGACAGCTATATAAAGTTCATCTTTTCCTTCTTTGCGATAGCTTTTGTTGCGAGCTGTGCGTTCGTGTCTCTTTATCATGGTAGTTTCATGCCAGATTCTTTTGATTTGATGCGAGCGCCGCTGCATTGCGCAAAGGTCTTTATTAAGTCTATTTGGGAGATGGGGCCATTCTGGTTTCAATCCTATGCAGGTTACAATCTTGGCGCTCTTTCGATTAATGTTTGGCCATTTTGTTTTTGGCTTTACATCATTCTTCAGTCCGTTGTTCTGTTTTATAACGATGAGAATAATAAAAAATTATTCTGCAGTACGGATCGCTTTGTAATGATTGCTGTTGTATTCGTCAATTTCTTCCTGATTGTTATGACGATGAGGAACTGGACTCTTACTGTTGATAAGCGTGAAGATATTATCATGGGGGTCCAAGGACGATATTTATTCCCACTGGTCCTTCCGGTTCTGTTGAATATCTTGCGACCGATAAAATCAAGTTCTGAAGGACATGTCTTGCTTGGTTCTTCATTGATAATGAGTACTATTCTATTTGTTGACTTTATTTCAATTCTTTCTGCGTTTTAGGAGTTAGTGTTTCATGTTGAACCTTCTTGAGGGCATTGGTTACACCGTTAAAGAAGAGGGCTTTTATAACGTCCCCAAGAAGGTCTCCCATGTACTCTCAATGCATAGGCCTCGATTTGATTTTGGCTCTCGCCAAGACAATTCTTTTTTTGATGTTATTTTTATTAATGGATGTGATTATTCCGTTCCGCATCCTATTAGGTACCGTGTCGATCATCAGATTGAGGAACTTGAGGCTGCCGGCTTAACGGTCCAAAAGGTTAATGCCTGGGAGATGGAAAAGGATATTCTTAGGCATGCGCGTACTTTTATTATTTTCCGTTGTCCCCTAAGTGATGAAGTTGAATCTTTAATTAGGCAGGCAAAAAAACTCAATAAGCGTGTTATTTATGACATTGATGATTTGGTTATCGACACTGCTTATACCGATTCTATTCCGTTCGTTAATGCAATGACTGCTCATGATAAGTCTTGCTATGACGATGGAGTCAGGCGAATGGGTGAAACACTGAAGCTTTGCGATTGCGCTATCACTACTACTGAGGGTATGGCGGAAGAACTAAAAAAATATGTTCCCAGGGTCTATATAAATAGAAATGTAGCATCTGAATCGATGATTGATTATTCGAATATTGCTATCTATCGTCGAGATGTACTCCCCAGCTTGCAAAGCTCAAGCGTCTTGCCCGAGGATAGGGTTCCCTATAAGCGAGCGGTTGAGCGAAGGGATGAAAAACAGAAAACTCAGGAAATCAGAATCGGCTATTTTAGCGGAAGTATTACCCATAATGCAGATTTCAATTCAGTGCTCCCAGCATTATCTAAGGTAATGGAGACTCATCACAACGTCACCCTGATGGTGGGCGGGGAACTCGATGTTCCTGATGACTTGATGCCATTTTCTGAACGTATTGTCACGTTCCCATTTTGCGATTGGCGTCGGCTTCCAAATTATATAGCTTCCTGTGATATCAATATCGCTCCTTTGGAGAATACTCTATTCAATCGAGCTAAATCCGAGAATAAATGGATTGAATCATCGCTTGTTAAGGTTCCTACGGTTGCTAGCAATGTTGGCGCCTTTAAGAAGATGATTCAGGATGGCGTTACTGGATTTCTCTGCGATTGTGTTGAGGACTGGTGTGCTGCCCTCAATCGTCTGATATTAGATTCTGATCTTAGGAAGAGCGTCGGCGAATCTGCATATTTATACTGCCATGAGCACTGCACTACTGTTTCGGCTGCTAAAGCAATCCGAGATATTATTGTAAAAGAACAATCTCCCAATCTCGCAATGGTCATGCCGAGCGTGAATACTAGCGGTGGTGTCTTAGTCGCCCTTAAGCATCTGTGCATTCTTCAAGACGCTGGCGTTGATGTATTGTTGCTTAATACTGATGATTCAACAAAGTGGCTTGAAGTTTTCGGACATCGTATTCCTGTTCTTAATCGTGTCGTTCCTAGCGGTAAGCTCGATAAATGTCCTTTGTCGGGTGCAATTGATACCGCAGTTGCAACCCTTTGGGACACTCTTGATTTTGTTAGGCGCTATCCACGTATTGGTAAGAAAAAGTACTTGGTCCAGAATCTGGAGACCGATTTTTATCTTCCAGGAGATAGACTGCGCCTTCAAGCAAATGCCACGTATTTGAATAATGATATTGACTATTTGACAATTTCGCCTTGGTGTGAGGAATGGCTTCAGGACAGGTTCGGTCAGGATTGTAAGTCTGTGCCAAACGGACTTGACCTTGCTGCGTTCCCTCATTCTGTGCGCGATTTTTCTTTGCCCAAAATTAGGATTCTAATTGAGGGGGATTGCGGTTCTGATTATAAAAATGTTGATGAAGCTTTCAGGGTAGTGGAAAGGCTTGACTCTGAAAGATATGAGATTTGGTACATGAACTACACTGGTAAAAAGAAGCCTTGGTACCGTATTGATAATTTCCTCGGTAGAGTACCGCATGATCAAATATCAGACATCTATAACCAGTGTCATATTTTATTGAAGACAAGCATTCTCGAAAGTTTTTCATATCCCCCGCTGGAGATGATGGCGACCGGCGGCTTTGTTGTTGCTGTTCCCAATGGAGGTAATGCAGAGTTCCTTCGCGACGGATTGAATTGCTTGCTTTATGACCGGGGAGATATTGATGCTGCGGTGAGCTGCATTAATCGCATCGTTAATGATCACGGTCTTCGTAAGACGCTGTATGACGGGGGATTGAAGACTGCGGAGGAGAGGGACTGGTCAAAACTGACGGATAGAGTCGTTCGCCTATATGACTGATACTATAGTTTTAATGTGATGGATGCATACTTGCGGCAACGTAGACCTTTAAGTTAACGTTGCCGCAAGCATGCAATGTCTGGCTGCTTTATTTTTTAAGGAGTTATGTTATGAAAGGCATCATCCTCGCCGGCGGGTCCGGCACGCGCCTGTACCCGCTCACGCTCGTGACCTCCAAGCAGCTGCTGCCGGTCTACGACAAGCCCATGATCTACTACCCGCTGTCCACCCTCATGCTGGCGGGCATCCGGGACATCCTGGTCATCTCCACCCCGACCGACCTGCCCAACTTCGAGCGCCTGCTCGGGGACGGCTCGCGCTACGGCGTGAACCTCTCATACGCCGAGCAGCCGAGCCCCGACGGCCTGGCCCAGGCATTCACCATCGGCGAGGAGTTCATCGCCGGCGAGCCGTGCGCCCTCGTGCTCGGCGACAACATCTTCTACGGCAACGGCCTGTCCCGCCACCTGACGCGCGCCGTCCAGAACGCCGAGTCGGGCCGCGCCACGGTCTTCGGCTACCACGTGGACGACCCCGAGCGCTTCGGCGTCGTGGAGTTCGACCGCGGGGGCAGGGCCGTCTCCATCGAGGAGAAGCCCGCCGAGCCCAAGAGCTCCTATGCCGTCACGGGGCTCTACTTCTACCCGGGCGACGTGGCAGCCAAGGCGCATAGGGTGGAGCCGTCGGCCCGCGGCGAGCTCGAGATCACCACGCTCAACCAGATGTACCTGGAGGAGGGGACGCTGTCCGTGGTCACCCTCGGCCGCGGCTACGCGTGGCTGGACACCGGCACCATGGAGAGCCTGCACGAGGCGGCGGAGTTCGTCCGCGCCGTGGAGCACTCCCAGGACCTGCCCGTGTCCGTGCCCGAGGAGATCGCCTGGGAGAACGGCTGGATCACGACCGCCGGGCTCGAGGAGGCCGCCAAGGCCTACGGCAAGTCGGTCTACGGGCAGCACCTGAAGAAGGTCGCCGCCGGCGAGATCGTCAACAGCCCGCGCGAGTACTAGCGCCAGCTTGTTTTCTTTTAGGGGTCACCGTTTATCTGGTGGCCCCTTTCGTTATGATTACGTTGACCATAAAGATAATATGATTGGGAGTGGATGTGTTAAGCGTCTACTTTGGCGATATGCCAGAAGCGATTTACAACACAGCGACATATTTCAAAAACTCTTACCGGTCTTCTTGGATTACGGATCCCTATGCAGTCTCGATAATTAAAGATGTCGATCGATCGGTTGTTGTCTCCGAAAACGTCATCGAAAGCCCTGTGCTTGGATCCATCTCCCCACTCCAGCTTTCTGGTGGCGTGAAAACGCTGCTGCTTATGAGATTTGATCGTAAGCATATTTTTAACGCTTCTACCTGTGGTGACAACTGTGCCAAGTGGATTCTCGACATGGCGAAAGACCGCAAGCTCGTTGTGAATCTCTATCATGTGATGGACTTTGGTCGCGAGGATTTTAAAATCAAAGTCGTGAACAGCGGCCGAATCGTTCATAACATGGCCGAATTGATTCACGAGTCGATTCCGTATCTGTAGGTGCTGCTTATGAACGGTTCGCATCTCGTTAAGATTTCCCGCCGTAGGGGAACCAAGTACACATTTACCATCAAGCGGAACATCACTATTGTGCGTGGCGATAGCGGCACGGGTAAGACGACGCTGTTTGACATGGTCGCAGACTACATGCGAACGGGCGAGCAGTCGGGCGTTTCCTTGCAATGCGATTGTCCCTGTGTCGCCTTGACCGATTATGATTGGCGAAACCAGCTTTCGTCCGTTCATGACTCGATTGTATTTGTCGATGAGGGCTTAAAAGAGATCCATTCTGATGAGTTTGCCCATCATGTGCTGTATTCCTCGAATTATTTCGTGCTGATCTCAAGGGCTGATTTCCCCAATCTTCCGTATAGCGTGGATGAGATTTACAAGATTAAGACGAGCGGAAAATACCATTCTTTCGTCCCTGTTTATCAAGATCGCGGGAATCATCGTTATGCTATTTCCCGGTCGGCGCCAAAACAGGACTTTTCTATCCTTCTATGCGAGGACAGTAAGTCTGGTTTTCAGTTCTTTAAACGGCATTTTGCTGACAGTGAGCTTACCTGTACTTCGGCCATGACGAACAGCGCGATTTTGGGCTGGTTGGATCAGCATCTCGACGATCGCGTGTTTGTTGTCGCGGACGGGGCGGCATTTGGGTGCTATGCGGACCGCGTCCTTAAGCTGCAAGACGTTCACCGCGATACTGTTACGGTTTGTCTTCCCGAGTCGTTCGAATGGCTTCTGCTGAGCTCCGGCGTAATTTCAGGGCTAGATGCCAAAGCAGTTCTGCAAGAGCCGGAAGCGTTTGCAGACAGTGAGAAGTTTAAAAGCTGGGAGGACTTCTTCTATAAGTACTTACGCGATAAAACTGGGAATTCGGTCTTCCGGTACGACAAAGACTGCATTCCGGAGGCGTTTTGTAGGGGAAGTAATTCTGCGAAGGTTATGGCTCTTATCGCGTGCCGAAATGTCCGATAGTTTTGTTGAATAGTGTCGCGGCATCACTTCCTGCGGCATACTAAAGAAGCTGTACATGCTTCAGATTGGATTTTCATGTCTGAGATCTTCGAACCCAAGAACATCATCGTCACGGGCGGCTGCGGCTTCATCGGCAGCAACTTCGTGCACTACGTGGTCAACAACCACCCCGGGGTGCACGTGACCGTCCTGGACAAGCTGACCTACGCCGGCAACCCCGAGAACATCGCGGGGCTGCCCTCCGACCGCGTGGAGCTCGTCGTCGGCGACATCTGCGACGCGGAGCTCCTGGACCGCATCGTCCCGGGCCACGACGCCATCGTGCACTACGCCGCCGAGTCCCACAACGACAACTCCATCGCGGACCCGGAGCCGTTCCTGCGCACCAACGTGGAGGGCACCTTCCGACTTCTGGAGGCCGTCCGCAAGCACGGCGTCCGCTACCACCACGTCTCCACCGACGAGGTCTACGGCGACCTGGCGCTCGACGACCCCGCCAAGTTCACCGAGGAGACGCCGTATAAGCCCTCGAGCCCCTATAGCTCCACCAAGGCGAGTTCCGACATGCTCGTGCGCGCATGGACCCGCACCTACGGCCTGCACACCACGATCTCCAACTGCTCCAACAACTACGGCCCCTACCAGCACGTGGAGAAGTTCATCCCCAGGCAGATCACGAACATCATCGACGGCGTCCGCCCCAAGCTCTACGGCCGCGGCGAGAACGTCCGCGACTGGATCCACACCGAGGACCACTCCTCGGCCGTCTGGGACATCCTCACCAAGGGCCGCATGGGGGAGACCTACCTCATCGGGGCTAATGGCGAGAAGAACAACATCACGGTCCTGCGCATGATCCTCACGGCCATGGGCCGCGACCCCGAGGACTTCGACTGGGTCGCCGACCGCCCCGGCCACGACCGCCGCTACGCCATCGACTCCACCAAGCTCCAGCGCGAGCTGGGCTGGAGGCCGGCCCACACCGACTTCGCCGAGGGCCTGAAGGCCACCATCGACTGGTACGTGGCCAACGAGTCCTGGTGGCGCCCGGCCAAGGAGGCCACCGAGGCCCGTTACCGCGCACAGGGACAGTAGGAGGGGAGAGAGACATGGCAGACATCGCATTCGAGAAGGACCTCTCCGTCGCCGAGACCGGAATCGAGGGCCTCAAGGTCGTCGACCTCGCCGTCCACGGCGACTCGCGCGGCTGGTTCAAGGAGAACTGGCAGCGCGCCAAGATGACCGCCCTGGGCATCCCGGACCTCCGCGTCGTCCAGAACAACATCTCCTACAACGACAGCCGCGGCGTCACCCGCGGCATCCACGCCGAGCCCTGGGACAAGTTCATCTCCGTTGCCCGCGGCTCGGTCTTCGGCGCCTGGGTGGACCTGCGCGAGGGCAGCGAGACCTTCGGCAAGGTGTTCACCTGCACGCTCGACCCGAGCAGGGCCATCTACGTCCCGCGCGGCGTGGGCAACTCCTTCCAGGCCCTGGAGGACGGCACCGCCTACACCTACCTGGTGGACGCCCACTGGTCGCTGGAGCTCAAGAGGACCTACACCTTCGTGAACCTCGCCGACCCGGAGCTTAACATCCAGTGGCCCATCCCGCTGGACCGGGCCACCGTCTCCGAGGCCGACCTCAACCACCCGATGCTCAAGGACGTCGTCCCCATGGCGCCCAAGAGGACGCTCGTCACCGGCTGCAACGGCCAGCTGGGCCGCGCGGTGCGCGCGCTGGCGGAGGAGCGCGGCGTCGCCAAGGACTTCGACTTCTGCGACATCGACACCTTCGACATGTCCGACCCGGACGCCTACGCGCAGTACGACTGGTCGCTCTACGGCACCGTGATCAACTGCGGTGCCTACACGGCGGTCGATAAAGCGGAGGCCCCCGAGGGCCGCACCATCGCCTGGAAGGCCAACGCGACCGGCCCGGCCCTGCTCGCCCGCACCTGCGCCGGGCACGGGATCACCCTCGTCCACGTGTCCTCCGACTACGTCTTCGACGGCACCGCCGAGGTCCATACCGAGGACGAGCCCCTCAGCCCGCTTTCCGTCTACGGCCAGACCAAGGCCGCCGGCGACATCGCCGTGGGCGGCTGCCCGCGCCACTACATCATGCGCAGCTCCTGGGTCATCGGCGAGGGGCACAACTTCGTCAAGACGATGAAGGCGCTCTCCGACCGCGTCGCCGACCCCGAGGACGGGCTCGAGCAGGTCACGGTCGTTGACGACCAGCTGGGCCGCCTGACCTTCACGCGCGACATGGCCGAGGCCATCTTCCACGTGCTGGGGACGCACGCCCCCTACGGCACCTACGACTGCACCGGCTCCGGCGCGGTCATGTCCTGGGCCGATATCGCCCGCGCCGTCTTCGAGGCCGCCAACGGCAACGGGGACAGGGTCGTGCCGGTATCGACCGCCGACTACTACGCGAGCGCCGAGGGCCCCGTCGCCCCGCGCCCGGTCCACTCCGCGCTCGACCTGTCCAAGCTCGAGGCTGCCGGCTTCCACATGCCCGACTGGGAGGAAGAGCTGGGGGAGTACATCAAGACGCTCTAGCCGCTATTAACTTTTCGAGAGTAAAAGCCGCCGTTCTTTAACGGCGGCTTTTCTTGTTGGTGGCTATCTGCGCAGTGGTGCCAATAGTATTTTGCGGAAGATCTACCTCTCGCTTGGCATGGAAGTAGGGTGGCCGGGCTGGTCGTCGTAGGCGTATTTGCTGTACACGTTGACCTCCCACTGCTTTTTTTCGACCTTTGCTACAGAATCTAGGATGAAGCCGGTCGCAAGGCTCAGGCCGCACAGGAACATAAACGAGGCGGCGAGCATAGCGGTGGGGAAGCGCGGGACGAGGCCGGTCTGGAAATATTCGACAACGATGGGCATGCCCAGGGCGAGGCCGAATACCGCGAACAGAAGCGCAACGAGGCTGAAGAACTTCAGCGGGCGGTAGTCCTTGAACAGCGTGCCGATCATCGCAACGACTTTAATGCCGTCGCTCACGGTGTTGAGTTTGGACTCGGAACCCTCGGGACGGTCGCGGTACTCGATGGGCACATCTTTGATGCGCCAGCGGTGGTCGACGGCGTGGATCGAGAGCTCGGTTTCGATCTGAAAGCCCTCGGAAAGCACTGGGAAGGTTTTAACGAACGGGCGGCTCATGGCGCGGTAGCCGGTCATGACGTCATCGAAGCTGTAGCCATAGATCCACTTGATCATGGCGCGGACCAGATTATTGCCAAAGCCGTGGAAGGCACGCTTGTTCTCCTCGGCGTAGGTGCCGTTGGAAAGGCGATCGCCTACGGTCATGTCGGCCGTGCCGTTAAGGATGGGCTCGCAGAGGGCCTTGGCCGCCTCGGCGGGGTAGGTGTCGTCTCCGTCGACCATCAGGTAGCAATCGGCGTCGATATCGCGAAACATCTGGCGGCACACGTTGCCCTTTCCCTGACGGGGCTCAAAGCGGACTGTGGCGCCGTGCTCGGTGGCAATGCGTGAGGTATCGTCCGACGAGTTGTTGTCATAGACATAGACCGTCGCCTGCGGAAGCTCGCGGTGAAAGTCGTCGATGACTTTGCCGATCGTGAGCGCTTCGTTGTAGCAAGGGATGATGACGGCGATGGATTCAGAATTCACTTAATGCTCCTTATACATTCAATCCTAGAAAGTATAGCCGTTTGGGCCTGGCATCCTAAGATGTGGGTTAGTTCTCCAGTTTTGTTGCGCGAATCGTTTGCATGGCCGTCGGGTCTATACTGTTCGTTTGTCAACGATTACGAGTAAAGGAGTTGCATCCGTGTCGGATCAGACAAAGCAACAAGAAACTCGCAGTCTGCCTGCGACGTTTGCTAAGAACGAATTTGAGAAGGACGCGTTTATCCTTCGTCAGCTGGTTACCAAGGATTTTAAGATCAAGTATCGCCGTAGCGTTCTGGGCGTCGCATGGTCGGTGCTCAACCCGCTGCTGATGATGATCGTCATGGCCATCGTGTTCTCGACGATTTTTGGCCAGGGCCGCAATGGCTCAATGACGCCCGAGATGTACCCGCTGTACTTGATCGTGGGTAACGTCACCTTTGCCGTCATGTCTGAGTCTACTAACCAGGCCCTGACGTCGATCGTGGGCGCTGCCCCTCTGCTCAAGAAGGTTAAGGTGCACCGCTGGGTTTTCCCGGTGCAGAAGGTGCTCTTCTCGCTGGTCAACTTTGCCTTCTCGCTGGTCGCCGTCGCCATCGTCATGCTGTGGTTCCGCGTTATGCCTTCTTGGCACCTGATTCTGTTGCCGGTTTGCCTGCTGCTGCTTATGTGCTTCTGCATGGGCCTGGGCATGATGCTCTCTGCCCTTACGGTCTTCTTCCGCGACGTTATGCATCTGTGGAGCGTCGTCATTACGGCTTGGACCTACATTACGCCCATCTTCTGGACGACCGACTTCGTTGCGCAAATGCCGCATCTCGTGCGCATTCTGGTCTATGCGAACCCCATGTATAACTACCTGCAGTTTATGCGTGATATCTTCCTGTTCCAGACTACGCCCTCGCTTATGACGTTTGGTATGTGCGTCGCTTGGGCGGTTCTTGCGCTTGTTATTGGCTACACCGTGTTCCATAAGTCCGAGCGCAAGTTCATCCTCTACATCTAAGGAGTGCTGTGATGACTGAATCTGTTGTTGATTACAGCGAGCAGCCTCTGGCTGTCGAGGTCGACGACGTCACCATGATCTTTAACATGGCGTCCGAGTCGCTGACCAACCTCAAGGAGTACTTCATCAAGCTTGCCAAGCACGAGCTGTTCTTTGAGGAGTTTAGGGCGCTTAAGCACATCTCGTTTGATATTCATCGCGGCGAGGTCGTGGGTCTGGTCGGCACCAATGGCTCCGGCAAGTCTACGATGCTCAAGATTATCGCTGGCGTGCTTGAGCCTAGCGAGGGCAGCGTTAAGGTGCACGGTAACATCGCGCCGCTGATTGAGCTTGGCGCCGGCTTTGACCCCGAGCTGACCGCCCGCGAGAACATCTATCTGAACGGCGCCCTGCTCGGCTATACCAAGGAGTTCATCGACGCCAACTTTGACGGCATTATCGAATTCGCTGAGCTGCAGAACTTTGTCGATATGCCGCTTAAGAACTTCTCCTCGGGCATGGTGGCGCGTATCGCCTTTGCAATCGCGACGATTACCGAGCCCGATATTCTGATCGTTGACGAGACGCTGTCCGTCGGTGATGTGTTCTTCCAGCAGAAGTGCGAGGCCCGCATCCAGCACTTTATCCAGAGCGGCGACGTGACGGTTCTGTTCGTTTCGCACTCTATGGAGCAGGTTGAGCGCATCTGCCAGCGTGCCGTTTGGATTGAGAAGGGTGACCTTCGCATGGACGGCCCGGTCGATGAGGTCTGCAAGGCGTACCGCGAGCAGTTCAACTAGGTTATAATTACTTGCGCTTGACAGGCTTGCGCTTGCTTGGGCGTGCGGTTATTTGCTCCATTAGCTCAGTTGGATAGAGCAGGGGACTTCTAATCCCAAGGTCGACGGTTCGAATCCGCCATGGAGCACCATCGTTTATTAAGCCCAGACCGCTTGGTGGTCCGGGCTTTTTCACATGCCGGTGTTCTTTATTCTTGCCGGGTATACGTTTAGGCCGAAGCGGTGGTGCGAGCGTTCTGCGGGCAAGCCAGTCTGGCAATCTTTACGATCCATGCGGTCGATTGGTTTATTCCGTGGCAGACCATGCCTCTGCTTATGACGCTGCCAGCATCGTGACTCTTCGCGTCAATCGTACGCTGCGCCTGCGATATTGGATTGGCGTACGTAATCAAGAAGGCGTAATAACGGCGGGGAGGACCAACTTGGCCCTCCCCGCTGTATCTAGTCTGTCTTCAGGCACTCGGGTAAGACGTTTGCAACTGCATTCATCGCCTGCGGCCTTAGGTATTGCTCATTGAGTTTTGCTTTTTTGTAGGCATAGCGAGTGTCTGCTGAGTATTTGACCAATACATCGGTAAAGAATCGCTCCCAGCTCAGGTAATCGCGGCTTTCGATATAGTTCGAAGGGTCCTCGAGGATCTTTGGAATGTCATTGCTGGGGATGAGGCCAGATCGCAAAAGCGTCCACTCAAACGATTCCGGGAGGAACAAGCGAACATTCTTGTAAACGCGCTGCCCGAGCACCTTTTCGATGTAGGGACCAAACGCTGCGCCGTCTCCTATGGCAAGGATGTTTTGCTCGGGACATTCGTGAATCGTTCGTTTTAGATTTGCTACGCCGGTGGCGGTATAGCAGGGGATTCCCAGCCGGTTGCAAAGGGCGCTGTAGAATTGATAGCCAGACTTGCTATCCTCGACAATTACGGCATCGGGTACCTCGAATCCAACATTTAGATCCTGATACAGCATGCTTGCAGTGTGGTCATATAGCGGCTTGGTCACCGAGTAGAAGCGCCTGTCGCTCTTGCGGCCATTGATTGTTTTACTCGTCGTGTTGACTAACTTCAGGATCTCGTCGACGCTGTAGGGGAGTTCGTTGGCGTCGCGACGAGATATCAGAACATAATAGTTGGATGATCCGTTGACGGCTTTGGCGAAGTCCTTTGAGTAGATAAACTCGTTGCCCTCATCTAGAAAGACGATTGAATCTTCGATGATCGATAGCTCGCGCTCCCAGCGTCTGCCGGAAAGCGTTTCGCAAGGCACGTCGCTGCTGAGTGTAACGCCGCTTTCCTGTCCTCGGTCGTTGTAGTCGCGAATCATCGAGATGAGCGTTGTTTTGCCCGTGCCGCTGTTGCCGCGTATAAAGGAAATATTGCGCTTAAACGTGAGTGTGTATTTGACCTTTGCACGCTCTACGACAACGGTATGCGTACCCTTCATTACTCATCAACATCCAAAAAGTCATTCGTGGCGCCGACAAACTCCTGCATATTTCTGACGATGCGGTCATCGTTATCGATGCGAATCTCAAAACGCTTCCAAGGGAACTTCATGATGTGGTAAAGGGTCACCAGCACATCCTGTTCTTTGCCGATCTTGAGTAGCCAGCGGGCACAGTTGTCTCCGCAGGTGGATGCGTTGAACACCATATTTGGGAGATTGCGCACCAGCAGCAGCGTCTTGACGCCGCCGGACAGTTCGAGTGGGGTGATCGAGCCCAGCTGCTTGCTTACGATGTTGTGGGGGCCGATGAGCTCTGATCCGTCCACGCTTTTAATGATCTGTGCGGCCATAGGGTCTTCGAACCATGAGTCCAAGTATGAGTTCCTAAAATAGGTTTCGGTATCGTAGATGGAACCGGGGTAATCTCCCAGATGGATGCTTAGCATGCGCGTCTCCAGACGTTGTGTGACTGCAACGATTATATGCCAGTAATAAAGCGCCGCCAGTAGCGAGGTTGCTGCTGGCGGCACTGGCATTATTAGCGTATGAATCGCGCTGATGGATTTGCTCGTGAGGCTACTTTTCGAGACGCTCCCTCAGCAGCTCCAGCGCGTGCGCGTAGCCTTGCAAGCCTTCGCCGGTGATGGTCGCGAAGCAGGCCAGGCGGGCGTAGCTCACCTGACGGAAGTCCTCGCGCGTCTCGACGGCGCTGATGTGGACTTCCACTGCGGGGATGGCGACGGCCTTGAGCGCGTCCAGGATGGCCACGCTCGTGTGCGTGTAGGCCGCCGGGTTGATGACGATGCCGTCGACCATGCCGTACGCCTCCTGGATCTTGTCGACGATGCTGCCCTCGTGGTTGGACTGGAAGACCTCGACTTCGTCGAAGCCCTGTGCGGCGCCCGCTTCCTGGCAGATCTGCACTAAGCGGTCGTAGTTGTCGCTGCCATAGATGCCCGGCTCGCGAATGCCGAGCATGTTGAGGTTGGGGCCGTTAATGACGAGTGCTTTCATGGTTGCTTCCTTTGCGGTTGAAAAACCACCACAAAGGTGCCTGTCCCCTTTGTGGTGGTTTTGGTTAGAGAGCGGGTGGGAGGGTGTCGAGGAGGGCATGGGCGGTGTTGGCGGCGCAGTCGCGTGAGTCGATGATGTAGTCGGCCCAGGCGCGGTAGCGCGGCATACGCTGCTCGGCCAGCTTGGCGATGCCGTCGCGGGCGGTGATGGGGCGGCCCTTGTGGGCGAGTTCATCGAGCTTGCGGTTGAGCATCACGATTTGGCTGTTCTGGTGCAACAGCGGATAGTTCTCGTCACGCGTGACCACGCCGCCGCCGGTGGAGAGCACCAGGCCGCTGCGCTTGGAGATGTCGGACAGCGCCGCCGTCTCCTGCTCGCGGAAGGCCGCCTCGCCGCGCTCGACGATAAAGTCGGCGCAGGGCATGTCGAGGCGTTCCTCGAGGGCGCGGTCCAGGTCGATGTGCTCGCGACCCGTGAGCAGGGCAATCTGCTCACCCACGCGGGTCTTGCCCGAGCCCGGCATGCCGATCAGCGCGATGTTCTGTTCGCGGCGTGACAAGCGCTCCGTTACATCCAGGATGCGCTCGCGCAGGGTGACCTGGCCGGTGTAGCGCTCGACGGCCTGTGCCGCTTGGGCCACGAGCATCAGCAGGCCGCCGATGCAAGGGATACCGCGGCGCTCGGCCTCGAGCATGAGTCCCGTGCGGGCGGGGTTGTAGACAATGTCGATAACGCCTTCGAGCGCATCGAGCCCTTCGAGCGTGCAAGGCGCGTCGGGGCAATGGGGGAACATGCCGGAGGGCGTGCAGTTGACGAGTAGGGCGGCGTCGGACTGCTGCGCGATGTTGCCGTAGTTGACCTCGCTCGTGCGGCCCACGGGCACCACGGTGGCGCCAAGGTCGCCGAGCACCATGCTTGCCGTGGTGCCGGCACCACCGGTAGCGCCAAGCACGAGGACCTTCTTGCCGGTAACCTCAACCCCCAGCTCCTCGACCAGGCACTGAAAACCAAAGTAGTCGGTGTTGTCGCCGCGCAGGCGCCCGTCGGGCAGGCGCGTGATGGTGTTGACGTTGCCCATGCGCTCGGCGAGCGGGCTCAGCTCGTCCAGGTAGTTCATGACGGCGCGTTTGTAGGGGATGGTCACGTTGGTGCCTTCCCACTCGTTGCCGGTCATAAAGGCCGCGAGGTCCTCGGGCTCGCGCTCAAATCGCACGTACTCGAGCCCAGCGAGCTCTTTGTAGATGGTCGGGGTGTAGCTGTGGCCCAGCACGCGGCCCAGTACGCCGTAGGGGCGGGTTGCGGCGGTATCGGTCATCTAGAGCACCTCCGTGTAGCTGCCAAAGTAGGTGAAGCTCTCACACACGTCGTCGATCGAATCGAGCAGGTCGTCGAGGGCCTTGCTGCCAAAGGGGCAGTCCAGGTCAAAGTAGAACATAAACTCAAAGTCGCGACCGGGGATGGGGCGGCTCTCGAGCTTGATGAGGTTGATGTTGAGTGCGTAGAAGCGCTCGAGCACGCGATAGAGGGCGCCCGGCTCGTTGGCCGTGGTGATCATGAGCGAGGTACGGTTGGCGCCGGGGTAGACGCGCGGCTCGCGGCTGATGACGACAAAGCGCGTGTAGTTGTTGTCCGAGTCTTGGATATTGGGCTCCAGCACCTCGAGGCCATACAGCGTGGCACAGCTGCGCGAGGCGATGGCGGCGACGTCGGTGCGCTCGGAGTTGGCGACCATCTCGGCCGACATGGCCGTGTTTGGGTACTTGGTGGCGTGCAGGTCGTGGGACTCGATAAAGCCGGCACACTGGGCAATGGCTTGGCCGTGGCTGTAGACCTCGCGCACGTCGGCGAGCTTGGTGCCGGGCTTGACGAGCAAGTTGTGGTCGATCTTGAGGCGAAGCGAGCGCACGATGTGGAAGTCGAACTGGGCGAGCAGGTCGTAGACGGCGTTGACCGAGCCGGCGGTGGAGTTTTCGATGGGCAGTACGCCAAATTCGCAGAAGCCGTCGCGCACGGCGCGCATAACGCCTTCGAAGGTCTCGAAAAACGCGATGTCGGGCACGTCGAAGAGTTTGCACGCGGCGATCTGGCTATAGGCACCTTCCACGCCCTGGCAGGCGACGCTGGCAGTCTGGGGGAAGGGCGTGTCGAAGGCTACGGCCGTGACGTGGGCCTTTTGCGACACCGTAATGCCCTTGAGCTCGTTGATGTAGCGCTGCTGCTCGGCCTTGCTCATGCTCATGAGGAGACGGAACAGGGTGATGGTCTGCGCCTCGTAGCGCTCGGGCGCGCGGCTGGCGAGGTTGTTGAGCTTGGAGCGCTCACGGGCGGGGTCGAAGACGGCCTTGCCCATCTCGATTTTTGACTTGGCTACCTCGGTGGCAATGTCCATGCGCTCGACAAAGCTGTTGAGGAGCGTGGTGTCTATGCCATCGATGGCCTGGCGGATGTCAGCAAGGTCCATAGGGACCCCTTTCGTGAATCATTGCCCGGGGTGGGCGGGTTAGCGCTGGGCGGCGTCCTCGAGGAGGGCGTCCCAGATGGCGAGCGCCGCGGCTGCTTCGGCTACGGGGACGGCTCGGGGGACGATACAGGGATCGTGACGGCCGTGGACCGAGAGCTCGGCATTTTCCATGGCGTCCATGTCCACCGTCTGCTGCTCGCGGCCAATTGAGGGCGTCGGCTTTACGGCCATGCGCCACATGACGGGCGCGCCGGTCGAAATACCGCCCAGGATGCCGCCGGCGTTGTTGGACTCAACCTCGATCTCGCCGGTCTCGGCGTCGATGCGATACGGATCGTTGTTCTCGCTGCCGCGCATGGCGGCCACGGCAAAGCCCATGCCAAACTCCACGCCCTTTACGGCGGGAATGCCAAACGCGATTTGCGCGATGCGGTTCTCGATGCCGTCGAACATGGGGTCACCAATGCCCGCGGGAAGCCCATAGATGCCGCACTCCACGATGCCGCCGATGCTGTCGAGTTCATCGCGCGCGGCCAGAATTTCCTCGCGCATGCGACCGGCAGCGGCGGCGTCAATGCAGGGCAGGTCGTTCGTAAGGATCGCCTTGCGGTCGGCCTCGCGATAGACTATGTCGTCCATCGGCAGGTCGGAGATGCCGCCGATCTGCGCCACATGCGCCATGACCTTGATACCGCGGGCCTCGAGTGCCTGCAGCGCGATGCCGCCGGCGATGCATAGAGGGGCCGTCAGACGGCCGGAGAAGTGCCCGCCGCCGGCGACGTCGTGCATGTTGTGATACTTCACGCGCGCAGGGAAATCTGCGTGCCCGGGGCGGGGTTTGCGGCGCAGCTCGGAGTAATCCTTGGAGCGCGTGTTGGTGTTCTCGATAATCGCGGCGATGGGCGCGCCGGTGGTATGTCCATCGATCACACCGGCGATGATATGCGCGGCGTCGGCCTCGCGGCGTTTGGTTGCGGTCTCGTCGCGGCCGGGGGCGCGACGGTCGAGGAAGGCCTGCAGCTTCTCCTGGTCCACGGCGATGCCCGCCGGGATGCCATCGAGCGAGCAGCCGATAGCGGGGGAGTGCGATTGGCCGAAGATGCTTAAGTGCAAGACGTTGCCAAAGGTCGAGGACATGCTATTCCTCCTCGAGTGTGACCTTGCCGCCCAGCAGGCGGTAGTGGTCGAAAAAATCGGGATAGGACTTGTTGACGGCCTCGGCGCCGTGGATCACGACCTCGCCGGTGGCACGGCTCGCGGCGATGGCGGCCATCATGGCGATGCGGTGGTCGTTGTGCGAATCGACCTCGCCGCCGGTAAAGGCATCGACGCCCTTGATGATGAGGTCGTCGCCGGCAATACGCACCTGCGCGCCCAGCGCGGTGAGCTCGCGGGTGGTGGTGGCCAGGCGGTCGGATTCCTTGATACGCAGGCGGGCGCAATCGCGGATAAAGGTGCGGCCCTGTGCCAGCGAGGCCACGGCCGAGATAACGGGCACCAGGTCGGGAATGTCGTGGGCGCTCATCTCAAAGCCGGCGAGCTTGTCGGACTGCACGGTGGCGGCGTTGGTGGAGCGCACGATGCGGGCGCCAAAGCGCGAAAGCGCGGCAAGCACGTTGCGGTCGCCCTGTGCGGAGCTCAGGGACACACCCTCGACGGTGATGGGGTCGGTGCCGATAGCGCCGGCACACAGCCAAAAGGCAGCGTTGGACCAGTCGCCCTCGACGGCCACGCTGCCGGGCGTGCGGTACGAGCCGCTGCTCACGCGGAAGTTCGTGACCTCGGGCTGGCCGTCCTTGGCCGGAATGCGCTCGACGTTGACCTCGACGCCAAAGGCCTTCATGGCCTGGATGGTCAGGTTGATGTAGGGGCGGCTCTCGATGAGGCCGGTTACCTGCACGCAGGAGGGCTGGGCCAGCAGCGGGGCTGCCAGCAGCAGGCCGGAGATATACTGCGAGCTCACGTTGCCCGGCAGCACAAAGGTGCCCGGGCGCATGCGGCCGCTCGTCTTGAGCGGAAAACCGCCCAGGCCCTGCAGATCGCAACCGGCGGCGATGATCTCGTCCGAGAGCGGGGAGAGCGGGCGGGCGCCCAGGCGGCCCTGGCCCACGAAGGTGGCATTCGCACCCAGCGCGCAGGCGACGGGCAGCATAAAGCGCAGCGTGGAGCCGCTTTCGCCGCAGTCAAGCGTGCCGCCGGCAAGGGCCTTGAGCAGGCCAAACTCAACACTCTTCATGGTGGGGTGGACCTGGAAGCCGTCCTCGACGGTCTCGATGCGAGCGCCCAGGGCCGTAAGGCAACGCACTGTAGCCTCGATGTCTGCGCAGGTGGTGTTACAGGTGACGTGTGTTTCGCCGTTGGCAAGCGCGGCGCAGATGATCAGGCGGTGCGCCATCGACTTGGACGCGATGGCAGGAACGGTGCCCTTAAGCGGGGACGGGGTGATGCGGGCTAGCATGCGGATGCGTCTCCCTTCTGGCCGAGGCCCTCGGCAATGAGTTCATGGAAAGTGGAAAGCGGCGTGCGGTCGATGCTGCAGCGGCCAATGCCGTGTGGAATCACCAGGTCGATGGTGTCGCCCGCGCGCTTCTTGTCGTGGAGCGCCTCGGCAAAGACGGCATCGGCATCTAGGTCGCAGCGGGTCTTGAGGCCGTGGCGGGCGCAGAGCTCCTCAATACGACCGGGCAGTGCAGCATCGCAAACGCCGTTCAGGGCCGCGGCGCGCGTGATGATGCCCATGCCGATCGACACGCAGTTGCCGTGTCCGAGTTCAAAGTGCTCGCAGGCCTCGACGGCGTGTCCGGCGCTGTGTCCAAAGTTGAGGAGCTTGCGCTGGTTGGTTTCGCGCTCGTCGGCGACGACCACGGCGCGCTTGATGTCGATATTGCGGGCGATGATGAGCGCTACGCGGGCCACATCGCGGTTGAGTAGCTCAAGCGTAAGCGGGGTCTTCTCCAGTTCGGCGAAAAGCTCCGGGTCGGCGATCACGGCGTGTTTCACAACCTCGCCGCAGCCGTCGGCGAACTGCTCGGGCGTGAGGGTGGCCAGGCACCCCACGTCAGCGATAACCACGCTCGGCTGCCAAAAGGCGCCGGCCAAGTTCTTGCCGGCAGCCAGGTCGATGGCGGTCTTGCCGCCCACCGACGAATCCACCATGGCGAGCAGACTCGTCGGGATCTGCACAAACTTGCAGCCGCGCATGTAGGTGGCGGCCACAAAGCCCGCCACGTCGCCCACGACGCCGCCGCCGAGTGCCACGATCACGTCGGAGCGCGAAAGCTCGTGCTCGGCCACAAACTCCAAAATGGCAATATAGGTTTCGGCGCGCTTATGGGCCTCGCCGGCCTCGAAGGTGCAGATGCTCACCTCGTAGCCTGACGCCTCCAGGCTCTGCTTAACGGGCATCTGGTAGAGCGGGCCCACGTTGGTGTCCGTCACTATGACGGCCTTGGTACCGCCGGCAGTGGCGCGCACGAGCGGTCCCGCCTGCTCCAGCAAAAACGTGCCAACATGCACCTGGTAGGGGCGTGCAGTGTCGATATCGATGGTAATCGCCATAAGCTTCGGTCCTTTCGACCTGGCGTGATAGGTGGTCTAGTGGGAGGTCTCGTCGTCGAGCGCGCGCTTAATGCGGTCGCCCTCGGCAAGGAGATTCTCCAGATAGCGCTGGTCGTGGTCCTTGAGCGCACGGCTGTAGGCGCCAAGCGACTCGATTAGATGGTCGATCTCGAAGGCGAGCGCGTCGGCGTCGTCGATCATGAGCTCGGACCACATTTGCGGGTTGAGGTGCGCCACGCGGGTGAGATCGCGGTAGCTACCGGCCGAAAAGCCGTGGTGGACCTGGGCGGTCGGGCTCTTTACGTAGGCGTTGGACACCACGTGCGCAAGCTGGCTCGTGAAGGCGATGACGCGGTCGTGCTCGGCGGCGCTGGTCACGCTGAACTTGCCAAAGCCCAAGGGGCGCACCATCTCGCGCACCTGGCCCAAAAGCTCCAGTTTGAGTGCATCGTCCACCGCGGGCGGCACGAGCACGAGCGGCGCGCCCTGGAACAGGTCGGCGCGGGAGTGCGCATAGCCCGAGTACTGCGTGCCCGCCATGGGGTGCGCGCCCACAAAGTAAAAGCCGTTCTCGCGGGCAAGCTCAAAGGCGCGCTCGCACACGATGCCTTTGACGCCCACCGTGTCGATCACCACGGGGCCCATGATGGCCTCGGTGTCGGTGGCGTCGGCGAGTGCCTGGGCATGCGCCTCGAGCCACTCGATGCAGGCCTCGGGGTAGCAGGCCAGGACGATGATGTCGCATTCGCCGAGTGTCTTGTCGTTGAGCTCTCCGGCGACAGTGCCCATGCTGGCGGCCGTCATGACATCGTCATCGGGGTCCCAGGCCAGCACGCGGACGCCCGCCTGCGCATAGCCGCGGGCAAAGCTACCGCCGATGAGACCAAGGCCGACGATGCCGGCGCACTTGGGGCCGCCCTGGTTAACGCGCGCGTTTCTCACCGTACCCATGGGCTACTCCATGGTCTCTTGGCAGACAACCTCGCGGATGGCTCGGATGCGGCGCATGGTGTCGTCGAACTGATCGGGGGTGAGGGCCTGGGCGCCGTCGGACCAGGCGCGGCTCGGCTCGTCGTGGACCTCGATCTCCAGGCCGTTGGCACCGCAGGCGGTCGCGGCGAGTGCCATGGGTTCAACGTAGCGGGTGTAGCCGGTGGCGTGGCTGGGGTCGGCAACGACAGGCAGGTGCGACAGGTGGTGCAGCACCGGCACGGCGTTGAGGTCGAAGGTGTTGCGGGTGCGGGTCTCGAAGGTGCGGATGCCGCGCTCGCACAGGATGACGTTGTCGTTGCCCTCGCTCATGATGTACTCGGCTGCCATGAGCAGCTCGTCGATCGTGCCGGACATGCCGCGCTTGAGCAGAATCGGGGTCTGGGTCTTGCCGACCTCCTTGAGCAGGGGGAAGTTCTGGGCGTTGCGGGCGCCGATCTGCATGACGTCAATCTTCTTGTCCAAGAAGACCTGCACGTCGCGCGGGTCCATGATCTCGGTGACGATCGGCATGTCGAGCTCGGCCGAGGCCTCGCACAGCAGGTCCAGGCCGGCGGGGCCCATGCCCTGGTAGGCGTAGGGGGAGGTGCGGGGCTTGTAGGCGCCGCCGCGCAGCATCGTGGCGCCGGCGGCCTTCACGCGGCGTGCGATGCGGATGAGGTTCTCGCCCTCGACGGAGCAGGGACCGGCGATGACCTGGAACTGGTCGCCGCCTATCTTGACGCCGTGACCGCAGTCGATGACGGAGTCCTCGGGGTGGAACTTGCGGTTGGCGCGTTTGAACGGCTCGGAGACGCGCTGCACGCGCTCGACGACGTCCATGGACTCGAGCAGGAACGGGTCGATCTTGGTCGTATCGCCCACCAGGCCGATGATGGTCTCGTTCTCGCCGCGCGAGACATCGGTCTTCAGGCCTTTTTTCTCAATCCAGCTGACGATATGGCTTACGGCCTCGTCGCTGGCGCTCTGCTTTAAAATTGCAATCATGGTGTGCCTCTCACCTCGATGGATAACCCTTGCAAAAACGGCCCGCATCGCGAGCCGTGTATATATGGTGCATGAGAGTTTATACTATCTGACTCGCTTTTGCCTTCTAAAGTGGGCCGTTGCGCCGCGTCTTCCTCGGAATTGCAAAGCTTTTTCTTTTATTTTGATAGCCCGTGGTGCACTTGGGTATAATGACGACCGTTGGCCCTATTAGCTCAGGGGATTAGAGCGTCTGCCTCCGGAGCAGAAGGCCGTTGGTTCGAATCCAACATAGGGCACCATCGAACGTAAGACCGTCCGAACCTCGCATGGTCCGGGCGGTTTTCTTATACCGACGCGACGTGATGGGACGTGGTATGGCAGCAACGGATATCGAGCGCGGGCTTTCGACCGCCGAGGTCGAGGAGCGCATCGCCGCCGGTAAGATCAACCGCAACATGGAGCTTAAGACCAAATCGGTCAAAGAGCTCATCATCGAGAACCTCTGCACGCTGTTTAACTTGATCAACGCTGTCTTGGCGATTTTGGTGTTGCTTACCGGTTCGTTTAAGAACCTGACGTTCCTGTTTGTGGTGTTCCTCAATACCGCTATTGGCGTCATTCAATCCATGCGGTCCAAGAAGATGGTCGATAAGCTCACGCTGCTGACCTCCAAGAAGGCCATTGCGGTGCGCGACGGCGCCGAGGTGGAACTCGACCTGGACCAGATCGTGCTCGACGACATCATCCGCCTGGGGCGCGGCGACCAGATTCCCGCTGACGCCGTGGTGGTTTCGGGCGAGGCGCTCGTGAACGAGAGCCTGCTGACGGGCGAGAGCGATCTCATCAAAAAGCAGCCCGGTTCCGAGCTCATGAGCGGCAGCTTTATCGACTCGGGCCTGCTGCGCGCCCGCGTGATCCATGTCGGCGCCGACAACTACGTGGCTAAGATCAATAACGAGGCCAAATACGTCAAAAAGGTCAATTCCGAGATCATGAACGCGCTTAACGCCATCGTTCGCTTTGCGAGCATCATCATGATCCCGCTCGGTTTGGCGTTGTTTGCCTCGAGTGTGAGCGAACTGTGGGATGCCGCGGGAACCCCGGGCGATAGCGCGCTTTCGTGGTGCTTCTCCGAGCTGTTGGCTGGTCATGTGCCTTCGTCGGCGCTGCTGTCCACGGTGGGCGCCCTGCTGGGCATGATCCCGCAAGGCCTGGTGCTGCTGACCTCGTCGGTGCTCGCCATCGCCACGGTGCGCCTGGCTCGCCGCAAGGTGCTGGCGCAGCAGCTCTACTGCATCGAGACGCTCGCTCGCGTCGACGTGCTGTGCCTGGACAAGACGGGCACCATCACGTCGGGCCGCATGGAGGTCGAGGGCACGTATCCGCTGCCGGTTGAGGGCGTGAGCCTAGGCGCCGGCTCGGACGAGGCGGCCGTTCCCGTCGATACCACGGTGCTCGATTTTGCGCTGGCTAACGTCGCGCGTGCGACTTCGGCCGATGCCAACGAGACCTGCCAGGCGCTGCTCAACTATTACGCCGATCGCCCGGTCGAGGTGTCTGAGCCGCTGTCGGTCATTCCATTCTCGTCGTCTAAAAAATGGAGTGGCGCTTCGTTTGCGCAGGGCTCCTATGTGATGGGTGCGGCGCAGTTTGTGCTCTCTGATCGTGTTTTTGCCCAGGTCGAGAACCGTGTCGCCGAGCTTGCCGATACCTGCCGCGTGCTCGTGGTGGCGCGCGTGGACGGCTTTACGCCCGATGGCGATATGGTGGGCGAGGCCGAGCCCGTGGGCTTTGTGACCATCCGCGACGAGATTCGTACCTCGGCGGCCGAGACCATCGGCTACTTTAACGAGCAGGGCGTGACCCTCAACGTGATCAGTGGCGACGACCCGCGTACGGTGTCGTCGATCGCGCGCGTGGTGGGCGTGCCGGGGGCGGACGCCTATGTGGACGCCACGACGCTCGATACGCCGGCCAAGCTCGATGCCGCAGTGGACCGCTACCATGTCTTTGGTCGTGTGACCCCGCAGCAGAAGCGCGAGCTCGTGCAGGCGCTCAAGCGCCGCGAGCACACCGTGGCCATGACGGGCGACGGCGTCAACGACGTGCTGGCGCTCAAGGAGGCCGACTGCTCCGTGGCCATGGCGGCTGGCTCCGATGCCGCACGTAACGTGGCCGAGATCGTACTCGTCGACAACGACTTTGCCTCGATGCCCGCCGTGGTGGCCGAGGGCCGTCGCTCCATCAACAACCTGCAGCGTTCGGCCTCGCTGTTCCTGACCAAGACGCTGTTCTCGATGGGCCTGGCGGCGCTGTGCATTGCACTGCCGCCGTACCCCTTCGAGCCCATCCAGATGACACTCATCAACTTCTTCTGCATCGGCGCGCCGGGCTTTGTGCTGGGTTTGGAGCCCAACAATGCTCGCGTGAAGGGGTCATTTTTGACTAGCGTACTCAAGCGTGCGCTGCCGGCGTCGATTGCAGTCATTTTGGCTGCGGCGCTCGATATCTTTGTGGCGCGCGTGTTTGGCTTTAGCCAGCTCACGCTGTCTACGATGTGCCTGCTTACGTCGTGCGCGGCGAGCGTCAGCCTGATCTGGCACATCTCGCAGCCTCTCACGCCCTTACGTGTGGTGCTTTTTGTGTTTGTAGTCGCCGGCATCCTGGTGGGCGTTATCGGATTCCCGGAGCTGCTGTCTATTGCCAACCTGTCAATAGGCCAGATGGTTATCTTGGCTGTCATCGTGATCTTTACCTGCTCGGTGTTCTTTAAGCTCGCCACGATGATGGATTCGCTCAAGCCGCGTCGTCGTCATGCCGCAACTGGTTTTGGCCGTGGTGTGCGCGTTCACCTGGGTCGCGGTGGCGGCAAGGTGAGCTCGACGGGTTCGACGGCCGAGCGTTTTGCCAAGCGCGTCGCCGCCGACATGGCGCAGCGCCGCGAAGATCGCACCGCTCGCGAGGCCGAGGCCCGCGCACTTGAGGGCGTGGCCCAGGCCCAGCCCAAGAAAAAGAAGAGTACCGGAGCCAAGCGCTCTCGCGTGACCAAGTCCGCCCAAGGCATCAAAGTCTCGATGCCAAGCAAAAAGAAGAAGTAGCTACGCGCCCTGGCGATGTTGAATTGGTGCCTTGTTCCTGTGGGGCCGTGGCGATGTTATGCTCTAACCTCGATTGTTTGAATTGCTTCGAAAAGAGGATGCCGTGATCTGCCCGCATTGCCTTAAGACTATCGAGGACGGCGCCTCGTTCTGCCCCTACTGCAACGCCTATGTGGGTCCGGGCGATGGTCCCGAGCACACCGAATTCGTGTTCTGCGAGGGCTGCGGTGCCCGTCTTTCTCCACATGATCGTACGTGCCCCAAATGCGGACGCCCCGCTCCGGGTATCCTCTCCGAGGACGCGGCCGCATCCGACCTGGCAGCGGGCCGCACGGCGGGCTTTCCGCGCCTAACGCAAGAGCAGATCGATACCGAGGTGCCTCATGCGCCGGCCTCTGCCGCTGCGGTGCTTTCGGACGCCGCCGACCCCAATGAGACCTACGTGCTGCCGGCTTTCGATAAGGATTTCGGTATTCCCAAGGTCGATATTCCCACGCCGGTTTCCCTGCACGACGATGCTCAAAAACCCAAGCGCAAGGTGCATCCCGACGAGGACGCCTATCACAAGCACAAGCGTCATATCCCCAAGCCGCTCATCGTCATCGCGGTCCTTGCCGTCCTTTGCGGCGGTGCCTATTGGTTCGTGACGGCCGATCCCTTGGGTGTCATGCCTGGCTTCTACGACCAGTTTGGCCAGGCCGCGCAGACGACCTTCCCCACGCGCCAAAAGGGCGAGGCGACTGAGGACGATACCAAGCAGGACGATTCTGCCGAGGTGGTCCAGGAAGAAACCGTGCTCACCGATGATCAGCTCTATACCAGGCTCGACGGTCTGTATCAGACCATCGTGTCCTACGGTGACGAGGACCAGATCGGCGAGGTCATCGATTCCTTTAACAACGGTTATCTCCGAACGCCACTGTCCACCCGTCAGGAGCTGTCGCAGAGTGCCTACGCCCTGCGCGACCAGATCAAAAAGACGCAAGATGAGCTTAACAACCTTAAGTATCAGGACGATACGGTCTATGCGGATGACATCGCCCACTTAAAGCAACTTGCCGAGTGGATGTACGAGCGCGTCGACGTGATCTGCCAGAGCTGGGATATCTCGCTGGCCATTCCCGATGGCGAGTCGATGAGTTCCCACCAAAGCGAGATCCTGGCGCCCATCGCGCAGGGCGGCAACAGCGCGCTGAGCCAGTACGACGCCAATGTGGGTTCCTGGAAGCCGCAGCAGCGTTCCTAAAATTAGTTCGCCATAGTCGGCATAACCTACGTGCGCAATTGATGTAAGCGCATGCTTATTGCTACAATTCGTACAAATATGCTTTAAACGCACGAGGAAGGAACCACATGTTTGGTTTTAAGAAAGAGCTCTACACGCCCGAGTATCAGCTTGCCGGCGACGAGTGCGCCGTTATCGAGACGTCGAAGGGTACCATCAAGGTCAAGTTTGACGGCGAGGGCGCTCCCATTCATGTCGCGAACTTCTGCGAGCTTTCCACGATGGGCTTCTATGATGGCCTTAAGTTCCATCGCTATGTGCCCGGCTTTGTCATTCAGGGCGGCGACCCCAATACCCGCGATATGTCCGGCGCCGACGTCGCTGCCGGTCTTGAGGGCCCCGACGGCATGCCCGGTACCGGTGGCCCCGGCTACTGCATTAAGGGCGAGTTTGCCACCAATCCGCGCAACAGCCATGTCGATGGTGCCCTTGCCATGGCACGCTCCATGGACCCCGATTCCGCGGGTTCGCAGTTCTACTTCTGCCTGGGCGCCCAGCATAACCTCGATTCCGGTTACACCGTCTTTGGTACCACGGTCGAGGGTCTTGATGTGATTTCGCAGCTGCGTGCCGGCGACGAGATCGTCCGTGTCGAGATCGTTCACGAGTAAAGGGGACTTCCTTGAATAGCCAGCTGATCCAACAGGGCCGCGCCGCTTACCGCGCGGGTGATTTTTCCGCTGCAGCCCAGATGCTTGGGGCGGCAAAAACTCCCGATGAGATTATGGGCGAGGCCGATCACCTTCGTGGTAACGCCTTGATGCACCTGGGCATGTATGCCGAGGCCGCCGAGGCCTATGCCGCCGCCCTCAACGACGGCACCTACGGCAAGCGCGGCGCACTGCTCACCAACCGCGGCAAGGCGCTCGCCGCCGTGGGCGACTACACGACGGCCGCCCAGGCGTTCTCTGCTGCTACGCAGGATGCTTCCTATGCCACGCCGTTCAAGGCCTATCTGGGCCTGGGTAACGCGCTGTTCCAGTCGGGCGACTATGCCAACGCGGGTACTGCCTTCCGTCAGGCTGCCATCGACGGCGCCAATCCGGCTCCTGCCGCCGCACTCGGCGAGCTCGGTCGTTGCTTCATTAAGCTCGGCCGTCCGGCGGATGCCGTGGAGACCTACCGCACGGCTATCGACTTTGCCGGTCCCCGCGACGACACGCGTGCGCTCAACGCCGGCATGGGTCAGGCGCTTTCTGCCGCCGGCCGCCCCTCCGACGCACTCGACGCCTTTAACGCCGCTACTGCCGATGGCATCTACCAGCTCACCTCCGAGCAGGCCGACGAGCTTGCCCGCGTGCACGATTCGCTTGCCGCGTTGTCTGCCCAGACGGCTATGGCCACGGCTCCGGCGCCCGCGATGGACGCTCCCGCCGTCGATCCGCTCGATCCTACGGGCGCGACCGGTCAGTTTATGCCCGATCCCTCGGACACCGGCTTCTTTACGCTGTCCGAGTCCGAGATGGTCCAGCAGGACCGTCAGGATCGTAAGCAGGCCAAGGTCCGTCGTCGCCATCGCCACACGGGTCTCAAGGTCTTCATTGTGCTGCTTCTGCTCATTTTGATCGCCGCGGGCGGTCTGGGCTTTGCCTACACGCGCGGCTTTGGCTTCCCGTCCCAGGAGTCTGTCGTTACCGATCTGTTCCAGGCTGCCGGCGACGGTGACACCGCAAAGGCCGAGTCTTGCCTGGCCTCGAGCCTGTCCGAGGACGCCAAGTCGATGATCATCTCCTCGATTCCGCAGGGTGCCACCGTGTCCGTCGAGGGCATGGATCAGTCCATGACCGAGACGACCGCCAAGGTTAAGGCATCGCTGTCCAAGGGCGGCGAGCAGGAGTACACCGTCAAATTCGTGCGCTCCGACAACCATATCGGCTGGGCCGTTTCCTCGCTCGATATGGATTTCTCGGCTGCTGACAACCAGTAGTGACCTTATGGGATTTAGCTTTGCCCGGCGCTTCACCGCAAGTGAGGTGCCGGGCTTGCGCTAGTATGATGAGCTAGTAGTTTTCCAGCAATCATCCAACACATCAGGAGTTGCGTTGTTTTCTTTGATGGATATGTTCTTCGGTAGCTATGCGGGCGATCTTGCCATCGACCTCGGCACCGCAAATACGCTTGTCTCCGTGCGCGGCAAGGGCATCGTTATTCGCGAGCCCTCTGTTGTCGCCATCGACAAGAACGACGAGCGCATCCTCGCGGTCGGTATCGAGGCAAAGCGCATGCTCGGCCGTACGCCCGGCAACATCGTGGCCGTTCGTCCCCTGAAGGACGGCGTCATCGCCGACTTCGATGTTACCGAGGCTATGCTTCGCTATTTTATCGACAAGGCGTCCGAGAAGCGCTATCCGTGGACCCCGCGTCCGCGCGTTGTCGTCTGCGTTCCCTCCGGCGTCACGTCGGTCGAGAAGCGTGCTGTCTTTGAGGCCACGATCCAGGCTGGCGCTCGCCAGGCCTACCTGATCGAGGAGCCCATGGCTGCCGCTATCGGCGCCGATCTGCCCGTCGAGGAACCCACCGGCTCCATGGTCATCGACATCGGTGGCGGTACCACCGAGGTTGCCGTTATCGCTATGGGTGGCATCGTCGTCTCGCAGTCCATCCGTATTGCCGGCGACGAGTTCGATCAGGCCATCCTCACGCACGTTCGCGATGCCTACAACTTGGCCATCGGCGAGCGTACGGCAGAGGACATCAAGATCAAGGTCGGTTCCGCCGTGCCGCTCAAGGACGAGCTCGACGTCGAGGTCAACGGCCGCGACGTGATCACCGGTCTGCCCAAGACCGTGCGCATCGAGAGCGAGGAGATTCGTCGCGCGCTCAACAAGCCGCTCGACGAGATGGCCAAGGCCGTCAAGGACGCACTCGACGCTACGCCTCCCGATCTTGCCTCGGACCTTATGTACTACGGCATTTTGCTGACTGGTGGCGGCGCGCTGCTGCGCGGTCTCGACGTGCGCCTGCGCGATGAGACCGGTGTTTCGGTCAACGTCAGCCCCACGGCGCTCGATAACGTCGTTAACGGCTGTGCCCGCGTGCTCGAGGCCAATGCGTTTGATGGCGGCTTCGTCCAGACCAATGCTTAATTTCCAAAAGGTGGATTCCATTTGGCACGATCTTCGGGTTTCTCCACAAATCTGAATACCAAGCGACAATCAACGGGTATGCGCCCGTTGATTGTTTTCAGCCTGATTTCGGTGTTGCTGCTCACGTTTTACATCCGCGAGGGCGAGGCAGGGCCGATTCATGCCGTGCGTTCGGGCGTAACGACGATTACCTCTCCGGTGCGCTTTGTGGGCTCGGCTGTGGCGGCTCCCTTCAATGCGATTGGCAACGTGTTCTCTAACCTAACGACGTCGCAGGACACGCTCGACGAGCTCAAGAAGCAAAATGAGGAGCTGACCTCTAAGGTCGCCGAGCTTTCTGAGGCTCAAAAGACTGCCGAGCGCTTGGAGGGCCTGGTCGGGCTGCAATCGACCTACAACCTCAAATCGACCGCAGCTCGTATCGTTGGTGCCTCCGGCGATGCCTGGACCTCGACCGTTACCATCGACAAGGGCTCTGCCGACGGCCTTACCATCAACATGCCCGTGACGAGTTCTGCCGGTGTTATCGGCCAGATTATCGAGGTATCGGCCAAGACCTCTACCGTGCGCCTGATTGGCGACGAGAACTCGGGCGTGTCCGCCATGGTGCAGGACACGCGCGCCCAGGGTATGCTGCAGGGTCAGGCTGACGGCACGCTGCGTCTTGAGTACGTGAGCGTCGACTCCGATGTTAAGGTTGGCGATATCATCGTGACCTCTGGCATCGGTGGCGTGTTCCCCAAGGGCCTTCCGCTTGGCACCGTCTCGTCGGTTGAGAAATCGGCAAACGACGTGTACTACACCATTGTGGTGCGCGCTCAGACCACGGCCGAGAACAACGAGGAAGTGCTGGTCATCACCTCGCTGACCGACGAACAGTCGGGCTCGGATGAGGACGTGAGCACGGCTAACAGCACGCCGCAGGGAACGTCGCGCGATGCTGCGACCAAGACGAAGGACGAGAGCTCGGATGACAGTTCCGACACGTCCGAGACGACCGATTCTGGCTCGAGCGAATAGGGGGCATGTCCATGGATCTACACGAGCAGGGGATGAGCTCCCGCACGTTTGTAATCGCCGCCATTGTGTGTGTGCTGCTGCAGGCAGGCCTGGCACCGCAGATCTCCATTGCGGGAGGTCGCGTCAACTTCATGATTATCCTGGTGTGCCTAAGCGTGTTCTCGGGCGACCCGACCCGTGCCGTCGTGTGCGGTTTTTGCAGCGGCTTGTTTTATGACCTGTCCGCTGCCGTGCCGGTGGGCGTTATGTCGCTCCTGCTGACCGTGGGTTCTTTTGCCCTGGTGCACAGCGCCGTCGGTCAGACGGGCGGCACCCCGAGTGCGCGCGGCGTCACCGTGGGCGCCTTTGCGCTCGTCATTAATGTGATCTACAGCATCATCTTGCTGTTTATGGGTTTGGAGACGAGCTTTGTCGTGGCGATCTTCGGCCATGCGCTGCCGTCCTCGATCCTGACGGGTCTGGTTGCCATTCCGTTTTTGATGTCCGGCGTCGTGCCGCAGTCCGGCTATGGATTCTCCGCACGTGGCGGACGCCAGACGGGTATGCGCTTTAAGCCCAAGACCCGCAAGCTCAAATAGGGGAGGCCCGTAGATGTCTTCCCAGATGACGGTTATTATCGCCGGTATCGTGCTGGTTGTGGCCATCGTGGTCGCGCTGGTCATCATGCGTCGAGGCGATTCCCGTTTTACCTACGATACACAGCATGGAACGGCCCCGCGCGCCACTGAGGGCGAGGGCAATACCGCGGCGACCGCCTTTAAGGGCCGCTTTTCCATCCTCACCACGGGTGTGGGCGCGATGTTTGCGGCACTTGCCGTCAAGCTGTGGGGCATGCAGATGGTCTCGTCGGACTATTACGAGAAGCAGGCCAATAGTAATCAGACTCGCACCGTTACCACACCCGCTGTGCGCGGCCGCATCCTCGACCGCAATGGCGTGGCGCTTGTCCAGAACCGTCCCTCACTTGCTGTCGTGGCCTACCGCGACCTTGCCGAGGATGAGGTTCTGGTTCGCCATCTTGCCAACGTGCTTGGAATGCCTTATGTGGCGGTCCTTCGCAATATTCAGGACAATACAGAGGGCGCTCAGAGCCTGCATACCATCGCGACGGACGTCCGTCGCTCCACGGTTGCCTATATCAAGGAACACGCCGGCGAGTTCCCGGGCGTCAAGATTGCCGAGCGTACCGAGCGCCAGTATCCATACGGCGAGACGGCATGCCATATCTTGGGCTATACCGGCACCATTACCTCCGAGCAGCTCGAGGCCCAGAATAAGAAAACCTCTGGCGATGATGATGCTTCTGCTGGCAAGATTACGTACCAGTCGGGCGATATCGTGGGCCAGGCGGGCGTTGAGAGCTACTACGAAAATCTGCTGCAGGGTATTCGTGGCGAGCAGACCGTCAAGGTCGATGCCTCGGGCAATGTGACCGGTCAGGCCGGCGCCGTGCCCGCGAAGGCCGGCTCCGACATTAAGCTCACGCTCGACCTTAAGATCCAACAGGCCTGTGAGACGGCACTGGCGAGCGCTATCGAGCTTGCCAAGACCACTGGCTACAGCAATGCCGGCAACGGCGCCGTGGTGTGTCTCGATCCCAACAATGGCGAGATCCTGGGCATGGCGAGCGAGCCCAAGTTCGATCCGTCCGTCTTTATCGGCGGCGTCTCAAATGACGTGTGGACCGAGCTCAATGATGATAAGGGTTCGCACCCGCTGCTCAACCGCGCCATTAGCGGACAGTACATGTCGGCTTCGACCATCAAGCCGCTCTCGGCACTGGCCGGTCTTGAGTTTGGAACCTACACGTCGGGGCAGACGACCAACTGCACGGGCTATTGGACGGGTCTGGGCAAGTCGTGGGGCAAGTACTGCTGGCTGCATTCCGGCCACGGCACCATGACGCTACAGTCGGGTATCGCCAACTCGTGCGACCCTGTCTTCTACGACATGGGCAAGGCGTTCTTCTATGACGAGCAACATCCCGAGGGCCTGCAGGAGGTCTTTCGTCGCTGGGGCCTAGGCAAGACCTGCGGTATCGATCTGCCGAGTGAGGGCGCGGGCCGTATTCCCGATGCCGAGTGGAAAGAGTCGTACTTCACCGACGCCTCTGCCGAGGACCGCAAGTGGAATGCCGGCGATATGACCAACATTGCTATCGGTCAGGGTGACATCCTGGTGACGCCCCTGCAGATGGCGTGCGCCTATATGGGTCTTGCCAACGGCGGCAAACAGTACGTGCCTCACGTGTTTTTGTCTGCCGTGTCGCGCGATGGCGACGGCGATGCCTATAAGTACAACGGCAAGGGCAAGAAGAAGCGCCTGGAGGCCAAGATCAACAGCGATTCGGATTTGGCTCTAGTTCGCAACGGCATGCACGACGTGATTTACACGGCATCGACGTCCCTGGCGGCGCACTTTGGCACCCTGACGCCGCAGGTATACGGCAAGTCGGGCACGGGCGAGAAAAGCGGCGAGGACGAATACGCTTGGTTCTGCGCCTATGCACCGGCCGATGACCCCAAGTATGTCATCGCTACTGTCCTGGAGCAGGGCGGCGGCGGCTCGGATACCGCGATGCATGTCGTGCGCGACGTGCTCGGCGTGATTTATGACGAGCCCGATACCTCTTCGGCCTCGGGCGATTCTTCGGTTCGATAGGAGGTTGCGATGGATTTTTCTCCGGCGGATCTGTTCCGTTCAACCAAGACCGGCTCTCGCAGCAGCCTGGATCGTGTCAACAAGCAACTTTCGGCCTCGCGCGGCACGTTTCGCCAAAAGGTGCATATCGGTGTGCTCGTGGCTACTGTGGCGCTCGTCGCCTACGGTGCCATCATTATCTGGTCGGCTTCGCAGTTTAAGGCCGATGCCTCGTTCTCACGTCATCTGCTGGGAATTGGCATCGGCACGGTGCTGGCGGTGCTGGTCTGGCGCTCCGACCTGCGCGGTATTTCCAATTTCTCGACGGCGTTGCTCGTCATCGACCTGATCGTGATCCTCTCGCCCAAGATTCCGGGTCTGTCCTATACGGGCGGTCTGGGCATGACGGGCTGGATCAAGATTCCCGGTATCGGCTTGACATTCCAGCCGGTTGAGCTTGCCAAGCTCATCACCATCTTCTTTATTGCTACGCTTGGCTCGCAGTATAACGGTCGCATCGATACCGTTCGCGACTACGTCAAGCTCTGCGGCATGCTGTCCATTCCGTTTTTGGCCGTCGTTGCCATGGGCGACCTGGGCTCGGGCCTGGTCGTGCTGGTTTCGGGCGCCATCGTCATCTGTATGAGCGGTGCACGCCGCGAATGGGTGCTGTCGACCCTGGCCCTGCTCGTGGGCCTGGTGGCCCTCGTCCTGGCGCTCGATTCTGTCTTTGATTCGTTGCTCGGCCACGATGTGCTCATCAAACAGTATCAGATGAACCGTCTGACGGTCTTTATCGACCCCGATAATGCCGATTCGGACGATGCCTACAACCTGCAGCAGTCGCTTATCGCCGTTGGATCGGGCGGCTTCTTTGGTAAGGGTTTGGGCCATGCGACGCAGTCGGCCGGCGGCTTTCTGCCTGAGTTCCACACCGACTTCGTCTTCGCCTTCCTGTCCGAGACCTTTGGCTTCTGCGGCTCCTTTTTGCTGCTGTGCTTGTACGTGCTGCTCATCTTCTCGACGATCCGCGTTGCCTTTAAGTGCGAGTCTCTGTTTTTGCGTCTTTCGTGTGTTGGCATCGTTGGCATGTGGGCGTTCCAGACCTTCGAAAACATCGGCATGTGCATCGGCATGATGCCGATTACCGGTATTCCGCTACCGTTTATTAGCTTCGGTTCGTCTTCGATGATGATTCAGCTGCTGACGGTGGGTATCGTACAATCCATATGGCGGCATCGTTCGGGCGCCGCGTAACCGCTGGAGGGGTTTGCTATGAAAATTCCCGTAGATAAGCTGACCCGCGCTTTTAAGATGGGCGCGTCCGTTAAGAAGGATTCCGATACGCCGGTGCGCGTCTCGGTCTATCTGGATTCGTCCGCCTCGCGCTTTCTGGCCGAGACGGTGCGTGACGCCTTTGTGCCGCAGACGACCTCGGGCATTGTGCGCGTCGAGCGTCTGGGGGAGGAGCGAATAGCTCCAAAGACCGATACCGATGTGGTGCTGGTGCTCTCGTGTGGTTCCGACCGCTTGGAGAGTGCCGTGCAGGAGCTCGTGATCGCTGGCGCGCCCGTGTGCGTGCTCGCCGAGTCTGCTGTGGAGGTGCCGTTTATCGAGGAGTCCACGCCCATGCTTGGCGTGGTAGCGGCAACCGATAAGACGTATCTGCTCGAGACGCTTGCCCGCTGGATTCTCGATCGCACCGATAAGGAAACGGCTTTTGCAGCGAACTTTGCCTTCATGCGCATCGCGGCGGCCAATCGTATCATCACCTCGTGCGCGCTCACCAATATGGCGACCGGTGCGCTGGTGTTTTTGCCGGGCGCCGATTATCCCGTTATGGCGCTGGCGCAGGTGGGCATGCTCTTTGAGCTCGCTGCCGTCTTTGGACGCGGCATTAAGCCCGAGCGCGGCTACGAGGTCGCGGGCGTGCTTGCCGGCGGCTTGGTGATCCGCGCGGTCACCCGCGCGCTCGTCAAGCAGACGCCGCATATTGGGTTTGCCGTCAAGGCGCTCACTGCTGCCGCGGGCACCTATGGCATGGGCCGTGCGCTCGTTTCGCTCTACGAGCGCGATGTCGACTACAGCCGTGCCAACGAGGTGGTCACTGCCACGTTCTCCCGCGTTCGCAATCTGGTGACCACGGTCGCGGGCGCTACCCGTCCTATGGCGTCCTACCAAGACGCATCCGATCTCGCTGCTTAGGGGTTTTCCGTTGCGCGTTCCGTACCAAGATTGTTTTCATTTAATTGAGCCGTTGCTCGCCAAGGTCGAGAAGCCGAGTCGCTATATCGATCACGAGTGGGGCACGCTTTCCAAGGCCGATGCCGACTACCGTTGCTGCCTGATCTACCCGGATGTGTACGAGGTCGGTCTGCCCAACCAGGGTATCGCCATCCTCTACAACATCCTTAACCAGGCCGAGGGCATCTCCTGCGAGCGCGGCTATGTGCCGTGGCCCGATATGGGTGACGCCATGCGCGAGGCAGGCATACCGCTGCTCTCGCTCGAGGGTGCAGCGCCGGTTGCTTCGTTTGATATCGTCGGCCTGCATGTGCCGCACGAGATGGCGGTAACGAACTTCCTCGAGGCACTCGACCTCGCTGGTATTCCGCTGTTAGCGGCTGACCGCACCGAGGACGACCCCATTATCATCGCCGGCGGCCCCTCGGTGTACAACCCCGAGCCGTACGCGGCCTTCTTCGATGCCATCCTCATCGGTGAGGGCGAGGAATCGCTGCTCGAGACCTGCCAGCTGCATCGCCGCCTGCGTGACGAAGGGGTCCCGCGCGCGCAGATTGTCGAGCAGCTTGCATCCATTGCCGGCAACTATGTGCCGTCGCTCTATGAGGTTCGTCACGACGAGCCCTGCTCGCCGCATGGCTACACCGTGCCGCGTGAAGGCAAGGATGCGCCGACCGTGGTCTACAAGCGCGTCGTCGAGGATTTCGGCGCCACGAATCCGCTGTCGCAGTCGTGCGTGCCCTATGCGCAGCTGGTTCACGACCGCCTGTCTATCGAGATCCTGCGCGGCTGCGCCCGCGGCTGCCGTTTTTGCCAGGCCGGCATGACGTATCGCCCGGTGCGCGAGCGCTCGGCCGACCAGATCGTCTCGTCGGTGATTCAGGGTCTGGAAAAGACCGGCTATGACGAGGTGTCGCTGACCTCGCTCTCCACGACCGACCACTCCTGCATTCGCGACGTGCTCGGCAGGCTCAACCGTCGCCTGGAGGATACGGGTATTCGCGTGTCTATTCCGTCGCAGCGCCTGGATTCGTTTGGCGTGGATATGGCCGAGTCGGTCGCCGGCGAAAAGAAGGGCGGCCTGACGTTCGCGCCCGAGGCCGGCAGCCAGCGCATGCGCGACATCATTAACAAGAACGTGACCGAGGAGGACCTGGACCGTGCGGCCAAGGCGGCCTTCGAGGCCGGCTGGAACCGCATGAAGCTCTACTTTATGATGGGCCTTCCCGGCGAGCGCGACGAGGACATCGTGGCCATCGCCAATCTGGCCGATCACGTGCTGGAGCTCGGTCGTTCCGTGGTGCCCAAGGCTCGTCGCGGCTCGATCTCGGTGTCGATCTCGGTTTCGGTCTTTATCCCCAAGGCTGCCACGCCGTTCCAGTGGTGCCCGCAGCTCGACTACGACGACGTCAAGCGTCGCCAGAAGCTGCTCGTCACGAGCGTTCGCAACCGTGCCGTCCGCGTTCATTACCATGATGCCGAGACCTCGCTCATCGAGGCCGCGCTGTCCCGCGCCGGTCGTGACATGACGCCCGTCATCATCGATGCTTGGCGCTCGGGCTCTCGCTTTGACGCCTGGGTAGAGCATTTCTCGCTCGATAACTGGAAGGAGGCTGCTGCCAAAAACGGCATCGACCTCAATGAGCTCGTGCACCTGCCCTACGAGTTGGACTGGCGCCTGCCGTGGGAGCACGTGAGCCCCGGCTGCACGCGCGGCTTCCTCGAGCGCGAGTACCGTCGCTCGCTCGAGGGCGTCACGACTCCCGACTGTACCCGCACGTCGTGCACCGGCTGCGGGATCTGCCCCACGCTCCACGCCAAGAATGTATTGATGGGTGATCGCGCATGAGTGAGCGCCTGACCGACAACCCCTCGCTCTTTAGGCTTCGTGTTCGCTATGGCAAGCGCGATCGCCTTAAGTACCTGGGCCATCTCGAAGTAATCCATACCATTGAGCGCATCGTGCGCCGTGCGGGACTTCCCTATGCCGTCACGCAGGGCTTCTCTCCGCACATGCGCGTGGGCTTCTCTTCGGCGCTGCCGGTGGGTACGTCGTCGACCTGCGAGTGGTATGACCTGTTTATGACCGAGTTCGTGGCGCTCGACGAGGCGTTTGGGCGCCTGGCTGCTGCGTCTCCGGCCGATCTGGCGCCCATCGAGGCGGCGTACATCGACGTGCGCACGCCGGCGTTGACGGCGCAGCTCACGCGCCTGTCGTATCGCATCGACCTGCACTTGGATCCCGAGGCGCCCGTAAGCGCCGACGAGGTGCGTCGTGCGATCGACACGCTGCGCGCGGGCCACGGCATCGACTACGCGCGCGGCAAAAAGAGCAAGCGCTTGGATTTGGATCACACGCTCGTGGGCTATGAGCTCACGGCGGGGGAGCGCCCAGACCATTTGGTGCTCATGCTCGACACCCATGCCGACAACGAGGGCTCCATGCGTCCGGAAATTTTGCTTTCTGCTGCTGATGTTTTGTTGCAGGGCTTGACCCCGGGCGTGGATGCACCTATTGTTTCCACCGGTATGCAAGACCTCGTGACCATCTGCTCCTACGATGTCGAGCGTCAGAATCAAGCATGCGAGGACGACGAGGGCCGACTCGTCAGCCCCATACCTGTGCGAACTTGTGGATTTGCTCCACATACTCGTTGACGGGGGTATTTTCGCCTGCTACTATATTCGGCTGTTGCACTAACTGATGCATGAAGGGCAAGTAAACATGTACGCAATCGTTAACACGGGCGGCAAGCAGTACAAGGTCGCCACCGACGATGTCATCACCGTCGAGAAGATCGAGGGCAATGAGGGCGACAAGGTCACCCTGCCGGTTATCTTCCTCAACGATGGTAAGAAGATCGTCACCGATCCCGACAAGCTGGCCAAGGCCAAGGTTACCGCTCAGATCGTTGAGCAGTTCAAGGGCGAGAAGCAGCTGGTCTTCAAGTTCCACAAGCGCAAGCGCTATCGTCGTCTGAAGGGTCACCGTCAGCAGCTCACCAAGCTGAAGATCGTGAAGGTTCAGGCTACCTCCCGCGCCAAGAAGGCTGTCAAGGCAGAGGCTGAGGCTGTTGCCGAGGCTCCCGTCGCCGAGTAGATTACACTCGTAACGAAAGAGTAGGTATACACAATGGCACACAAAAAAGGACTCGGTTCCTCCCGTAATGGCCGTGACTCCCGCGGTCAGCGCCTTGGCACGAAGCGCTATGCCGGCCAGACGGTAACCACGGGCACGATTCTCGTCCGTCAGCACGGCACGCACATCCACCCGGGTGAGAACGTTGGCCGTGGTAAGGACGACACGCTGTTCGCGCTGGTCGACGGTACCGTTGAGTTCCACAAGGGTATCAAGCACAGGGTCAGCGTACGCCCGCTCGCGAACGCGTAATTCACCCTTCATAGAGCACATATGTGGGAGGCACTTGAGTTTTAGGATTCAAGGGTCTCCCTCTTTTTTGTAGGAGGCGATTCTGTTGTCACAGTTCACCGATATCAGCCGCATTAACGTGTGCGGCGGCGACGGCGGAGCCGGATGCATGTCGTTTAGGCGCGAGGCATTTGTCCCCAAGGGCGGCCCCGATGGCGGCGACGGCGGTCGTGGCGGCAATGTCGTCATCCAGGCCGATGCTCAGCTGTCTTCGCTGATCGATTACCGCTTTAAGCATCACTTTCGCGCCGAGCGCGGCACGCACGGGCAGGGTGCCCGTCGTAACGGCAAGAGCGGCGAGGACCTGATTCTCAAGGTCCCTATGGGTACCGTGGTGCGCGAGCTTGACCCCGAGACGCAGACCCCGATGTTCGAGATTGCCGATCTGGTGCATGATGGCGAGCGCGTTGTCGTGGCCCCTGGTGGCGCCGGTGGTCTCGGCAATACGCACTTTGTGACGTCGGTGCGCCGCGCGCCCGCGTTCGCCCAGCTGGGCGAGCCGGCTGAGGAGCACTGGATTGAGCTCGAGATGAAGCTCATGGCCGATGCCGCGCTCGTGGGCTTCCCCTCGGTGGGTAAGTCATCTCTCATCGCGCGCATGAGTGCCGCCCGCCCCAAGATCGCCGACTACCCGTTTACCACGCTCGTGCCGAACCTGGGCATGGTGCGTGCCGGCGAATATTCTTACGTCGTTGCCGACGTCCCCGGTCTTATCGAAGGCGCGAGCGAGGGCAAGGGCCTGGGTCATCAGTTCCTGCGCCACATTGAGCGTACGGCTCTGATCATGCATGTCGTCGACATGACGGGTGGTTTTGAGGATCGCGATCCGGTCGAGGATTACCACATCATCAACCGCGAGCTCGAGCAGTATGGCGCCGAGCTCTCGGAGCGTCCGCAGATCGTCGTTGCCAACAAGTGCGATGCGCCGGGCACGGCCGACAAGATTGCCGACCTTAAGCGTGCGGCGCTCGACGATGGCCATATGTTCTTTGCCGTGTCTGCTGTTACGGGCGCCGGCCTCAACACGCTGATGCTTGCCGTGGGCGAGCAGGTGGCTAAGCTTCGCGCCGAGCTGGCGGTCTCCGATGAGCCGGTCGATCTGCGCGACGAGGAGTGGGAGCGCCGTCGCCTGCAGCGTGAGAAGCGTTTCCGCATTGTCCAGGAAGAGCCCGGTGCCTTCCGCGTGGTCGGTCGTGTCATCGAGCGCATGGTCATCCAGACCGACTGGGAAAACGAGGAAGCCGTCATTTACCTGCAGCATAAGTTTGCGCGTATGGGTGTTGACGACGCGCTCGAGAAGGCCGGTTGCCGTGCGGGCGACGAGGTCCGCATTTGCCAGCGCGCCTTTGACTTTGAGGGCGCTGAGGACTTCTCGGAGTACGAAGAGCTCGAGGATGCTGGCAAGGACGTTGCCGTTGAAGCCATTGACGTGGCCGATGCTGCGGATGAGGGCGTCGAGGTTGTCGATGCGGCGGATGCCGAGGACGATGCCGAGACCTCGGAGGGCGAGTAAGCCATGTCGCTGCGCGGTGGAATCGGTCTGCCCGAGCTTCCTCTAGAGGACGGGCAGGAGTTTAGGCTCGGCATTATGGGTGGCACCTTTGATCCCATCCATTACGGGCACCTGGTGACCGCTGAGCAGGCGCGTGAGTCCCTCGACTTGGATGCCGTGCTCTTTATGCCGGCGGGCACGCCTGCCTTTAAGCTTGACAAGCCGGTGACGCCTGCCGAGGACCGTTATGCCATGACGGTCCTCGCCACCGCTGCGAACCCGGCCTTTTTGGCGAGTCGGTTCGAGATTGACCGTCCGGGTGTAACCTATACGGCCGATACGCTTCATGCCCTTCGCGACTTTTACCCGCCGCAGGTAAAGCTCTACTTTATTACGGGTGCCGACGCGATTATCGATATTGTTACCTGGCATGATGCCGAACGAATCGCTGAGCTTGCTACCTTTATTGCGGCGACACGACCGGGCTTTGATATCGATACGGCGCGTGCCCGAATCAAAGAGTCGGGGCTGCCGTTCGACGTGCGCTATATTCAGATTCCGGCGCTGGCGATCAGCTCGACGAACATTCGTAAGCGAGTTGCTCGCGGTATGAGCGTGCGCTATCTTACGAGCGAGTCCGTGCTCGGCTACATTCGCAAACGCAGGCTATATGCCGATTTGGGCCAAGAAGATTTTGAGTGATGGGGGTCTACGTTGTCGGTAGAGGATCAGTTTGAGGGCGATGAGCGCGCGCTGCTCAAGCGCATTCAAGAGCTGCTCGATGTTCGCATGAAGGATAAGCGCAAGCGCTATGTGCATTCGCTGGGTGTTGCCGAGACCGCACTTCATCTGGCCGAGGTCTACGGCGTTGACCGCTTTGATGCCGCTGCCGCCGGCCTGATCCACGACTGGGACAAAGTGCTCTCCGACGACGAGCTGGTCACGCGCGCTCTGCATTACGGCATTAAGATTGCCGGCTCTCCTTCCGCCGCGACGCCGCTTTTGCATGGCCCTGTTGCCGCCTATGAGCTTCCGCAGCTTTTTCCCGAGCTGTCGCCGGCCGTTTTCCAGGCTGTCGACCGTCACACCGTGGGTGCCTGCGACATGACGCCGCTCGATATGGTGGTCTTTGTGGCCGATGCCATCGAGCCCAACCGCCACGGCGACTATGCACATGCGCTGCGCAAGATGGTGGGGGAGTCGACGCTCGACGAGTTGTTCTTCTCCTGTTTTGCGCAGGGTTTGGTCTATGTGATCAAGTCCGGGCGCTATCTTTATCCCACGGCTATTTCGATTTACAACCATTACGCCCAGCTGCGCTAGCTCGGGCTGTCTAGAAAGAGGTATTCCATGGCCGACGAGACCATGACCGACGAGCAGATTCTTGAAGGTGTGGAGCACAAGAGCTTCGTCGCCACGTCCGACCGCACTGCCGCCTCGCTGTCTGCGAGCGGTGTCGCCGCCGAGGATGTCGCCCGCGCCGCCGCGCAGGCCGCCTACGACAAGAAGGGCGAGGACGTTCAGGTGCTCGACCTGACCGAGCTTTCCGACGTATGCGACTACTTTGTGCTTGCCACCGGTACCAACAACCGCCAGGTCGATTCTATCGTCGACGAGATCGAGGAGAAGGTCGCCGAGGCTTGCGGCGAGCACCCGTTCTCCATCGAGGGTCGCGAGCAGAAGACCTGGATGCTCATGGACTATGGTTCGGTTGTCGTCCACGTCTTCACTCCCGAGGCGCGCGACTTCTACCGTCTCGAAAAGCTCTGGGGAGACGCCCCCCAGCTCCCCCTCAACCTCCTCTAGTAGCTCATTTGAGACGGGGTTAGCTACCCTCACGCATATCGCCGGACAGTTGCGGTTTTCTGCACCTGCCCGGCTTTCTTTTTGCCCAAAGGCGGTTAATCGTTGAAGCGGGATTGGCGGCCGAAGGAAAGGGCGGTGTCGCCGAATTTGTCTCGGACGGCGTCGATGGCGACGGAGAGGTCGCGGCGGTCGCTGGATTGGGCTCCGCGGTCATCGATCTCGCAGAACAGGTCAGTCTGGATGCCGCCTTGGTGGTCGAAGTCGCTCATGCCGATGCCCGCCAAGCGAACATGCATGCCATCCTGCCAGATGTTGTCGAGCAGTTCGAGTGCAACCGCCACGAAGATGTTCTCATCGTCGGTCGGATGAGGCAGCCGGCGCTGTGCCGTACGCCCGCTGCCATACGAATACTTAAGCTTGAGCGTCACCGTGGCGCCCGTTAGTCCCTGACGGCGCAGGCGGCGTCCCACTGACTCTCCCAACAGCGCAATCGCCGCCTCAATATCCCCACGCTCAGTCAAATCTTTAGCAAAGGTGCGTTCATTGCTGACCGACTTGACCTCGCGCTCTTCATCGAGGCTCGTGACTTCGGAGATTTCGAGTCCCAGCGCACGCTGGCGCATGCGTTCGCCGTTGACGCCAAAAATAGAGGCCAGTGTGGACTCAGGCGCGCGCGAAAGCTCGCCGAGGGTGTAGATGCGCATGCGGCGCAGTCGCTCCTCGGCCGAGTGCCCGATGCCGCTCATGGCAGATACCGGCAGCGCGGCCAAAAAGCGCTGCTCGGTTCCGGGACGCACGATGGTCAGCCCAAACGGCTTATCCCGCTCGCTTGCGATCTTTGCAACCGTCTTGTTGCAGCCCACGCCAATGGAGCAGGTCACTCCCAGCGCCGCCACGCGATCGCTGATGCGCCGCGCAACCAGCAGCGGGTCTTCGGGTGCAAAGCGGCCTGGGGTTATGTCGATAAAGGCCTCGTCGATGGATACGCGCTCAACGCGCGGGGACTCGTCGGCGAGAATCGTCATGACCTGCGCGCTGACTTCGTGGTAGCGATCGAAATGCCCGTGCGTCCAAATGGCCTGAGGACACAGACGCCGTGCCTCGGCCGAGGGCATGGCGGAGTGCACGCCAAAGCGACGTGCCTCATATGAACACGTGGACACGACGCCACGCGAATCGGCGTCTCCGCCCACGATGAGCGGTTTTCCGCGCCATTCGGGATGGTCGAGCATCTCCACGCTCGCAAAAAACGCATCGAGGTCCATCAGGCCCACCGCCGGACCCGTCCAGGGAGGCGGCGTGACGCCCATGGCATCCTCATAACCGTATGTATGTTCGCGTCTTTCCATGTCATGAGTATACCGCGCAGCTCATGTGGGGTGCGTGTATGTGCTTGCAAATCCCGAATTCTTGTCTAAGATATGGATTTGCCCTCGACTACACCGAAGAAGTTGGTCTCACGGACTTCACCTGCCCGCGTCGATGGCGTATTATGTTCAACTGTTTGTTTGTAGTTGCAGCCTAAAGCTGCTTGGTTGGAGGAGTTTCCTTTGGCAGTCAAGATTCGCCTTGCTCGTCACGGCGCTAAGAAGCGTCCGTACTACCGTGTCGTCGTCGCCGATTCCCGCGCCCCGCGTGACGGTCGTATCATCGAGGAGGTTGGCCGCTACAACCCGATGACCGCCCCCAAGACCATCAACCTCGACCTCGAGAAGATCGCCGACTGGCAGTCCAAGGGCGCTCAGCTCACCGACGCCGTCGCCGCTCTGGTCAAGGCCGCCAACGAGGGCGAGAAGACCGAGACCGTCGTCAAGAAGTCCAAGAAGCAGCTCGCCAAAGAGGCCGAGGCCGCTAAGGCTGCCGCTGAGGCCGCTGAGGGCGCCGAGGAGTAAATCGTGCCTGAGGTTGACGCTGCACAGCTCGAGGGTGAGGCAATGCTCTCAGATCGCATCGCCGATCTCGTCGAATATCTCGTTGTTCAGATCGTCGACGACCCGGATTCCGTGAGCCTTGAGGTCATCGATGGTGACGACGCCTCTACGATTGAGGTTTCGGTCGCCGAGGATGACGTCGCTAAGGTCATCGGCCGTCGTGGCCGTACCATCAAGGCCATTCGCACGCTCGCCCGTGCACTGGCCGCTCGCCTCGACACTGCTGTCGAGGTAGAGGTTCTGGGCTAGGACCTTGAGGTCCCAGTACAAAAACATCGCCCGTGTGGTCAAGCCGCACGGAAGGAAGGGGGAGGTCCTCGCGCAGCCGCTGCGGGGGCTTCCTTCTGTATTAGAGCCGGGTATGCGCGTCGCCCTGACGCCGCCGGCGCTCAAGCGCGACCGCTTTTGCACGGTCGTGTCCGTCACCGATACGGGCGATGGCGATCTGGTCTCGTTTGAGGGCATTGACGACTTGACGGCCGCCGAGGGCATCACGGGATGCTACGTGCTGGCAAATCGTGACGATTTTGAGCTCGATTCGCTCGACGCTGCCTATACCGACCTGATGGGTCGCGAGGTGGTCGACGAGCGCTTCGGTTTACTCGGCACGATCGTCGAGATCATGTCGACGCCCGCTAACGATGTTTGGGTTGTTGAGGGCGATCGGTACGGCGAGGTGCTGATTCCCGTGATCGAGCAGGTTGTGCTCGATCTTCCCGACACAGGAACAATTTCCGTCCACGTTATGGACGGCCTGATCGATATGGACAAGTAGGGAGGACAACATGCTGATCGAGACCCTTTCGGTCTTTCCCGAGATGTTTGAGCCCGTCATGTCCACATCGATCTTGGGCCGCGCCCGCAAGGCCGGCCTTTTTGATTTTAAGGCGTATAACCTGCGCGACTGGACGCACGACCGCCATCGTACCGTCGATGACGAGCCGTACGGCGGCGGGCAGGGCATGCTCATGAAGGTCGAGCCTATTGCCGAGGCCATCGAGGTCATCAGCTCCGAGGGTCCCAAGCCCACCGTAGTGTTCATCACCCCCTGTGGCGAGCCCTTTACGCAGCATGTGGCTGAGCGCCTGCTCAAAAGTGAGCGCCTGCTGTTTGTGTGCAGCCGCTACGAGGGCGTCGACGAGCGTGCGTATGCGTATGCCGATGAGCGTCTGTCGATCGGCGACTACGTGCTTACGGGTGGCGAACTTCCCGCTATGGTCGTTGCCGATGCCGTCGTACGCCTGATTCCCGGCGCCCTGGGCGACGAGATGAGCAATGTGGACGAGTCGTTCTCGACTGCCGAGGACGGAGGCCTGCTCGAGTACGCGCAGTACACCCGTCCCGCCGAGTTCAACGGCGAGGGCGTGCCGCCGGTGCTCGTGAGTGGCGATCACGCCAAGGTCGATGCCTGGCGTCGCAAGAACGCCATCGAGCGCACCTGCCGCTGGCGTCCCGATCTGATCGAGACGGCGCGCCTTACGCCCCAGGAGCGTGCGTACGCGCAGGATTTGCTTTCTGGAAGAGGTGAATAACATGGAGGACAATAAAGGCCGCCAACGAGTTCATCTTGAACATGATTTTGGCGAGAGGTCCGTTTTCACTTTGCGTGGCGCCTTGGAATGGGTTTTGGTCATTCTAATCGCGCTCGCCGCCACCTTCTTGATTCGCTCGTTTGTGATTGAACCCTTTGTGGTGCCCACCGGCTCCATGGAGCATACGATTGAAGAACACGATCAGATCTTGGCGCAGAAGGTGACGCTTGAGCTCGGTATGCCCGTTAGGCAGGGCGATATTGTGGTGTTCCACAACCCCGATAAGACTACTGGGCATGACTTGCTTGTGAAGCGCGTGATAGCAACTGCGGGCCAGACCGTTGACTTGCAAGATGGCAAGGTGGTTGTCGACGGACAAGTGCTCGACGAGGGTTATACAGCTGGTATGAGCTGGCCCTTGTCCGAGAACATTACCTTTCCTTACACCGTTCCAGATGATTGCGTGTGGATGATGGGTGACAATCGTGAGAACTCCGCTGATTCCCGTATATTTGGTCCGGTCAAAAGCTCGGATCTGGTTGCCGTGGCACTCGTTCGCTACTGGCCGCTCAACCGCATCGGCGCTATCGACTAAAAACCGCTATAGTACAGTACCTAACCGTGTAATCGTTTCGACGAGGGGATATTAGAGGCATGAACGCTTCATCGCTTTCCTTCCAAGACATCATCCTGCGCCTCCAGCAGTACTGGGGCGAGCAGGGCTGCGTCATTATGCAGCCCTATGACTCCGAGGTCGGTGCCGGTACCTTCCACACCGCGACCACGCTGCGCTCGCTCGGTCCCGCCGAGTGGCGCACCTGCTATGCTCAGCCTTGCCGCCGTCCTGCCGACGGCCGCTACGGCGAAAACCCCAACCGCATGCAGCACTACTATCAGTTCCAGGTGCTCATCAAGCCCTCTCCGGTCAACGCCCAGGAGCTTTACCTGGGGTCTCTTGCCGCTATCGGTCTGGACCCCAACGACCATGACGTCCGCTTTGTCGAGGACGACTGGGAGAGCCCGACGCTCGGCGCCTGGGGCCTTGGCTGGGAGGTCTGGCTCAACGGCATGGAGGTCACGCAGTTTACGTACTTTCAGCAGGTGGGCGGCATCGAGGTCGACCCCGTACCCGTCGAGATCACCTATGGCCTAGAGCGCATTGCCATGTATGCGCAGGGCGTTAACTCGGTTTACGACTTGGTGTGGAGCTACCTGCCCGACGGCACGCCCATGACCTATGGCGACGTGTTCCTCGAGAACGAGCGCGAGTTCAGTGCCTATAACTTTGAGGTCGCAAACGTCGAGATGATGCGTCAGAAGTTTGATGACTACGAGGCCGAGTGCCATTCCTGCCTGGAGCGCAAGCTGCCGCTGCCGGCATATGACTGCGTCATGAAGTGCAGCCACGCTTTCAACCTGCTCGATGCCCGCGGCGCCCTGTCCGCGGTCGAGCGTGCCAACTACATCCTGCGCGTCCGCGCCGTCGCCAAGGCGTGCTGCGAGGCCTACATGGCCGAGGTCGCCGGAGTCAACGAGAATGCCGACCAGGAAGGCGAGGTGGCGTAAGCCATGGCAGACGCTAAGGATTTCCTGTTTGAGATCGGTACGGAGGAAATGCCCTCCGCACCGCTGAACAATGCCGTCAAGCAGCTTGGCACCATGATCGCCAAGGGTCTCGACGAGGCCGGTCTGGCTCACGGCGAGGTCCGCGTGATCTCGAGCCCGCGTCGTCTTGCCGCGCTCGTGGCTAATGTCGCCACCGCGACCGATGAGGTTCACGAGGTCAAGCGCGGTCCCGCGGCAAACATTGCCTTTGATGCCGACGGCAACGCCACTAAGGCCGCCCAGGGCTTTGCCCGCAAGTGCGGTGTGGCTGCCGAGGATCTGGTCCGTCGCGAGGACACCGACGGTCGCGAGTATGTGTTCGCCGAGAAGAACATTCCTTCCGCACCGGCTACGCCGATTCTGACCGCTCTGTGCGAGAAGACCATCGCCGGCCTGCAGTGGCCCAACTACCGCAGCCAGCGCTGGGGTCACGAGCATGCGACCTTTGTTCGTCCGGTCCGTTGGATCTGTTGCCTTTTGGGCGAGGATGTTGTGCCCGTGTCGTTTGCCGACGTGACGAGCGGCAACACCACGCGCGGCCATCGCGTGCTTGGCCCCGGTGACCACGTTGTCGCCAGCCCCGCCGCCTACGAGCAGGTGCTCGAGGACGCCGGCGTGCTCTCTGCCGAGCGCCGTCGCGAGGCCATCCTCGCCGGCATCGCCGAGGTCGAGGCTGCCCGTCCCGGCTGCCATGTCGATACGCCCAAGAAGGTCTTTGAGGAGGTCATTAACCTCTGCGAGTGGCCGACGGTGCTCGTTGGTACCTTCGATGAGGAGTTCCTCAAGGTCCCGCATGAGATCATCTGCGAGTCCATGCTCACTAACCAGCGCTACTTCCCGATCTATGACGGCGAGGGCAAGCTCACGCGTGAGTTCGTGGTCGTCTCCAACAGCAAGCCCGAGAACGCCGAGCGCGTGATCGACGGCAACGAGCGCGTCGTGCGCGCCCGTCTGGACGACGCAAAGTTCTTCTACGAGGAGGACCTGAAGATTTCCCTCGACGAGTTCCGCGAGCGTTTGGCTAAGGTCGCCTTCCAGGAGAAGCTCGGTAGCGTGCTCGCCAAGTCCGAGCGCATCGAGCAGCTCGTGCTCGCTATTGCCCGTGAGGCTCATCTGGGCGCTCATCTTGCCGCTGACGCTGCTCGCGCCGCGCACCTGTGCAAGGCCGACCTGGTATCCAACGCCGTCGTCGAGTTCACGAGCCAGCAGGGCGTGATGGGCGGTTATTACGCCTCCGCGATGGGGGAGAACGACGAGGTCGCCCACGCCATTCGCGATCACTATCGCCCCCGCTTTGCCGGCGATGAGCTGCCCGAGGGCACCGCTGGCTGCATCGTGGCCTGTGCCGACAAGCTCGATACCATTGCCGGTATCTTTGCCATCGGCGAGCCCCCGACCGGCTCCTCCGACCCGTACGCGCTGCGTCGTGCCGCCATCGGCATCATCAACATCCTGCGCGACCGCCTGTCGATCGACCCCACGTCGCTCATCGACTTTGCGCTCGAGCTCTATAGCGAGCAGGGCATTGAGTTTGACGCCGCCGAGGTCGCCCAGCAGGTTCGCGACTTCTTCCACGGCCGTCTGGTGAGCATGGCCCGCGACGAAAAGATCCCGGCCGATACCGTTGCCGCCGTCTCCGCGGTGCACATCATCGCCCCGACCGTCTTCTTCGCCCGCTGCGCCGCCCTCGACGAGGCTCGCAAGAACGACGCCGAGACCTTTGACAACCTGGCGACGGCCTATGCCCGCGCCGCACACATCTCCAAGCCCGAGCTGGGTGCGGAGTACGACCGCAGCCTGATGGGCGAGGCCGAACTCGCGCTCGCCGACGCCTCCGAGGCTGCTCAGACCGCTGTCGATGCCGCCCTTGCTACCGAGGATTATCCGGCCGCATTTGCTGCCCTCGCCGCCCTGCGCGCGCCCATCGACCGTTTCTTCGACGAGGTCATGGTCATGGACAAGGACGAGCAGCTCCGCGATAATCGCCTTAAGCTGCTCAACCGCTTCGAGGCCGTTTTCTCCGGCATCGCCAACATCGGTGAGCTTGCTCGTAAAAAGTAAGCCAGCCTGCGTGTAAGCGCAAAAGGAGCCCCGCATGGATTGCCCGGTCACCGCTCGTCCCACCGTTATCGTTATCTCCGACTCGCTCGGTGATACCGCTTGTGAGGTGGTGCTTGCGGCGTCCGGGCAATTTGATGAAGGGGCTTTTTGTGTTTTGCGCCTGCCTAAGGTGACTTCTGTGGAGCAGGTCAAGTCATTTGTGGGGCCGCGCGTCGATGCCGACCATCGCGATATCGCCGTGTTCCATACCATCGTCGACCCGGCGCTACGTGCTCGTGTGCTCGATTACCTGGGCATGCTGCATATTCGCTCGGTCGACCTGATCGGCCCGACGCTCGCCGTGCTGTCGTCGCTCATCGGTGTGCCGCCCAAAGGCGTTGCGGGCGTGATTCACAGGACCGATGACCGCTATTTCCATCGTATCGAGGCCATGGAATATTTCGTTGAGCACGATGATGGACGCGGCTGCGACGACCTTTCGGGAGCCGATATCGTGCTGCTGGGCGTATCCCGCACGTCCAAGACGCCGCTGTCGATGTATTTGGCCTATCAAGGTTACAAGGTCGCCAATGTTCCATTGGCCCATGGCATGGAGCCGCCGAAGTCGATTTACGAGGTCGACCCGATGCGCCTGTTCGGCCTAATTTCGACCGTCGATGTGATTTCCGAAATTCGCGATAGCCGCTTGGGCGATGACTACGCTCGTGCCGTTGCCGGCTCCTATGCCGAGCCCGAGAGTGTGCACAGCGAGCTTGAGGAAGCTCGTGCCCTCATGAAGCGGCTAGGCTGCTTTGTGGTGCGTACCGACGGCAAGGCTATCGAGGAGAGCGCTGCCGAGATCATCAGCCACTTGGAGGAAATCCAAGAAGCCCGCGCCCGCCGCGCCGCCCGCCGAGCCCAGCAAAGCTAGCTCATTGGGGTAGCTAAAATGCTCCGCCTAAAATAACTAACTAAAAATAATACACGATAATGGTAAAGCGATTTAGCAAATTACTTGCATTTGACCAGCAAGTTTCTTGCAGTGGTATCTTCATAAGGTAACCATCTTTACCTACCGTTTACCGCAAGTTTTAGCACGTTTACCAAACCGCGCATCCTCTGCTCAAGCCTGTCCAAAACCCGCCGTATAGTTCCCTCACGGTCCGCATCCGACGGGTCGATTCGTTACCACGGTCGTGTGCGAGAGCACATGGAAGGGGAAGTATCGTGAGCGATTGCAAGAGGGTTTACCGTTTTGGTACCGACGCCCAGGGCACTTGCGTGACTGAGGGCGACAAGTCCATGAACTTCGTGCTTGGCGGCAAGGGCGCAAACCTTGCCGAGATGAGCCGTATCGGCCTGCCGGTTCCCGGCGGCTTTACCATTACCTGCCAGACCTGTGTCGAGTACTCCGGTGCCGGCAACGTGTGGCCTGATGGCGCACTCGATGAAATCGTTGCCGCCGAGGCAGACCTCGAGGCCCGCTGTGGCAAGAAGCTCGGCGACGCCTCCGATCCGCTGCTCGTGTCGGTTCGTTCGGGCGCTCCGTTCTCCATGCCCGGTATGATGGACACGGTCCTCAACTTGGGCCTCAATGACGATTCTGTCCAGGGCCTCATCGCGCAGACGCAGAACCCGCGTTTTGCCTGGGATAGCTATCGCCGCTTTATCCAGATGTTTTCCAATGTCGTCATGGGCGTTGACGCCGACCTGTTCGAGAACGCCCTGACCCAGGCCCGTCTGGTCGCCGGCGTTCGCGTCGATTCCGAGCTTTCGGCCGAGGACCTGCAGGAACTCGTCGAGACCTTTAAGGGCATCTTCTCCGAGAACGTCGATGCCTCCCTGTATCCCGAGCTCGAGGTCGCCGATGGCAAGCCCGTTTTCCCGCACGATCCGGAGCTTCAGCTACGCCTTGCAATCCAGGCCGTCTTTGGCAGCTGGATGAACGAGCGTGCCTGCATCTACCGCAAGCAGCATGGCATTTCCGACGACCTCGGCACCGCCGTCAACGTGCAGGCCATGGCCTTTGGCAACAAGGGCGAGACCTCTGCGACGGGCGTCGCCTTTACGCGTAATCCGGCCGACGGCACCAAGGAGTTCTACGGTGACTTTTTGGTTAATGCCCAGGGCGAGGACGTCGTCGCCGGTATCCGCAACACCGAGCCCATCGTCGACCTCAAGACCACCCCGGGCCTCGAGTCCGCAGGTGAGGAGCTCGAGCGCGTGTTCCTGACGCTCGAGGATCATTACCGCGATATGTGCGATATCGAGTTCACCATTGAGCAGGGCAAGCTCTGGATGCTCCAGACCCGCGTGGGCAAGCGCACCGCCACCGCCGCCCTGCGCATCGCCATCGAAATGGTCGAGGAAGGCCTGATCACCCGCGAGGAGGCCGTGAGCCGCATCGATCCCGCGCAGCTCGACCAGCTCCTGCACCCGCAGCTCGACGCCTCCAAGAAGTATGAGGCTCTGGCCAGCGGTCTTAATGCCAGCCCTGGTGCCGCCGTGGGCGAGGTCGTGTTCTCGAGTGACGACGCCGTCGCACGTTCCGCCGAGGGTCACAAGGTCATTCTGGTTCGTTGGGAGACCAACCCCGACGACCTGAAGGGCATGGTCGCCGCCGAAGGTATCCTTACCAGCCACGGTGGCAAGACGAGCCATGCCGCCGTTATCGCCCGCGGCATGGGTACGCCCTGCGTCTGCGGCGTTGAGCGCTTCCACATCGACGCTGCTGAGAAGGTCGTGCGTATCGAGGGCAGTGACCGCGTGCTGCGCGAGGGCGATGTCATCTCCATCGACGGCACCCAGGGTATCGTCGTCGACGGCGCCGTTGACCTGGTCTCCGCCGAGCTCACCGGCGATCTGGATACCATCCTGTCCTGGGCCGACGAGATTCGCCTGGACGAGACCTGTGGCCATGCCAACCATGTGCGCGTCAACGCCGACAATCCCGAGGATGCCATGCTCGCCCTCGAGTTTGGCGCCGAGGCTATTGGCCTGTGCCGCACCGAGCACATGTTCCTGGGCGATCGCAAGAACATCATCCAGAGCTTTATCCTGTCTGACGATGAGGCCGTGAAGCAGCAGGCCCTGGCCGACCTGCTCAAGGTTCAGGCCGAGGACTTCCTGGCGATGTTCAAGACCATGTCCGGTCGCGATGTGGTCGTCCGCCTGCTCGATCCGCCGCTTCATGAGTTCCTGGATAATCCTCGCGAGTTCGAGGTCGCCATCACCAAGAAGGAAGCCGCTGGCGCCAGCGAGAAAGAGCTTGCCGTCCTGCGCGCCCGCTTGCGTCGTATCGACGGCATGGTCGAGTCCAACCCGATGCTCGGCCTACGGGGCGTGCGCCTGTCCGTCGTCTTTGGCGATCTGCCACTCATGCAGGTTCGCGCCGTCGCCACGGCTGCTGCCCGTCTTATCAAGGAAGGCGTCGATCCGCGTCCCGAGATCATGGTTCCGCTCGTCTCCATCACGGCAGAGCATGTCCAGACCCGCGAGGTTATCGAGCGCGTCATAGCCGAGGTTTCCGCCGAGGAGGGCGTCGAGCTCAACATTCCCGTGGGCACGATGCTCGAGCTGCCGCGCGCCTGTATGGTCGCCGACGAGATCGCCCAGCACGCCGATTTCTTCTGCTTTGGCACCAACGACCTTACCCAGACGACCTTCGGTTTCTCGCGTGACGATGCCGAGGCTAAGTTCATCCCGCTGTACATGCATAAGAAGATCTTGAAGGACAACCCCTTCGAGACCATCGACACGGCAGTACTCGAACTGGTGCGCATGGCTGTCGAGAAGGGCCGCGCCACCAACCCCGACATGCACTTTGGCGTGTGCGGCGAGCACGGCGGCGACCCCAAGTCCATCAAGGGCCTGTTTAACGTGGCCGACGTGGATTACGTGTCCTGCTCGCCCTATCGCGTACCCCTCGCACGTCTTGCGGCCGCCCAGGCCAAGCTCGAGGCCAAGCGTTCCGCCTAACGTTTTGGGCGTAGACGCCTAGTGTAGCCCCCCCTTCATGCCGCCCGCCTCATTCGTGAGGCGGGCGGTTATCATGTGCGGGTTTTGTCTTTTTGTCTGCGTAAAAAATTGTTCTTGCAGCAGAAACCCGCGCGTGTATACTCGAATACGTTTGTTCAACTACGTGCCGGCCATGGTGGTACGGCACCTCTAGAAGAGTAAGGAATTGCACATGGATTACATCCGCGCAATCGAGCGTCAGCAGATCCGCGAGGACATTCCTCAGGTTCGCGTCGCCGACAACGTCAAGGTTCACTACCGCATTAAGGAAGGCGACCGCGAGCGCATCCAGGTCTTCCAGGGCGACGTCATCCGCATGGCCGGCGCCGGTGCCCGCGAGACCTTCACCGTCCGCAAGATGTCCTTCGGTGTCGGTGTTGAGCGTACCTTCCCGCTTCACAGCCCCAAGATCGCCAAGCTCGAGGTCGTTCGTCATGGTCGCGTCCGTCGCGCCAAGCTGTACTACCTCCGCGACAAGGTGGGCAAGGCTGCTCGCATCCCCGAGAAGCGCTAAGAAGATCGCAGCGTCTGTTCACTCGTTTGGACACAAGGGTCACCTTCGGGTGGCCCTTCTTTTTATCTGATTTGCATGCAAGGAGGGCCTGGTATGGCCAACATGACGAGCTCGGTTTCGGCATCGCAGGTTGCCGGTGAGTTGGCGAGCGCTACGTTTGAGGAGATTCCCGCCCTCGTGGAGCATTATCGCGAGGACCCGCGCCAGCAGGTGATCAAGGCTTGCGAACGCGCCCTCAAACGCCATGCCAAAGAGCTTGCCGAGCGCGAGCGCGTCAATGACATGTACGTGCTTATGCATGAGCTTGGCGGCGATGGGGTGGTCGTTGGTGTCGACGAGGTGGGTCGCGGATCGGTGGCCGGTCCTTTGACGGTATGCGCTGTCTGCCTTCCTATGGAGCCGCGCGTCTGGGGCATCAACGATTCCAAAAAGCTCACGCCGGCGCGCCGCGAGTTGCTCTCAGTGAAGATTGCCGAGGTGGCGACGGCGATCGGTTTTTGCCATATCGCGCCGAAGGATATCGATGAGATGGGCATGGCCCGCGCCATCCGCGCTGCCGTTGCGGGCGCCGTGGCCGATACGGGACTTGAACCCGACTGCGTCCTCATGGACGGTAACCCTCTGGGTGCCGTTCCCAACGAGCGCGACGTGGTCAAGGGCGATGCCAAAATCGCCTGCATCGCCGCGGCGTCCATCATGGCCAAGGTCACGCGTGACGAGATGATGGTCGAGTACGACGCCGAGTATCCCGAGTACCATCTGGCCGAGTCGAAGGGCTATGCAAGCCCCGAGCATATCGAGGCCATTCGCAAATACGGACTTTGTCCTCTGCACCGAGTGAGCTTTTGCGGAAACTTTCTGCAGACCGAGCGCCTTTTCTAGGTCAATTGTGGAGACAGGGACCCCTGGGGTTTTATAAACCTGCTGGTAGCGGGCCGTATGCAACAACATTGCTGCGTACGGCCCGTTTTTTGTCGGCATTTGGTCAGCTTTTGGTTAGCTTCCGGTACTTACCCGCATGAAAGGTGCCCTCATCATCGGGGCAATGCAGTGTGCGGGAAAGGAGACCCCATGGGTGCCGCAAGCAAAAAGAGCAAGACGCAGCAGCTCAAGGAGCGTTGGGAAAACGGCGAGCTCGACAGCGGGGCGATGACGCCCGAGTTTATCAAGGGACTCAGTCCCCGCGAGCTGGGTATGCTAGGCGAGCTGATCACCATCGACTACTTTAACGAGCGCGGCTACACCTTGCTGGAGCAGGGTTATCGTTGCACCGAGGGCGAGGCCGATCTGGTGCTGCTCGATGAGCTCGACGATGTCGTAGTGATGGCCGAGGTCAAGACCAGACGCGTCGCGCTGGATTGCACCACGCGGGTCTTTCCCGAGGAGGCCGTGGACGCTCAAAAGCAACGCCGCTACCGCCGCATCGCAAGTTGCTATCTCATGGAGCATTATCCGCTCAAGGCGATTCGCTTCGATGCCGTGGGTGTCACCATTCGCGGCGGGCATATCGCCGAGATCGAGCATCAGTACAACGCGTTCGATTGGCAGGTGTCGTGATGGCGTTCGAGACGTTTGCCGTTCACGCGGCCTGCATCCGTGGCGTCGAGGCGATTCACGTCACGGTCGAGGTCTCGCTTGCCGGTGGCGTTCCGGGCATTCAGATGCTCGGTATTCCGAGTATGGAGGTGATGGAGTCACGCGGTCGTATTCGCTGCGCGATGCGCTCCGCCGGGTTCGAGATCCCACGTTCGGGCATTACGGTCAACCTGGCGCCCGGCGATATCCGCAAGACCGGTAGCGGCTTTGATCTGCCCATCGCCATCGCGGTTCTAGCGGCCGATGGGCAGATTCCCCGTGACAACCTCGATCGCTGCCTTATCGCAGGTGAGCTTGGTCTGGACGGTACGGTGCTTCCCGTCAAGGGCGAGGTTGCGTTTCAGCTGCTGGCTCGCGACATGGGGCTGTCTTTTATCGCCGGCAGGTCCGACCAGCATGTGCCGCTTGCTGGCGTTGACTGCGGATTTATCGATCATTTGTCCCAGCTTGCTCATGGTATGGGCGATGCCGCGCGGCACTACCTGGATTCTGAGGGCGTCGAGGCGACCTTTGAGCCCGAGCTCGACTATGCCGACGTGCTGGGGCAGGAGGTCGCCAAACGTGGCATGGCGCTTGCGGCAGCCGGCGAGCTCGGCCTGCTCATGATCGGCTCGCCCGGTTCGGGCAAGACCATGCTTGCGCGGCGCATGACGGGCATTTTGCCCGAGCTTTCTCTCGAGGATCAACAAGAGGCGCTGTGCATCCATTCGGTTTTGGGTGAGAACATTGATGGCTTGTTGGCGGGGCACCGGCCCTTCCGCAGTCCCCATCACAGTATTTCAACGGCGGGCCTCATTGGCGGAGGACGCCCGGTGCACCCAGGTGAGATCAGCCTTGCTCATGGCGGCGTGCTCTTTTTGGACGAGCTTGCCGAGTTTCCCACGGGCGTACTGCAGACGCTGCGTCAGCCTATCGAGCGCGGCTACGTGAGGATCGTACGCGTCGATGGGGCTTTTACCTTCCCGTCGCGCTTTCAGCTGCTGGCTGCGAGCAATCCCTGCCCCTGCGGCTTTTTGGGCGATCGCGAGGTACCGTGTCGCTGCTCGGCGGCGATGGTCGAGCGCTATCGGTCTAAACTGCGCGGTCCTTTGGCCGACCGTATCGACATGATGATCGATGTGACCCGTCCCGACCCTCAAGTGATTATCGAGGGCGCAGAGGGTATGTCGTCGGCCGAGTTACGTGACTACGTTGTGCGCGGTCGCGCTTTTCGCGCTTGGCGCGAATCCCGTATGGACGATGCAGATGCCGAGGCCGAGGATGACGAGACGCGGTCCATTGACGGCGTCGTTTCGACCTTTGAGCTTGATGATGCTGCCGAGAAATGCGTACTCGGCCTATCCAAACGCACGCATCTCACAGGGCGTGGCATCGTGCGCCTGGTTCGCATTGCGCGTACGATCGCAGATGTCGCCGAGAGCGAGCAAGTGACGCAGGACCACGTGCTCGAGGCGGCGATGTACCAGGGAAGGAGGGACCAATGATGGCCGAGGGGACCTTCGAGCTGCATCCAGGTGATGCGTTGTATCCCGAGACCGTTTTGGAGCTTTCTGATGTACCCCAGACGCTTTATGTGCGCGGCAACCCCGAGGTGCTTTCGACGCCCGCGCTCTCCATCATCGGCGCGCGAAAGGCCTCGCCGTATGGTCTTGCCGTGGCAGAGCTTGCGGCAAAGGTTGCGGTCGAGGCGGGAGTGACGGTAGTTTCGGGCGGCGCGGTCGGTTGTGACCAAGCCTCGGGTTGGGCTGCGGTCAACGCCGGCGGCAAACACGTCGTGGTGCTGGGGACGGGCGCCGACGTGGTCTACCCGCGTTCGAGCGCGGGGCTTATTACACGCACGCTCGATACGGGTGGCGCGGTCGTGTCGATCTCTCCGTGGGGCATGGGGCCGCGCAAGTTTGCCTTTCCGCGCCGCAATCGCGTGATCGCGGCCCTGTCGCAAGCCCTCTTTGTATCCGAGGCGGGTATGCCTTCCGGGACGTTTTCTACAGCCGAGGCTGCTATGGATTTGGGGCGCGAACTTCTTGCCGTGCCGGGGTCGATCCTATCGCCCGAGTCGCGTGGCACGAATTACCTCATTGCGAACGGTGCCTGCTGCATTGTCGACGAGGAGTCCATCGAGATGGCTATCTCTCGCATATACGGCACCCTGCGCTACTCGCGCCCCGATGCTCCCGGCATTGCCGACCTGAATCCAACACAGCAGACCGTGATGCATGCGCTCATCGCTTCTCCGCTCAAGGTCGACGACATCGCGGCACTCGTGTCGCTCGATGCAGTCGGCGTACTCAAACTCTTGGGTTCGCTTGAACTCGAGGGCCTTATCGAGCGCATGATGGATGGAAGGTATGCGCCCTCCAAGTTTGCCCTTCACGCCCAGACACCCTTCGGTCACAATGGAAAACGTGTCAATTAGAAAGGTGTTTGCAGATGCAGTTCGATCAGGTGACAGTTATCGGTGGCGGTCTGGCGGGTTCGGAGTGCGCGATCCAGCTGGCAGATCGCGGGTTTGCCGTAAAGCTGTGCGAGATGCGCCCCCAGGTGAGCTCCCCGGCCCACCATACCGATCACCTGGCAGAGCTCGTCTGCTCCAATTCGTTTAAGTCGACCCGTCCGGATTCCGCCGCCGGCCTGCTGAAGGCCGAGCTTGAGCGTATGGGCTCGGTGCTGCTTGACTGCGCCCATCGTGCGGCCGTTCCCGCCGGTGGCGCCTTGGCGGTCGACCGCGTCAAGTTTTCCGAGCTTGTCGAGGCCGAGGTTGCCGCCCGTCCCAATATCGAGGTCGTGCACGGCGAGGTCACGCAGATTCCCGAGGGTCACGTGGTCATTGCCGCGGGCCCGCTGTGTTCACCGGCGCTGAGCGAAGAGGTTATGAAGCTCGTCGGTGGCGATGCCCTTGCGTTCTTCGATGCCGCGGCGCCGATCGTCGATGCCTCCACGCTCGATATGGACGTGCTGTTCTCGCAGTCGCGCTATGAGGAGCAGGGGAGCGGCGACTATCTCAACGCTCCGCTCAATAAGGAGGAGTACGAGGCCTTTATCGAGGCGCTTACCACGGCCGACCGCGTGGTGCTCAAAGACTTTGAGGGCGGCGATCTGTTCCAGGCTTGCCAGCCTGCCGAGGAAGTTGCGCGCACCGGCAAGGACGCCATTCGCTTTGGCGCCATGAAGCCCGTCGGCCTCACCGACCCGCGTACCGGACGTCGCCCCTGGGCGGCGATTCAGCTGCGTGCCGAGAACAAGGAGAAGACCGCCTATAACCTGGTGGGCTTCCAGACCAACTTGACCTTTGGCGAGCAGAAGCGCGTCTTCCATATGGTGCCGGGCCTGGAGAACGCTGAGTTCTTCCGCTACGGTGTCATGCACCGCAATACCTTTGTCGACGCCCCGCATGTGCTCGATGGCACCTTTGCCGTGCCCGGTACCGGTGTGCGCCTGGCCGGTCAGATCACCGGCACCGAGGGGTACATGGAAGCCGTGGCGACAGGTCTGCTCGCGGCGCTCAACACCTATGCCGAGGCTATCGGTGCCGCGGGCGTCGAGTTGCCGTGTGTGGGCGCCCTGGGTGCGCTCGTGGGCTATGCGACCGATCCTGCCACCGTGGGCTATCAGCCCATGCATGTCAACTTTGGCCTGGTGCCGCCACTCGAGGATGGTAAGCGCCGCAGCAAGCGCGACCGCTACCAGGCCTATGCGGACCGTGCGCTCGAGGCCCTCGATGCCTACTTGGCCACGCGTTCCGACTTGTTTGGAGGCGACCGGTCATAGCCTTTGACCTGTACGACACCGTCGACTCGTTTATCGCCTATATCGCACGCGTCGAGGGACTTTCTCCCAACACGGTGACGGCCTATGGCTCGAGGCTGGAGCGCTTCGCTGCCTGGTGCGAGCGCGAGGACGTCGACGCTCGCGCCGCCGACGTGCGGACCGTTCGCTCCTATTTGGCCGAGTTGTCGCGTGACCAGGTGTCGGCTCGGACCCTTGCGGCACACCTGTCTGCCATTCGCTCACTCTATCGGTGGATGGCTGTCGAGGGGATTGTCGAGGGCGATGCGGTCTCGGCGATCGCATCGCCCAAGCTGCCGCGCGACCTGCCGGGCGTCCTTACGACTCAACAGGTGGAGGCACTCCTCAAAGCCCCCGATACCTCAACACCCGCGGGACTGCGCGATGCGGCGATGCTCGAGTTGCTCTATGCCTCGGGTGCCCGCATCTCAGAGCTTGCGGCGCTCAATGTGGAATCCATCTCATGGTCCGAGCGCACGCTGCGCCTGTGGGGCAAGGGGAGCAAAGAACGTATCGTCCCTCTGTATCGTCGTGCGCTCGAGGCGACGCGTCTCTATATTGAGGAGGGGAGGCCGGAGTTGCTCGCTCAGGCAAAGCGCCGTGACCCCGCTACCGGGCCGCATCCGCTGCTTATATCGGCGCGCGGCAATCGCATGAGTGCCGCCATGCTCAGGCGGCGGTTCCATATGCTGGCGACGCTCGCCGGCATTCCGGCCGACATTGCCCCGCATGCGATGCGCCATACCTTTGCGACCGACTTGCTCGAGGGCGGTGCGGACCTGCGCTCGGTTCAAGAGCTGCTGGGTCATGCGAGCCTGTCCACGACGCAGATTTACACGCACCTCACGCCCGATCGGCTCAAACGTGCCGTGGCTCAAGCCCATCCCCGCGGCGAATAGTGGCTGGGACGTCCCGCGCCGCACTCAGGTGTGTGGTTTTGATTGCGGGTTGGCAGGAAGATGCATTCCTGCTATCATTCATCGGGTTGCTTCACGGCAACATGTTTTTATCACGCACGCGCGGCTACTTCATACCGTGGTGCCCGGGCTTTGGTAGCACATGTCCGGGTTGGTTTTGGAGGATGACCCCGCGCGGAGGCAAACCACAGGAGGTTTAACATGGCTACCAAGATTAATATCCGCACCCTGCTCGAGGCCGGCTGCCACTTCGGTCACCAGACCCGTCGCTGGAACCCCAAGATGAAGCCGTTCATCTTCGGTGAGCGCAACGGCATCTACATCCTCGACCTCAAACAGACCATCCTCGACGCCGACCAGGCCTACACCTTCGTCAAGAACGTCGCCAAGGGCGGCAACGTGCTGTTCGTCGGCACCAAGAAGCAGGCTCAGGAGGCCGTCAAGAACGCTGCTGAGCGCGCCAACATGCCTTACATCAACCAGCGTTGGCTCGGCGGTATGCTGACCAACTTCGTCACCATCCGCTCCCGCATCAACCGCATGGAGGAGCTCGAGGCCATGGTCGAGGACGGCCGCATGGCTGTTCTGCCCAAGAAGGAGCAGGCTGTTCTCGGCAAGGAGCTCACCAAGCTCCAGACCAACCTCGGTGGCGCCCGCGACATGAAGGGTCTGCCCCAGGCTCTCTTCGTCATCGACACCAAGCGCGAGGAGAACGCCATCAAGGAGGCTCAGCGCCTGAACATCCCCGTCGTCGCTCTGATCGACACCAACTCCGATCCCGACGAGGTCGAGTACGGCATCCCCTGCAACGATGACGCTATCTCCGCCGTCACCCTTATGTGCGAGCTCATGGCTGACGCCTGCCTCGCTGGCTCCGGCAAGGAGCAGGTCTCCGAGGCCGAGATGGCCGCTGAGCCCAAGGCCGAGTAAATCAGTCTTAGTTAATTCTTTTTCATCTCTTTGAAAGGAACCACAATGGCCCAGATTACCGCCGCTATGGTCAAGCAGCTCCGCGAGATGACCGACTCCCCGATGATGGAGTGCAAGAAGGCTCTCGTCGAGGCTGACGGCGACATGGACGCCGCTGTCGACGTTCTGCGTAAGAACGGCCTTGCCAAGGCTGCCAAGAAGGCTGGCCGTGAGACCAACGAGGGCGCTGTCGCCGCGTTCGTCTCCGAGGATGGCAAGACCGGCGCTCTGCTCGAGCTCTCCTGCGAGACCGACTTCGTTGGCTCCAACGCCAAGTTCACCGGCTTTGCTTCCAAGGTCGCTGAGGTTGTCGCTACCACCGAGCCTGCTGACGTCGACGCTCTGCTCGAGAAGCCGATGGGCGAGGAGACCGTTTCCTCCGAGCTCACCGAAATGATTCACATCATGGGCGAGAACATGAAGATCTCCCGCTTCGCCGCCCGTAAGGCCGAGAACGGCGCGCTCGCTTCTTACATCCACATGGGTGGTAAGATCGGCGTCCTCGTCGAGTTTGCTTTCGAGAAGGCCGAGACCGCTCAGGCTGAGTCCTTCAAGACCTTCGCTCACGACGTTGCCCTTCAGGTTGCCGCCGTCGCCCCGATCTGCGCTACCCGCGATCAGGTTCCGGCCGAGACCGTCGAGCACGAGAAGCAGATCTACATGGCTCAGGCTGCCGAGTCCGGCAAGCCCGAGGCCATTCAGGAGAAGATGGCTGTCGGCCGTCTGGAGAAGTTCTACAAGCAGTCCGTGCTCACCGAGCAGGAGTTCATCAAGGACAGCTCCCTCACCATCAAGAAGTACGCTGAGCAGGTCTCCAAGGAGCTCGGCGACACCATTACCGTCGTTGCCTTTGACCGTCTGGTCCGTGGCGAGTAAATTAGCTCTTGTAGCTGGTAATGAGCAGGCTGTGGGTTTTACTCACAGCCTGCTTTTTCATGGCTCTTCTTAGAGCCTTTGATAGAATGTTGAGAGTTCAATCTAAAGGAGGATCGCTTTGTCCGACATCCGATATAAACGCGTGCTTCTGAAGCTTTCCGGCGAAGCGCTGATGGGCGACGGCCAATATGGCATCGACCCCAAGGTTACCGACCATCTTGCTAAGCAGGTCAAAGAGCTGCTCGCCGTTGGTCACGAAGTTGGCGTCGTTGTTGGCGGCGGCAATATTTTCCGCGGCATGGCCGGCGCTGCCGGTGGCATGGAGCGTGCTCAGGCCGACTACATGGGCATGCTGGCAACCGTTATGAACGCGCTCGCCCTGCAGGATGCCTTCGAGCATAACGATGTTCCCTGCCGCGTGATGAGCGCTATCCAGATGAACGAGATCTGCGAGCCCTATATTCGCCGTCGCGCCATCAACCACCTTTCCAAGGGCAACGTCGTTATTTTTGCCGCCGGTTCGGGCAATCCGTACTTTACGACCGACACCGCCGCGGCTCTTCGTGCGTGCGAGATCGGCGCCGAGATTCTGATTAAAGCCACCAAGGTTGACGGCATCTACGACAAGGATCCCGTCAAGTGCGCCGATGCCGTCCGTTTTGACAAGATTACCTATCACGAGGTTCTCGTCCGCGGCCTGCAGGTTATGGATTCCACGGCTACGGCACTGTGCCAGGATAACCGTATGCCGATTTTGGTCCTCAACATCGATGGCGAGGACACCGTCAAGCGCGCGCTTTCGGGTGAGCCCGTCGGCACGCTCGTCTATCAGGAGGATTAAGCATGGCAGAGAACATCACCGCCCACATGGACAAGTCGCTCGAGTCCCTCAAGCATAACTTCTCCAAGGTCCGTACCGGCCGCGCCAATGCCAACATTCTGTCCGACATCACCGTCGATTATTACGGTGTTCCCACGCCGGTTACGCAGGTTGCCGCCGTAAAGACCCCCGAGGCCCACATGCTGCTCATCGAGCCGTGGGACAAGGCGCTTATCAACGCCATCGTCAAGGCCATCGGCGCTTCCGATCTGGGTATTACCCCCAACTCCGATGGCACCGTCGTTCGTCTGCCGTTCCCGGCTCCCACCGAGGAACGCCGTCGCGAGCTCGTCAAGGAGTGCCGCGAGTACGCCGAGCAGGCCAAGGTGTCTATCCGTAACATCCGTCGCGACTTCAACAACAAGCTCGAGCGCGATGAGGAGCTCACCGAGGACGATGTCCGTCGCGAGCAGGCCAAGGTCCAGAAGCACACCGATGAGTATGTCGCCAAGGTCGAGGAGCTTCTGAAGGAAAAAGAAGCCGAGGTCATGGAGATCTAAGGTGCAATACGACGAGCATAAACTGGTCGAGTACTTTGCCGACGCCCCTGCGGGCGTCGGTTTTTCCGACCTTGACCTCAATAACATTCCGCACCATATCTCGTGCATTATGGACGGCAACGGTCGTTGGGCCACATCACGCGGTCTTGCACGCACCGAGGGCCACAAGGCGGGTATCGTCTCCCTTCGCGAGGTTATTACCGCTTGCGTGCGTCTGGGCGTCGACGTGCTTTCTGCCTATGCGTTTTCGACCGAAAACTGGAATCGCCCTCAGCACGAAGTCAACGTTCTGATGCACCTGTTTGCCAAGACGTTCATCGACGAGCTGCCGCTTCTGAAGCGCGAAAACGTGCGCGTTGTCTTTTTGGGTGACATTTCCGCGCTGCCCAAGAAGACCCGCGACGTTTTTGAACGCGGTCTTGCCGAGTGCGCCAATCACACCGGCATGACGCTGGCGCTTGCCGTCAACTACGGCGCGCGTGCCGAGATTACCCGCGCTGTCCGTCAGATCGCACTCGACGCTGCCGCCGGTAAGATCGATCCTGCCGCAATTGATGACGACATGGTGGCTTCCCACCTCTATACCGCCGGCCTTCCCGATCCTGAGCTTGTGATTCGCACTTCTGGTGAGCTGCGCCTTTCGAACTATCTGCTGTGGCAGGTGGCTTATTCCGAGTTCTACGTCACCGATACCTATTGGCCCGACTTTGATCGTTGGGGCCTTGTCGACGCCATTTTGGCCTATCAGGGCCGTGACCGTAGGTTTGGTGGTCTGAGCAAGACCGAGGAGGCTTAATCGTGTCCGATCGTCCCAAGGCATCTGCTCCCAAGACGCCTGCGCGTAAAGCTGCCACTGCGGGAGCGCCTGCAGCTAAGAGCGGCACCGGTTCGTGGCTGGCGGGCTTTATTACCCGTGCCGCCGCCGGTATCGTCTACGCCGTTGTCTTTATCCTGTGCCTGGTTTTGGGTATCGTGCCCACGGCCATCTTTGTTTCTGTCATGAGCGGTCTGTGCTGCTATGAGTTTTTCCGTATGACGAGGCTCGATGGCAAGATGGCTAACGAGCGCATGGGTATCGCTGCCGCCGTACTCTTTCCGCTGTCGGCGTTGGGCGATTCGATGTTGCTGAATGCCCTGCTTTTTGCCCTGATGCTCGCTGTGGGCATTTGGTATGTCTGGTCGCCGCGTACCCGCATCTCTGATGTGGCCGTGACGCTCATGGGTCCCATCTACACTGGCTTTATGCTGTCGTCTATCGTGCTGCTGCGCGATGCCGTGCCCGGTTTTGCCGGCGCCCTGCTTTCGGTGGGCGTTTGCGCGTCCCTTTGGGTCTCCGACTCGTTTGCCTACATCGTGGGTAGCCGTATTGGCAAGCACAAGATGGTTCCCAAGATCTCTCCCAAAAAGAGCTGGGAGGGGTTTGCCGGCGGCATCCTGGGCTCGGTTTTGATTTGGCTCATCCTGTGGGCGACGCACTTCTACAAGCTCAGCCTGCCCTATGCGCTGCTGTGCGGCGTGGTCGTGTCCGTCCTGGGCGTTATCGGCGACCTCATCGAGTCGCGTATCAAGCGTGGCGTGGGCGTTAAGGATTCCGGTAACCTTATCCCGGGCCACGGCGGCATGCTCGATCGTAGCGATTCGCTTATCTTTGGCTGCATTACCGCGCAGCTGCTTTTGATGATCGGAGGCGTGCTGTAATGTCCTTCCAAACGACGTATGGCCCCGATGGACGCCTTCGCGTTGCTATCCTGGGTTGTACGGGCTCCATCGGCACCCAGGCACTCGATGTGTGCCGTCAGCATGCCGATCGCCTGCAGGTGACGGCGCTGTCCGTTAACTCCAGCACCTCCGAGCTCGTTGCCGCTGCCCGCGAGTTCTCGGTTTCGGCGGTTGCCGTGGCCGATGTCGCTCATGGCGATGACGCCGTGCTGCAGGAGTTGCCCGAGGGAACGAAGCTCGGCGTTGGCGCGCAGGCGGTTTGCGAGCTCGCGCGTCGCGACGATGTCGACTGCGTGCTCGTCGCTATTGTGGGCGCCGCCGGTCTCGAGGCGAGCCATGCGGCTTTGACCTCTAATAAGCGCCTTGCCCTTGCCAACAAAGAGTCCCTCGTCGTCGGTGGCGACTTGCTTATGCCGTTGGCGCAACCGGGCCAGCTTATTCCAGTCGACTCTGAGCACTCCGCCATCTACCAGTGCTATCTGGGGGAGAACCCACGCGAGGCTCATTGTATTTGGCTCACCTGCTCGGGCGGTCCGTTCTTTGGCCGCACCCGCGACGAGCTCGACCGCGTGACGCGTGCCGATGCCCTCGCACATCCCACGTGGGCCATGGGTGCCAAGATCACCATCGACTCCGCCACCCTCATGAACAAGGGCCTGGAGCGCATTGAGGCCATGCATCTGTTTAACTGCGACCTCGATTTCATTAACGTGGTCGTGCAGCGTCAGTCCAAGATTCACTCTATGGTCGAGTTCGCCGACGGCTCCGTGATGGCGCATCTCGGTGCTTCCGACATGCGTATTCCCATCCAGTTCGCGTTCTCGTATCCCGAGCGTTGGGATACCCCGGCGCCTCGTATCGATTTCCGCGAGCTGGGGCAGCTCACGTTTGATGCTGCCGACATGGATACCTTCCGCTGTCTGGCACTGGCCGAATGTGCCGGCAAGACGGGTGGCACCATGCCGTGCGTGCTCAATGCCGCCAACGAGGTCGCCGTCGATGCCTTCCTGCACGATGGTTGCAGCTTTACCGATATCGATCGCATTGTGGAATCCTGCATGGATTCCCACGATATGCAGGCGGTCGATTCGTTTGAGCAGCTTCACGACATCGATGCATGGGCGCGTGAAAAGGCTGCGCAGGTGCTCGCCGCAACCCGTTCCTAACCCATAAGGATTGCTTTTTCGTTTTATGGATACTGTTATGAGCGTTCTCTCATCGGTCTTTTGGGGCCTGCTGATGCTTTCCGTCCTCGTGTTTTTGCACGAGGGCGGCCACTTTTTGGCGGCGCGTGCCTGCGGCGTCCGCGTGACCGAGTTCTTTTTGGGCCTGCCTTGCCGCTTTGACATCCATTACACGTCGCGTCGCATTGGAACCAAGTTTGGCGTGACCCCGCTGCTGCTGGGTGGCTACGCTGCCATCTGCGGTATGGATCCGACCGACGTCTCCTGCGCCGATCGCGTGCTCGCGGCTATCTATCGTCATGGTCGCGTGACCGTGGCCGACCTTGCCGCCGAGCTCGAGCTATCCGAGGAGGATGTGCTCGAGGCATGCGCCTTGCTCTTGGGTTGGGGCTCTATCGCGCCTTGGCATGAGGAAGGGGAGAAGCCTTCGCCGAGCTACTATCCCACCAAGTATCAGACGCTGCCGCGAGATGCGGCGGGTTACACCACCTTTGACGGCCGCCGTTTCGATCGCGAACATTCAACTTCCGAGGGCGATGTGTGGGAGCTGCCGTGCGGCGAGGCCGAGTTCCTTGCACAAGAGCGTTCGCACACCTATCTTGGCCAGGGTTTTCTCAAGCGCGCCTTTATGCTGCTCGCGGGCATTCTCGTCAATATCCTGACGGGCTTTTTGCTGCTTATGAGCATCTACTCTATTGCGGGTGTCACCGTGCCGATGGATACCAACGTGATCGGTCAGGTTGACGAGGGGTCTATTGCCGCCAACGCGGGTATTGAGGGCGGCGACGCGATCCTTTCGGTTGACGGAGTATCGTGCTCTACCTGGATGGACGTTTACGATGCCATCGGCAAGGCCGCCGGTAAGGACGATATCGCCATTGAGTATGAGCGCGACGGCAAGCAGCATTCGACCTCGGTTGCGCTCAAAGAGGACGAGCGCCTAGGTGTGTATGCCTCTACGCAGGTGGTCCGTTTAGACCCCATCACGTCGGCTCGCCTTTCGTTCTCCTATGTCGTGCAGACAGCGGAGGGCGTGATGCGCCTGCTCCAGCCGCAGCATACGATGGAGATTCTCGATCAGTCTTCTTCGATCGTGGGCATTAGCGTTATGTCCTCACAGGCTGCTGCTGCCGGCCCTGCCACGTTCCTTTCGTTTGCCGCCCTCATTTCGTTCTCGCTTGGCTTTATGAACCTGCTGCCCATCCCACCACTCGATGGCGGCAAGCTGGTCATCGAGATCATTCAAAAGATTGCTGGCCGCGAGCTTCCGCTCAAGGTCCAGACGATTGTGAGCTATGTGGGCATCGCGCTCTTTGCGCTGCTGTTTGTCTATATGCTTCGTTCCGACGTCCTTCGATTTATCCTGTAGGGGAGTGTTTGGATTGTCTTTATCCCATCCTTTGCCTCGCGAGTTGACGCGCCCCGTGCATGTGGGCGGTGTGCAGATCGGTGGCGGCGCGCCGGTGGTGGTCCAATCCATGACCTGCACCGATACCGCTGATGCCCAGGCAACGCTTGCGCAAGTGTGCGCGTTGGCGCAGGCTGGCTGCGATATCGTGCGTGTGAGCGTGCCCACTGAGGCCGCGCTTGAGGGTTTCCGCACCATCTGTGCCGAGTCTCCGGTGCCGATCGTCGCCGATATCCACTTTAACCATAAGCTTGCCATTGGTGCCGTTGAGGCCGGTGCTGCCAAGCTGCGCATCAATCCCGGCAATATCGGCGATTGGGCCAAGGTTGACGCGGTGATCGATGCTGCGGGTGCAGCGGGCTGTGCGATTCGTATCGGCGTCAATGCCGGTTCGCTTGAGCAGGATATCGCCGAGCGCGACGACCTCACGCAGCCCGAAAAGCTCGTGATGTCGAGCGAGCGTTTCGTCAAGCATTTTGAAGACCGCGGCTTTACGAACATTGTGCTTTCGGCCAAGGCCCATAGCGTGCAAACGACGCTCGATACCTATCGAGCCTTGTCGCGTGAGATTCCTCACGTTCCGCTTCACCTGGGCGTAACCGAGGCGGGTACCAAGCTTCAGGGCACCATTAAGAGCTCGGTGGGCCTTGGTATTCTGCTGTCTGAGGGTATTGGTGACACCATGCGCGTCTCGCTCACGGCCGATCCGGTCGAGGAGCCGCCGGTCGCCTGGGGTATCCTGCAGTCCCTTGGCCTGCGCCGCCGTGGTCCCGAGATCGTCTCGTGTCCCACGTGCGCTCGTTGCCAGGTCAACCTCATTCCCATCGCCGAGGAGGTTACCGAGCGACTGAAGAACTATTCTGCGCCGCTTTCCATTGCCGTGATGGGATGCGCGGTCAATGGCCCCGGCGAGGCCTCTGACGCCGACTTGGGCGTTGCCTGCGGACGAGGTCAGGGCCTGCTCTTTTCGCATGGCCAGATCATTGGTAAAGTAGCTGAGGATCAAATTGTCGACGCGCTTATGGCTGAGGTCGACAAGCTTATTGAGGAGAAATAAATGACTCGAGCAATGTATATGTCTAAGCTGTATGCTCCGACGCTTAAAGAGGATCCGGCCGACGCCGAGCTTGCGAGCCATCGTCTGCTGCTTCGTGCCGGCATGATCCGCAAGGAGGCCGCCGGTCTCTATTCCTATCTGCCGCTCGCGTGGCGCTCGATTCGCAAGATCGAGAACATCGTGCGCGACGAGATGGATGCCGCCGGCGCCCAGGAGCTCATGATGCCCATCATGGTCGACGCCGAGCTGTGGCGTGAGTCCGGCCGTATCGATGCCTACGGTAAGGAACTCGTGCGCTTTGATGACCGCCACGGCCGTGAGTTCGTACTCGGCCCCACGCACGAGGAGACCGTGACTGCCCTGGTGCGCAACGAGCTGCGTTCCTACAAGCAGCTGCCCGTTAACCTCTACCACATCCAGGATAAGTTCCGCGACGAGTTCCGCCCCCGCTTTGGCCTGATGCGCGGTCGCGAGTTCATCATGAAGGACGCCTACAGCTTCTCTGCCACGCAGGAGAGTCTGCAGGAGGAGTACGACAAGATGAAGCAGGCCTACGCCAACATCTGCGAGCGCTGCTACATCAAGGCTCTGCCCGTTGTCGCCGACTCCGGCGAGATCGGCGGCGACACCTCCGTCGAGTACATGGCTCTGGCCGACGCCGGCGAGGCTTCGCTCGTCTACTGCGACGATTGCGGCTTCGCTGCCGACGATGAGGCCGCAAGCACCAAGGTCGTTGTGACCGAGGGTCCTGGCGACGGTACGCTCACCAAGGTCAAGACTCCGGGCATGGGCACCATCGAGGCCGTTGCAAAGTTCTTTGGCTTCCCCGAGAACGGCACGCGCAAGTCCTTGGCTCTCATCGATGCCGAGGGCAAGCCAGTCGTGGCCATTGTCCCGGGCGATCATGAGCTCAATGACTGCAAGGCCGAGCATGTCTTTGGCAAGGGTTATCGCATGATGACCGATGAGGAGCTCCAGACCTACGGTCTGCATAAGGGCTTTATCGGACCGGTTAACCTGCCCGAGGGCATTCGTCTGGTCTGCGACGAGAGCCTGCGCGAGTCCAAGCAGTGGGCCTGCGGTGCCAACGAGGTCGACTATCACTTTACCGGTGCCTGCCCCGAGCGCGACTTTACCGTCGACGAGTGGGCTGATCTGGTCACCGTTGTCGCCGGCGACCCCTGCCCGCACTGCGGCAAGCCGCTCTCTGCTGCCCGTGGCATCGAGGTCTCTCAGGTCTTCCAGCTGGGCACCAAGTATTCCGAGGCCATGGGTGCCACCTTTATGGATGAGGACGGTAAGGAGAAGCCGCTCATCATGGGTTGCTACGGCGTTGGTGTGTCCCGCTCGCTCGCTGCCGTCGTGGAGCAGCACAACGACGAGCACGGCATCGTCTGGCCGGTCTCCGTTGCCCCGTACGAGGTCGCGGTGATTCCGCTCGATCCCAAGAAGGAGGAGTGCGCTACCGTCTGCGAGCAGATCGTTGATGGCCTGTGCGCCGAGGGTATCGAGGTTGTCGTCGACGACCGCGACGAGCGTCCCGGCTTTAAGTTTGCCGACAACGATCTTATGGGCTTTCCGTATCAGGTCGTTCTGGGTAAGCGTGGCCTTAAGAATGGCACCGTTGAGCTCAAGGACCGTGCCACGGGTGAGCGCGAGGATGTGGCGATCGACGAGGTCGTCGCCAAGGTCGCCGAGCTTGTTAAGGCGGCCCGCCGTTAATCGACGATTTCGCTTGTAGTTCGATATACGGGACGGCCCCGCATTTCTCCAGATCGGGGAGATGCGGGGCCGTCCTTTTATCTTGTGGCATCCTCGATATCTTAAAGGAAAACCCCACAGCCCATGCGAGCTGCGGGGTTTTCCTTGTGCCTCCGATGCGAAATAAATCGCTCAGATATTACTGATAATCGACGACGTCGATCCAGTTCTTCAGGAACTCATCGTTCACGTTGCGCTTACGAGCGAGCTCGGAAGCGGCAACGATGCTCGTCCACTGACGCACGACCTGCATGGGCATGTCGGCGCGGTCGCAGTAGAGCTCCAGGTAGGCCTCGGCCTGGTCCTTGCTGTTGAGGGCAAAGAGCAGGTAGGTGGTGGCAACGTCGGCAGCAGGGGAGCCCTGGGTGGCGTGTGCCCAGTCGCACACATAGAGCTGGCCATCGTCGCCGACGATGACGTTGGAGGGGTTGAAGTCGCCGTGGCAGACCTTGAACTCCTTGGTCATGCCGTCCAGACGCTCCTGAAGGTTGTAGCGCGTGGTGGCATTGAGCTGATCAAGGCTGTCGATCATGCGGGCGTACTTGTCGCGCTGACGGTTGAGCAGCGGGGAGGTGTAGCCGTGGATCTCGATCTGGAGGTCGACGAACATCTCGAGGTACTCACCAAAGCGCTGGGGCTCGGCAGTCATCTTCTCGGCAAGGGTGGTGCCCGGAACCTTCTCGGTCACGAGCGCCCAGCCGTTGGCGTTCTCGAGCTGGGAAACCTCGAGAGCCTTGGGGCTGCGGATGCCGCACTCATTGATGCGGGCAAGATTCAAAGCCTCGTTGAACACGTCGGAGACAGGCTTGGTCTCGTTAAAGACCTTGACAATCTTGTCGCCCAGGTCGTAAACGACCTTGTTGCCACGGCGGACGAGCTCGGTCTTGGAATCGGGTAGCAGCATGGTTGCATCCTTTCAACGATGCGATAGAAGCGACGGCGGGGGTGTGTGAAACACCCGTGCACCCCCGCCGCAAAAAACCGTGCTAAAAACTAGCAGACGGCGTAGTCCTGGGGCTCGCGGCCGTAGTAGGCGTCCAGGTAGAGCTCCTTGATCTCGCTCATGAGCGGGTAGCGCGGGTTGGCGCCGGTGCACTGGTCGTTGAATGCCTGCTCGGTCATCTCGTCGAGGGTGTCGAGGAAGTACTGCTCGTCAACACCGTAGTCGGCGATGGTCTTCTTGACGCCGATGAAGTCCTTGAGCTCCTCGAGCTTCGTGATGAAGTTCTCGAAGACCTCCTTGTCGTCCTTGCCCTCGATGCCGCAGTACTTGGCCATCTCGGCGTAGTTGTGCAGCGCGTTGGGGTAAGGATACTGGGAGAAGGTACCCATCTTGACGGGAGCCTCGGCGGCGTTGTAGCGCATGACGCGGGTCAGGATGACGGCGTTAGCGATGCCGTGGGGCAGGTGATGGAAAGCGCCGAGCTTGTGAGCCATGGAGTGGTTGAGGCCCAGGAACGCGTTGGCGAAGGCCATACCGGCCATGCAGGAGGCGTTGTGCATCTCCTCGCGGGCGTGCGGGTCCTTGGCGCCGTTCGTGAAGCTGGAGGGCAGGTTCTCAAAGACGAGCTTGGCAGCGCGCTCGGAGAGGCCCTTGGTGTAGTCGGAAGCCATGATGGAGACGTAGGACTCGATGGCGTGGGTCATGACGTCGATGCCGGAGGCAGCGGTCAGGCCGCGCGGGGCGGTCATGCAGTTGTCGGCGTCGACGATAGCCATGTTGGGGAGCAGCGCGTAGTCGGCGAGCGGCCACTTGATGCCGGTCTCCTTGTCGGTGATGATGGCGAACGGCGTGCACTCGGAGCCGGTACCCGAAGAGGTCGGGACGGCGACGAAGTAGGCCTTCTTGCCCATCTCGGGGAAGGTGAAGATACGCTTGCGGATGTCCATGAAGTCCATGGCCATGTCCTCAAACTTGCACTCGGGGTGCTCGTACATCATCCACATGATCTTGCCGGCGTCCATAGCGGAGCCACCGCCGACGGCGATGATGACGTCCGGCTCAAAGAGGGCCATCTGCTTGGCGCCGCGACGTGCGCACTGCAGCGACGGATCGGGCTCGACGTCATAGAAGCAGTCGTGGGCGATGCCCATCTCGTCGAGCTTGGCCTCGATGGCGCGGGTGTTGCCATTCTTGAAGAGGAACTGGTCGGTGACGATGAAGGCACGCTTCTTGCCCATGACGTTGCCCAGCTCGTCGAGGGCGACGGGCGTGGAACCCTTCTTGAAGTAGACCTTCTCGGGAGCGCGGAACCACAGCATGTTCTCACGGCGCTCGGCCACAGTCTTAACGTTGATCAAGTGCTTCACCCCAACGTTCTCGGAGACGGAGTTGCCGCCCCAGGAGCCGCAGCCCAGGGTCAGAGACGGCTTCATGCCAAAGTTGTACAGGTCACCGATGCCACCGTGCGAGGACGGGGTGTTGATGACGATACGGCAGGCCTTCATGACGTGCTCGAACAGGCTGATCTTCTCGGCCTGCGCGGGGTGCACGTACAGAGAGGCGGTGTGGCCCGGGCCACCGGCGAGCACCAGGTGCTCGGCCTTGTCGACGGCCTCCTGGAAGTCCTTGGCGTGGTACATGGCCAGGACCGGGGAGAGCTTCTCGTGGGAGAACTCCTCCTTGGCGGGGTCGGTGGAGGTGACCTCGGCGATCAGGATCTTGGTCTTGGCGGGAACCTCGATGCCGGCGAGCTCGGCGATCTTGGCGGCAGCCATGCCGGGGATGCGGTGATCGAGAGCGCCGTTCTTGAACATGGCGGCACGCAGGGCCTCCATCTCGGCACCCTGCTTGACGAAGTAGCAGCCGCGCTTCTGGAACTCGGCCTTGACCTGGTCGTAGATGCTGTCGATGACAGTCACGGACTGCTCGGAAGCGCAGATCATGCCGTTATCGAAGGTCTTGGAGTGGATGATGGAGTTGACGGCGAGCAGCACGTCAGCGGTGTCGTCGATGATGACCGGAGTGTTACCGGCGCCAACGCCCAGGGCGGGCTTGCCCGAGGAGTAGGCGGCCTTGACCATGCCCGGGCCACCGGTGGCGAGGATGATGTCGACGTCGCGCATGACCATGTTGGTCAGCTCGATGGAGGGGACATCGACCCAGCCGATGATGCCCTCGGGGGCGCCGGCCTTGACGGCGGCGTCAAGCACGAGCTTGGCGGCGGCGATGGTGCACTTGGCGGCTGCCGGGTGCGGGGAGATGATGATGCCGTTGCGGGTCTTCAGGCTGATCAGCGTCTTGAAGATCGCGGTGGAGGTGGGGTTGGTCGTCGGGATGACGGCGCCCACGATGCCGATGGGCTCGGCGATCTTGGTGATGCCGTAAGCCTCGTCGCGCTCCAGGACACCACAGGTCTTGGTGTTCTTGTAAGCGTTGTAGATGTACTCTGCGGCGTAGTGGTTCTTGATGACCTTGTCCTCAAGAACGCCGCGGCCGGTCTCCTCGATGGCCATCTTCGCCAACGGGATACGAGCCTTGTTGGCGGCCATGGCGGCCTCATAGAAGATCTTGTCGACCTGCTCCTGCGTGTACGTAGCAAAAAGCGCCTGGGCCTCTCGCATCTGAGCGAGCTTAGCCTCAAGCGCCTCTACGTTGTCCACAATTGCGGGAGTAGTGTTTTCCGGTGACTTTTTCACCATTTGTGTCTCCTTGCGATCGGAGATTTACCCTACGCCTTGCATGATAGCAAGAAATTATTCGGCGAACGGTAAGATTCCTGTAAAAGGCACACTAAAACGCTTCAATAAACTGAAGCGTTTTAACTAAAACTATCTGTCTGCTGCATCGCCCCGCTCATTGGGGACAGACTTACATGAGTGCTTTCACTCATTTGGGACAGACATCGATTTGCCATTTTGCCGTTCTGGGCCTGTTTTTGCCGCTCATTGGATATAAATAGGTCACAGGCTCAGCATTTCGCGTTCCTTCTCTCCTTTTAGGTGTTGCCTGTTCAGTTTTTGAAAGGAGAGATTATGCCTCGATGTGCCCGCGCCGTTTCGCTCACCGGTTATTACCACGTCTTTGACCGTGGTAACTCTAAACAGATTATTTTTGAAGATGACTCTGACCGATATCGTTTCTTATCGGACATCTCGGACAGGTTCGCGCACCATAAAGTGGCGGTGTTGGCTTGGTGCCTTATGGACAATCACTTCCATTTGATGGTTGATGACCCATTTGACAATCTTTCAAAGGCAATGCAGTGTGCGCTGACGGCGTATGCCAAGTATTTCAATGGGAAAACGGGGAGAACAGGCCATCTGTTTGACAATCGCTATTCACGGGTCGCGGTCGAGTCGGACACGCAGGCGGTACAACTGCTCGATTATATCCATCTCAATCCCGTGAAAGGTGCGCTCGACTCGCTCGAGGCGTACCGCTGGTCAAGCTACAAGGCATATCAGCTGGGCTATGATCCCTTTGACATCTGTGACGCGGCTCCTATGCTCGATATCGTCGGAGGCTCCCGTTGCTATTGCGAGCATCTCGAGGAAGTTGCCGGGCGCACTTGGTCAGTGGAGGTTCTTCCACGCCGGCGGATCCCCGATGAGGAGGCCCTTTCCATTGCGCACGAAGTCCTGCCGAGCATAGATCCTGCGCTGCTCAAGGCCCTGCCACGCCCCGATCGCGATGCCTGTCTGCTGAGGCTCAGGCGGGCACATCTCACGGTCAAGCAAATTGCCCGTATCACCGGCATTGGCGCTACAAGCGTGACCAAGGCCACTGTGGGCTGGAGGGAGGCTGCGTGAGGCTGGGCAGGACCTGATCATGGCGCCGCATGTGTACGTCACGTCTGTCCCCAATGCGTGAAAGCACTCATGTAAGCCTGTCCCCAATGAGTGCAAAAAGGCGCCCTCCGTAGGGGAGGACGCCTTTGGTAAGTTCTATATGAACGCGAGGTCTTTGACCCGGAGAGTCCGAGGTACTTGTTGGTAAGACCTTATTTAGGAGCGCGCAACCTTGCCGGACTTGAGGCAGGTGGAGCAAACGTTCATCTTGCGACGGTGACCATCGACGACGACGTAGACGCGCTGGATGTTGGGGCGGAACTTACGGTTGGTGACGCGGTGAGAGTGGCTGATGGAGCGACCGGCAACGGGGTGCTTACCGCAAACTTCGCAAACTTTGGACATAACTGACCCTCCTTGGGCGACAAACGAACATGTCGCGTTAACAAACAAGCCTGAACTATAGCACAGAAGTCGCTCCCTGTGCGCAATCTACACAGAGATATTCCTCTTTTGGCGATAGTGCCCACGCCACGGCCCTGGACGTAGATCCGATTTGCGTGCAGCAGAGGGGATTATGCCAGCTCGTGCGTGCGTTTTCAAGCTCGTCCCACAAATATATATAGGTTTATTGGGCTTTGGGCTCCGTTTACGGATTGCTCTGTATTTATGCTCGCAATTAAGCTCGAGGTTGGCTACACTATCCCTTGACCATTAAAGGGGTACGAGATACCCACATGGAATTACATAGCTGCCAAAGAGCAGCCCTTCCTGTGGGTGTCTGGTCCGCTTTAAGCGGTCGGGCATCTATTTTTTTGACTGTGTCAGCAGTCAAGACATGTGAGGAAGGAGATCGATGGGCACGACTTCCCCCAAGGCGGTCATCATGGACGAGACCGCCGTCAATCGAGCGATGACCCGCATCGCGCACGAGATTCTCGAGCGCAACGAGGGCTGTGAAGACCTCGCTCTGGTCGGCATCGTCACGCGCGGCGACCTTCTGGCTAAGAAGCTCGCCGAGGAGATCAAGGAGATCGAGGGCGTCGAAGTTCCGCTCGGCAGCCTCGACATCAGCTTCTACCGCGATGACTACGCTACCAATTTCGCTCCCGCGATCCACGCCACCAACATTCCCTTCAGCGTCGATGGCAAACGCGTCGTTTTGGTGGACGACATCCTGTATACGGGCCGTACCATCCGCGCCGCTCTAGACGCCGTCATGGACCTGGGCCGTCCGAGCCGCATTGAGCTGGCAGTCCTCGTTGACCGCGGCCACCGCGAGCTCCCCATCTCGCCGGACTTTGTCGGCAAGAACGTTCCCTCGTCGCATGAGGAGAACGTGCACCTATATATGAAGGAAGTCGACGGCCACACCGCTGTCGAGATTAACGACGTCGCGCCGGGTTCCCACGTGGGATCCGCGCCGCTGGGAGGTGAGTAGTACCGTGGCGTTCAACCATAAGCACCTGATCGACATTACCGAGTACTCCGAAGAGGACATCAAGCTCATCCTCGAGACCGCCAAGGCGTTCTCCGAGGTCAACGAGCGTGCCATCAAGAAGGTCCCCACGCTCAAGGGCAAGACCATCGTCAACATGTTCAACGAGCCCTCGACGCGCACCCGCAGCTCCTTCGAGCTCGCCGAGAAGCGTCTTTCGGCCGACAGCCTCAACTTTGGCGGCTCCTCGACCTCCACGGTCAAGGGCGAGAGCCTCGTCGACACCGTCGAGACCCTCAACGCCTACAAGATCGACTGCATCGTCGTGCGCGATAAGCACGCCGGTGCTCCCTACATCGTCACGCAGAACTCGCCCGCGAGCGTCATCTGCGCCGGTGACGGCAAGCACAACCATCCCACGCAGGCCCTGCTCGACCTGTACACCATCTGGGAGCACAAGGGTGACTTCCACGGTCTGAAGGTCGCCGTCGTCGGCGATATCGCGCACTCCCGCGTCTGCGGCTCGCTGATCCCCGCCCTTAAGATCATGGGCTGCGAGACCTACGCCGTCGCCCCCGGCACGCTGCTGCCGCCGGCGCCCGAGGTCCTGGGCTGCGACCACGTGACGAGCGACCTCGATTCCGTCCTGCCCGAGCTGGACGTCGTCTACATGCTGCGCGTGCAGCAGGAGCGTCTCGAGGGTGCCCCGTTCCCGACCATTCGTGAGTACCACAAGCTCTTCGGTCTGACCAAGGACCGCGAGAAGCTCATGAAGCCCGACGCGATCATCTGCCACCCGGGCCCCATCAACCGCGGCGTCGAGTTCGATTCCTATATGGCCGACCACCCGCAACGCTCCGTCATCCTGGAGCAGGTCTACGCCGGTATCTGCGTGCGTATGGCTATCCTGTATCTGCTGCTTGGAGGTGCCGATAATGGCCTTGCTTCTTAAGAATGCCCACGTCATCGACCCGTCCGTCGAGCTTGACGGTGTCGTTGACGTCCTGATTGACGGCGACAAGATCGCCGAGGTCGGCGAGAATCTCGCCGTCGAGGGAGCCGAGATCCGCGACCTTTCCGGCAAGTACCTCGTCCCCGGCCTGGTGGATATGCACGTTCACCTTCGCGAGCCCGGCTACGAGGTCAAAGAGGACATCGAGAGCGGTACCCGCGCTGCTGCCAAGGGCGGCTTCACCGGCGTGTGCGCCATGCCCAACACCGACCCCGTCACCGATAACGGCACCGTCGTGGAGTTCGTCAAGTCCCGCGCTGCCGAGGTCGGTCACTGCCGCGTCTATCCGTCGGGCGCTATGACCCGCGGTCTTAAGGGCGAGGCCATGTCCGAGATGGGCGATATGGTCGCCCACGGCGCCGTCGCCTTCACCGACGATGGTCGCGGCGTGCAGGGCGCGGGCATGCTCCGTCGCTGCATGGACTACGGCAAGATGTTCGGCAAGGTCTTTATGAGCCACTGCCAGGACGAGGATCTGGTCGGCCACGGCCAGATCAACGAGGGCAAGGTCTCGACCCGTTTGGCCCTCGAGGGCTGGCCGGCCGCCGGCGAGGAGCTTCAGATCGCCCGCGACATCGAGATCGCCAAGCTGACCGGTGCCAAGCTGCACATCCAGCACATCTCCACCGCCCATGGCCTGGAGATCGTGCGTGCCGGTAAGGCCGCTGGCGTTCAGGTTACCTGCGAGGCCACCCCGCACCACATGTTCCTGACCGAGAACGACTTGGACGAGACCTACAACACCTCGCTCAAGGTCAATCCGCCGCTGCGCACCGACGAGGACGCCGAAGCCATTCGTCAGGGCGTCATCGACGGTACCGTCGACGTGATCGTTACCGATCACGCTCCGCACACCCCGTGGGAGAAGGCCCGCGAGTTCGAGCTCGCACCCTTTGGCATGATCGGCCTCGAGACCTCGCTGTCGCTCGTGCTCACCGAGCTGGTCAACACGGGTAAGATGAGCATGGGCCGCATGGTCGAGCTCATGGCCATCAAGCCGCGTGAGATCCTGGGCCTCGACCAGGTTCAGGTCAAGGCGGGCTCCGTTGCCGACCTGACCGTGTTCGACGCGTCCGCCACCTGGACGGTCGGCGAGGACGGTTACGAGTCGCGCGCCGAGAACTCCGGTTTCGCCGGCCGCACGCTCACCGGTCGTGCCACCGATGTGTTTGTCGGCGGTAAGCAGACGCTCGCCGACGGCTGCATCTGCTAGCATAGCCTTATCGCTTTTGTGCGCGGTGCCCTTGCGGTGCCGCGCTTTCTGTTCGTTTTGACCATGCAATCGCATGGGGGATTGGAGCGTCTATGCCCACACCTTCCACTGCACGCATGCACGACTTCGAGGTCGTCTCGAACCAGGAGATCGCCGACGGCATCTTCTCGCTCGTTATTTCGGCCCCCAAGCTTGCAAGTGCGCTCAAGCCCGGTCAGTTTGTGAACATCGCCGTGCCCGGCGATGCGTCCTCGCTGCTTCGCGTGCCCCTGAGCTTCTATCGCGCCGACGCCCAGGCCGGTACCGTCGAGCTGTGGTACGCCGTCGTGGGCGACGATACCCGTCGTTTGTCCCAGATGGGCCCTGGCTCCACCTCTAACCTGCTGGGCCCCGGTGGTCGTGGTTGGATGGTACCCGAGGGCACCAGGAAGGCGCTGCTCGTGGCGGGCGGCATCGGCGTTCCGCCCGTGCTGTGCCTCGCCGGCATGCTTGCCGAGCAGGGTGTTGATGTGGACGTGTGCTTGGGCTTTGGCACCGCTTCCAAGGCCGTGGGTGTCGATGAGTTCCGCGCGCTGGGCGCCACAGTTAACGTGTGCACCGATGATGGCACGCTGGGCACGCACGGTTTTTGCACCGACCCGGCAGCTGAGCTGCTCGGCGAGGGCGGCTACGACTATGTGGCCAGCTGTGGCCCCGCTGTCATGATGAAGAAAGTCGCCGCCGCTGCCGCCGAGGCCGGTGCGTACTGCGAGGTGTCGCTTGAGCGCATGATGAGCTGTGGCTTTGGCGCCTGCAACACCTGCAATGTCGAGACGGTCGACGGTATGAAGGGTGCTTGCATGTGCGGCCCCGTGTTCGATGCTTCCAAGGTGGTGGTCTTCTAGTGGGTACCGTGAACATGGCCGTCGATTTCGGCGGCGTCAAGATGCAGAACCCCATCAACACCGCAGCCGGTACCTTTGGCTACGGTTGGCAGTTCCAGAACTTCTTTGATGTTTCCCAGCTGGGCGCCATCACCACCAAGGGTTGCGCTGCCGAGCCCTGGCCCGGCAACCCCGCGCCCCGCATGGCCGAGATCCCGGGCGGCATGATCAACTCCGTGGGCCTTCAGAACCCTGGCGTGGCTGCCTTTGCCCGTGAGTCTGGTCCGTGGCTCGAGCAGCTCTCCAAGGACGGTTGCCAGGTCATCTGCCAGGTCGCCGGTCACTCCGTCGAGGAGTTTGTCCGCGCGCTCGAGATGTATGTCGAGCTGTGCCCCTGGGCTGCCGGCTACGAGATCAACGTGAGCTGCCCTAATATCGCCGCCGGCGGTGCCGCCATGGGCTCCACGCCCGAGGGCGCCTCTTCCGTTATGGCTGCCTGCCGTAAGGTGACCGATAAGCCGCTGTTCGTGAAGATGGCGCCGGTCAACGTCGCCGAGATCGCCAGGGCCCTCGAGGCTGCCGGTGCCGACGGCCTTTCAGTTATCAACTCCATCCAGGGCATGGCCATCGACGTCCATACCCGCAAGTCCCGCGTGGCCAAGCCCAAGGGCGGCCTTTCGGGCCCGCTGTGCCACCACATCGCCGTGCGCATGGTCTGGGAGGTTGCCCAGGCCGTCGATATCCCCATCAACGGTGTCGGCGGTGTCATGACCGGCGAGGATGCGGCCGAGTTTATCCTGGCCGGTGCCACCTGCGTGTCGGTTGGCATGGCCAACTTCGTCGATCCGTGCGCTTCGCTCAAGATCGCGCATGAGCTCGAGGCCTGGGCCGAGTCCCAGGGCGTAAAGGACATCAACGAGCTGGTAGGTGCTTTCGAATGCTAGAGACCGATGCCCGCGACCGCGTAATCGTCGCCCTCGACTGCGATCGTGAGCGTGCGCTCGAGCTCGCCCACGAGCTTTCGGGCCATGCCGCCTGGCTTAAGGTTGGTATGACGCTCTATTACGCTGAGGGCCCCGAGATCGTCAAGACATTCAAGGACCTGGGCTTTAAGGTCTTCCTTGACCTTAAGTTCCATGATATTCCGCATCAGGTTCGCGGTGCCGCCCGCTCGGCCTCGCTTGCCGGTGCCGATCTGCTTTCGGTCCACGGTTTGGGTTCGGGCGCCATGCTCGCTGCCTGCCGCGAGGGTGCCGAGGAGGCGCGCGAGGACCGCGCTAAGCTCGTCGCCATCACCGTTCTTACGAGCATGAATCAGGATGCCTTGAGCGAGATTGGCGTCGAGTCGCCCGTGGCCGAGGAGGCCGCCCGCCTGGCAAAGCTCGCTCAGGCCAACGGCATCGATGGCATCGTGTGCTCGCCGATGGAGGCTCACGACATGCGTGAGCTGCTGGGTCCCGATGCCCTGATCGTGACTCCGGGCGTGCGTCCGGTGGGTGCCGCCCTGGGCGATCAATCCCGCGTGGCGACGCCCTCCCAGGCTATCGAGCGCGGTGCGAGCCACATCGTGGTGGGCCGACCCATTACCGGTGCCGACGACCCTGTTGCCGCATTTGACGCTATCGTTGCCGAGCTGGTCGAAAACGTCGCCTAAAAGATTCCCTCAAGTCACCACTTTTGGGTCTCATTAGCACAAATTAGCCCCTGTGCCTGCGAAAACTTTCCCATCCTTTGTGTGGAATCGCAGGTCAGGGGCTTAACTTTGACCTCCGTATATTGCACTTTTCGCAGGTATCGTCTAATCTATGGTTCCGTCGATTGGGCATTTAGTGCGTTTTACGTGCTAAAATGCCAATTATTGCATCAGATATAACCCAACTATTTGGAGGTTCGAATGGCACTCCCTCAGCTTACCGACGAGCAGCGCAAGCAGGCTCTTGAGAAGGCTGCTGCCGCACGTCACGCCCGCGCTGAGCTTCGCGAGCAGATCAAGAAGGGCGAGAAGTCCCTCGAGTCCGTGCTCAACTCCGATGACCCCATCGCTTCCCGCATGAAGGTTTCCACCCTCATCGAGTCCTTGCCCGGTTATGGCAAGGCCAAGGCCGCCAAGATCATGGAGGAGCTCGGCATCTCCGCTACCCGTCGCGTCCAGGGCCTCGGTGTCCGTCAGCGCGAGCAGCTCCTCGAGCAGCTGACCAAATAAGTGAGCGCTCAGGATTCAAAGCTCTTTGTGATTTCTGGACCGTCAGGTGCAGGCAAGGGCACGCTCGTCACTCGTGTGCGCGAGCGTCGCTCTAACCTGGGCCTGACGGTTTCGGCTACCACGCGAGCCCCACGCAAAGGCGAGGTCGACGGCGTCAATTACTTTTTTCTGACGCGCGAGGAGTTCGACCGCCGCGTGGCAAACGGCGAGTTTGTTGAGTGGGCCGAGGTCCACGGTAACTGCTACGGCACCTTGGTGAGCGAGGTCACATCCAAGCTTGCCTCTGGTTCGTCTCTAATCTTGGAGATCGATGTCCAGGGTGCCTTGCAGGTCAAGGAGCGTTTCCCCGAGGCCGTGCTGATTTTTATCAAGCCGCCTTCGCTCGAGGTGCTCCGCGAGCGTCTGGTCGGTCGCGGTACCGAGACGCCCGAGACGATCGAGCTGCGTATGGCAAACGCCGCCCATGAGCTTGCCCTTGCCGACCGCTACGACGACGTCGTGGTGAATGACGATCTCGACCGCGCGACCGATGAGCTCGTTCGCGTTCTCGATATGCATGAAAGGATCTGAGGTCCGTGTCCGTTGTAAAGCCTTGCATTGACGATCTTCTGGAGAAGACCGATCACAACCGCTTCCTGCTCGCCTCGCTTGCCTCCAAGCGCGCCTGCGACATTAACAGCATGCTGCGTGGCCAGCACAACCGCGTGCTCGCCGTTCAGGATGTCGACGACATCACCATTGCACTCTCCGGTGCCGATACCATCTCGATGGCTATGGACGAGATTGTCGACGGCGACATCTCCTACGACGAGGCCCGTTACGAGAAGGCGCTCGGCCACAAGGTTGCTGAAGCCTAAATGGCAGCCCGCGTCTGCCTGGTCCACTATCACGAGGTTGGACTGAAGGGCAAGAACCGCGCACATTTTGAGCATATCCTCATGGATAACATCAAGGCGGCCTTGGCCGCCTTTTCCGTGAATGCCGTGTCTCGAATTTCCGGTTATATCCTCGTGACCTTTAACGAGCATCAGGCCGACGAGGCGGCGCGCGTCATTCGCACCGTCCCCGGCGTTGCTCGCGTGTCCCTGGCATATCACACGAACCGCGACCCGCAGGAGTACTGCGCCGCCGCCGTGAAGGCGCTGCGCAAGTTTGGTCCCTTTGAGTCGTTTAAGGTGCATGCCAAGCGCTCGAACACCGACTACGAGCTCACCTCGATTGATATCAATCGTCAGGTGGGAGAGGTGTTGTGCGAGGCGTTTCCCGATAAAAAGGTCCAGATGCACGACCCCGACGCAATGGTGCACGTGCTGGTGGTCCAGGGTAGCGTTTATGTGTACGCGCGCTCCGAGCGCGGCGTGGGCGGTCTGCCGGTGGGATCTGCCGGCAAGGTCGTGACGCTACTGTCGTCGGGTATCGATTCTCCGGTAGCGACCTGGATGCTCGCGCGTCGCGGCGCGGTGTGCGTGCCGGTACATTTCTCCGGTCGTCCGCAGACGCCCGACACGAGCGAGTATTTGGTGCAGGACATCATCCGTGCGCTTGAGCCGGGTGTCCAGATCGGCCGCCTGTACGTGGTGCCGTTTGGCGATTGTCAGCGTGAGATCTCGGTGACCTGCCCCAGCAACCTGCGCGTGATCATGTACCGTCGCATTATGTATTCGGTTGCCGAGCGCATTGCGCATATCGAGGGCGCCAAGGCTATTGTGACCGGTGAATCGCTCGGTCAGGTTGCTTCCCAGACGCTCGAGAACATCATGGCCGTCAACGAGGCCGTCAAGATCCCCGTGTTCCGCCCGCTGATTGGTTCGGACAAGCAGGAGATCATCGCGCGTGCCGAGGAAATCGGTACCTTCGATATCTCGACCGAGGCCGCTCCCGATTGCTGCACGCTCTTTATGCCGCGCCGCCCCGAGACGCACGCCAAACTCGATGCCGTGCATGAGGCGTGGGAGCTGTTCGATCACGAGGAGATGATTGAGCGCTTGCTCAAGCAGACCGAGTATATCGACTTCGAGAGCAACACGTATAAGGCCCCTAAGACCTTAAAACGCAAACATTCCGAGCTCGCTCCACGTGAGATTTACCAAGATCACGAATAATGTTGTGTATAGACCGGCGGTGATTTTGCATCGTCGGTCTTTTTCTATCTGGGCATTAGGCGATAAACGGTTCATTTGTCGACGTGTGCCTGAATAAATGGACACTTTTCCGCAAGGTTTTGGTCAGCTTTTGGTTTGACCGCGAAAACCGGTGTGGGCGTGCGGAGGCTGCGGCGTTCGTTTCCTGACACGATGGTGTTGGGAGGTGTTTGCTATGGCGCAGCGCGAGCAACACGAACGGGTTAAACGGATGGACCGCTGGGCAGAAAAGCTGCTCGGCCATAAGGCGATGGTCGTGGCGATCCTGGTTGTCATTGCCGCCGCGAGCGGCTTGGCGATGGCAGGTTTTGGTGGTCACTCCAGCGACGTATCGTTTGAGCGTAGTGATGAGGCGAGCGCCTCGGATGTGCGCAGGGCCGGGGATGCCTCTCCTGACGATGCCGATGAGCCGTCTGCCAAGAGCTCCTCTGCTGCCGAGGTGTACGTCGATGTTGATGGCGCCGTTGTGAAGCCTGGCGTGTACCGGCTTAAAGATGGAGCACGGGTGTCCCAGGCGATTGTTGCCGCCGGAGGGCTTACGGCCGAGGCGGATGTGACGGTTCTTAACCGTGCGTCCAAGATCACCGATGGTCAAAAGATCTATGTGCCGACGGTAGGGGAGCAACAAACGGCTGCGGCCGTCGGCGCCGCCGAAAGCAGTGCTTCCACGACCCCTGGTACAGGGTCTTCGTCGGGACTTGTGAATATCAATACGGCAAGTGCGGCGGAGCTGCAGACGCTTTCGGGCATCGGGCCTTCTATGGCCCAGTCAATTATCGACGAACGGACGCAAAACGGGGCCTTTGCCTCGGTCGATGACCTTATGCGCGTATCGGGGATCGGTGAGAAGAAACTCGCCAAAATTAAAGATTGCATCTGCGTATGAGTGCGACCGAGCGCGAGCATGTGATGCCACCGCGCCCATTGATGCCGTGGACGATAGCCCTTTGTGCCGGCTTGTGTGCGAGCTGTGGGTTAGTGCTTAACATGGCGGCCGATGCGCTGCTGGGAGAGCGGGCGGCGCCCGTCACATTGCTTATGGCCATTCCCGTTGCGGCAGCAGGGTGCATCGTATTGGCTCGGTCCTGCATGCGCCTTGTGCGGTGGAGGCGATGGCTGTATGCCGCGGCCCTCGGCCTCGTGGCGGGAGCGGTAGTGTCCGCGGGTTGGGCGATAGGGGCGCTGCGCGCTTCGAGGGCGTTGGATAATCGGGCTGCGAGCAGTCTCGAGTTTGTTGTGTGTGGCGACCCGTCCATCAATGACGGTGCGTACTCCTATACCTGTGATGCGTATGCGGGCGAAAAGCGTTTGGGTCAGGTACGGCTGTCGTGTGATCGTGAGCTTGGCGCCGGTTCGCATGTACGTGCTATCGGTCGAATTTCGCGCTTTGAGAATGATGCGTATGGGCGCTCACGCGTGCTTCGGGGCGAGCTTCGAAAGGTTAAAGTCGTCCGGTTGGTATCGATCGACGAGGGCCCTCCAGGCCCGTTGTCTTGGCTTCGAAACGAGCTCCTTGCCGTTATCGCGCCCGCGACCGATCCAGCGCGCTCGCTCATTGCCGGCGTTGTCTGTGGACGCTCGTCCGAGCTGCGCGCCCAGCCGGCGGGCGATTGGTTTTCGGTAACGGGCACCGCACATCTCATCGCCGTCTCGGGCAGCCATCTTGCCATCGTGGGGTTTGTGATTGAGAGCGCCCTGCAAAAGACACGCCTCTCTCGTGGGCTGCAGCGGGGACTGTTGATGCTGGCTCTTATTGCCTATGCCGTCTTTACGGGCGCCTCGCCCTCGGCCGTGCGCGCGTGCTGCATGGTGGCGGCGACGCTTGTCGCCAACGGCGCCGGACGTCGTCGGCATGGCCTCTCGGCCCTATTTTTGACCATGGCAATCTTTGTGTTGCTGCGACCGACGGTATTGTTCGAGATGGGTTTTCAACTATCGTGCGCCAGTGTTTTTGTCATCCTTTGTTTTTGCCCCTACGCCACCTGCGCCTTGGGCGAGCTGGGCATGCCATCGGGTGTCGCCAGCGTTTTGTCTGTCACGTTGTGCTCACAACTCGCGACACTTCCCGTAACCATTCCCGCATTTGGGACGTTTTCGCTCATTGCCCCGCTTGCAAATGCCGTGATCGGTCCGGTGATAAGCGTGCTGCTCGCATCGTCAGTTGTGCTGGCACCCTGCTCGCTTGTGCCGCTGTTGAGCCACGGGACGATCGTGGTGCCCATGATTGTCGCCCGCTGTGCCCTGTTCTTTGAGCAGCTCTTTGCTGCCGTTCCGGGCGCATCCGTAAGCGTGCCGCCCGATACGCCCTTGGTATACGTGGTGCCGTTTGCACTGGCAGTCCTCTTGGTCTGGTGGCCACGCCCCCGCGCACGGAGCATGGCAGCGGGGCTGGTGTGCCTGATGCTTGCAGCGGGTGTTCCGTATATCTATTGGGATCGATGCGCGCCGCCTTCGGTGACGGTCCTCGATGTTGGCCAGGCCGATGCGATTCTGGTTCGTCAGGGTGGCACTGTGGCGCTCGTCGACTGTGGGCTCGATGAGCGCGTGGTGTCGGCGTTGGTTCGCAATAATGTCCACCATATCGATGCCGTCTTCGTGACGCATTGGGACGAAGACCATTGGGGCGGTCTTCCCGACGTACTCGATCGGTTTTCTGTTGGAACCATTGCGGTTGCAGCCGATGCGCTGGACGGTGCGCCTGCTGAGGTCCTGAATCGCCCCGGCGTAACGTATCGGCAGGTGGCTCGCGGAGACACGGTCGATATCGGCGCATTTCGGGCTCGTGTGATGTGGCCGTTTGACACGGTAGATGGCGAGGGCAATGAGGACTCGCTTGTCTTGCTGCTCTCCTATGCTCAGGAAGGCAAGAGCCTGCGCGTACTTCTCACCGGTGATGCCGAGCTCGACCAAGGGCGAGAATTCGTGCAGGAGGTGGGGGATATCGATGTGCTCAAGCTGGGGCATCACGGCTCAAAAGTTTCTGTCGATACAGACCTGCTGGAAACGCTTAAGCCCGAGCTCTCTATCGCGAGTGCGGGCGAGGGCAACCGCTACGGCCATCCAACCGATGCCTGCATCGATGCCGTTCGCGATGCGGGCGGCGCGTTCGCATGCACCATCGAACAAGGAGACATCACCGTCTCGCCGACCGTAACCGGATTTGCCATGCGATGCCAGCGACCGTGATGCTGCCGTTGGCGCGGGATAAGCCCCTGGGCTAGAATGGCACGGTACGAACACGAGAGCCTGCGGGAGGGGAGCGCGATGTCCGAAACCGGTCTGTTGCCGGCATATCTGATCGTCGGTACCGATGGGGTCAAGCGCGACCACGCCGTCTCGCGTATGAAAGCTCGCTTGGAAAAGTCGGGTATGGTTGAGTTCAACCTCGATGAACGTGACATGACGAAAGATCCCGATATCGAGTCGATCATCGGCTCGCTCAATACCTTTCCCATGGGCAGCGAGTTTCGCCTGGTGATCCTCGACGGCTGCTCCAAGCTTGCCAAGGCGGTCTCGGAACCGCTTGTCGAGTACCTCGCAAGTCCCAGCCCCACGACGGTCTGTCTCGTCATAGCCGATTCACTCGCCAAGAACACACGCCTGTACAAGGCGATCGCCAAGATTGACAAGAAGGCCGTGATCGACTGTTCGGGCACCAAGCGCTGGGAGCTCCCACGCCGCGTGCAGCAGATGGCGACGCAGCACGGAAAGTCCATTTCGACGGCGGCCGCCGAGGAGCTCGTTTCGCGCTCGGGCGAGAACACCCGCATGCTCGATAACGACTTGGCCAAGCTTGCCCAGATGGTCGAGGCGCCGCAAATTGAGCTTGCCGATGTGGAGCGCTGGATCGTGCGCACGGCCGAAGTTCAGCCCTGGGACTTTCTCAATGCGGTCTCAGCCCGTGACATGCGCCGCTCGCTTGAGCTTTTCAATCTACTGCCCGCCAAGAGCTATGTGTGGACCTACACGCTGCTGTGCGGACGCATCCGCGAACTTATTGTCGCCAAGGCGCTCGACTCTCGTGGACAGGGTCGCGAGCTCGCCGCGACGCTCAAGCTTCAGGCCTGGCAGGTTAAGAATCACCTGACCTGGGCGCGGCGTTTTTCTATGGCGGAGCTTGTCGGTGCGCTCGAGGGCGCGGTCGATGTGGAGCTCGCGCTGAAGGGCTCGGCCGATTCTGAGACCGCGCTTTTGCTCTGGATTACGAACATCTTGAGAAAATCGTGATGATACCTGCCTATTTGACAAATTCGTTCTATCCCTTTGAGGGGGAGCGTGCTATAGTAGGCGCTTGCATGACCTCACCGTGTCTCAGAGGTGTCATACATTTTTTGCAAGGAACTCGAAAGGAACTCCAGAAGTGGCAAACATCAAGTCTCAGAAGAAGCGTATCCGCACCAATGAGGCAGCTCGCATGCGTAACAAGGCTGTCAAGTCCGAGCTCAAGACGCTGACCAAGCACGTCCAGTCCGCCGTCGCCGAGGGCGACGCCGAGAAGGCCCAGGCTGCCCTCAAGACCGTCACCAAGCGTCTCGACATGGCTGCCGCCAAGCATGTTATCCACAAGAACCAGGCTTCCAACCGCAAGTCCGGTCTTGCCAAGCTCGTGAACAGCATCAACGCCTAAGTTGTAAATTTCACACCACACAGATTACGCGCATAAATGGAGCCTGTTTTATGGAACAGGCTCCATTTTTTGTACCGCTCGGGTAAGATAGTCCGCATGAATACTTCAATTGACATTTCCCACATCCGCAACTTCTCGATTGTTGCGCATATCGACCATGGCAAGTCCACGATCAGTGACCGCATCCTCGAGCTCACCCATACCGTCGACGAGCGTGACATGGAGTCGCAGCTGCTCGACACCATGGATATCGAGCGCGAGCGCGGCATCACGATCAAGTCTAATGCCGTTCGCGTTTCCTATGACGCCGACGATGGCGAGACGTATCAGTTCAACCTGATCGATACGCCGGGCCACGTGGACTTTACCTACGAGGTCTCGCGTTCGCTGGCCGCCTGCGAGGGCGCAGTGCTCGTCGTCGACGCCACGCAGGGCGTCGAGGCCCAGACCGTCTCCAACGCGACGCTCGCCATGAACGCCAACCTGGATATCGTGCCCGCCATCAATAAGATCGACCTGCCGTCGGCGCACCCCGATGAGGTCAAGACCGAGATCGAGGATGACCTGGCGATTCCCGCCGACGATGCCGTATGCGTATCGGGCAAGACCGGCGAGGGTATCCACGACCTGCTGGAGTCCATCGTCTTTTTGATCTCACCGCCCAAGGGCGATGCAAACGCGCCGCTCAAGGCGCTCATCCTGGACTCGTATTTCGATGAGTACCGCGGCGTCGTTGCCACGGTCCGTGTCTTTGACGGCTCCATCAAGAAGGGCGATACCCTGCGAATGATGCAGGCCAAGGGCGACTTTTTGGTCGATGGCGTGGGCGTCAAGCGTCCCGCCGAGACCCCGGTCGATGCGCTGACGGTCGGCGAGGTGGGCTACGTGGTCACGGGCCTGAAGGATCCCGAGGCCGTACGCGTGGGCGATACCCTCACGTGGGCGTCGAATCCCTGCCCCGAGCCACTTCCCGGCTATCGCGAGGCCAAGCCCATGGTCTACACAGGCCTGTTCCCCATCGATAACAAGGATTACGAGAACCTGCGTGACGCTCTCGATAAGCTGCATGTCAACGACCCGTCGTTGGTGTGGGAACCCGAGACCTCGGTGGCGCTCGGCTTTGGCTTCCGCGTGGGCTTCTTGGGCCTGTTGCATATGGAGGTCGTCAAGGAGCGCTTGGAGCGCGAGTTCAACCTGGACCTGATTGCCACGAGCCCTTCGGTGGATTATCACGTCTACAAGACTGACGGCGAGATGATTGATGTTCGCAGCCCGCAGGATCTGCCCGAGGCTACGCGCATCGAGCGCATCGAGGAGCCTTACCTCAAGGCCAAGATTATCTGCCCGCCCGAGTATACGGGTGCCGTCATGCAGCTCGCTATCGAGCACCGCGGCATTACGACCGACATGATCCATCTCACGAGCAAATCGGTCGAGATGCGCTTTGACATGCCACTCGCCGAGCTCATCCTGGACTTCTTTGACCAGCTCAAGAGTCGCACCAAGGGCTATGCCTCGCTCGACTATGAGTTCAACGAGTATCGTCCCTCCGAGCTCGTCAAGCTCGATATCCTGCTTTCGGGCGATGAGGTGGACGCGCTTTCGTTTATCGTGCACAAGGACAAGGCCTATGGCCTGGCCCGCGGGCTGTGCGACAAACTCAAGGAAATCATTCCACGCCAGCTGTTCGAGGTGCCCATCCAGGGCGCTATCGGCAACAAGATCATCGCCCGCTCCACCGTTAAGGCACGCCGCAAGGACGTGCTTGCCAAGTGCTACGGCGGCGATATCTCGCGTAAGCGCAAGCTGCTCGAGAAGCAGAAAGAGGGTAAGAAGCGCATGAAGGCCATCGGTTCGGTCGAGGTCCCGCAGGAGGCCTTTATGGCGATCCTCAAGGTGGACGAGTAGGTCCCATGGCGCTTTCTGAATACAGCAAGCGGCTGCTGGGCGCCTATGCCGAGCAGCCGTTCCTTATGGCTCCCATGGCGGGCGTAACCGACCCCGCCTATCGCATCATGTGTCGCCGCCGCGGTGCCAACCTTGCCTACAGCGAGATGGTGAGCGTTGCGGGCCTTGCCTATGCCAGCAACAAGACGTGGCGCCTGGTGTTGCCGGCCGACGAGGAGCAGCAGATCTGCGTGCAGCTCTTTGGTTCCAAGCCCGATCAGTTTGCGGGTGCTGTCGCTGCCGTCGAGGAGCGTGTGGGCGATCGCCTGTCGCTCATTGATATCAACATGGCCTGCCCGGCTCGCAAGGTCGTCACCAAGGGCGAGGGCTCGGCGCTTATGCGCACGCCCGATCTGGCAGAGAAGATCGTTGAGGCAGCGGTGGGCGCGGCGCACGTGCCCGTGACCGTAAAAATCCGCAAGGGCTTTTACGCCGAAGACCGCAATGCCGCGACGTTTGCCCAGATGCTCGAGGGGGCAGGGGCCGCTGCGGTGGCGGTACATGGTCGCTGTGCCACGCAGCTCTATACGGGCCAGGCCGATTGGTCGGTCGTCGATGAGGTGGCCGACGCCGTCGAGATTCCTGTTATCGGTTCGGGCGACGTGTTCTGCGCCGAGGATGCCGCGGAGCATCTGCGCAACTCCGGCGCCAGCGCCGTGTTCATCGCGCGCGGTATCTATGGCAATCCCTGGGTGTTCGGCGATGCCCGCGCCCTTGCGCTCGATGGCACGCCGGTACCGGTACGTAGCTCGGTCGAGCGCCTGGATGCCCTGCGCGAGCACCTGACGCTCACGCACGAGCTGTTGCCGCTCATGTCGCGTGCCCGTACGTACGCAAGCTGGTATCTAAAGGGGATGCCTCATGCTGCGGCCTGGCGCGCCCAAGTGGTGCGTTGCTCCACATACGAGGAGTTCATGGCATTGGTCGATGATATCGAGCGCGATGTGGTGGCCTGCGAGGCCGCACTTGCCGCCGGCGAGTCGGTGCCCGCTCATCCGCTGGAGGCCTAACGGTGGCCGTTACCGCGCTGTACGTGCATGTTCCGTTTTGCGCCCAAAAGTGCCGGTACTGCGACTTTGACTCGCGCAGTTTTGCTCCGTGCGACCTGAGCGCTGCGCTCGATGCCTATTTTGAGCAGTTGTATGCGCGCCTTGATGCCTTTGGAGACGTCGGGGCGCTTGCGCAGATCCGTACCGTCTATGTTGGCGGCGGCACGCCGTCGCTGGCGGGGGAGCGCCTGGTAGAACTCGCCCGGCGTATCTCTGCGTGCTGCAAGCCAGTTGAGTTTACCTGCGAAGCCAATCCTGAGTCGTTGACTTCGCAGCTTGCTGCGGCGCTTGCCGGGGTGGGCGTCACGCGCATTTCTCTGGGAGTTCAGACCCTCGACAACGCCGAGCTTGCCGCGATTGGCCGCATCCACGATTCGCACCGCGCCCTTGCAGCCATCGCCGCGGTGAGGGACGCTGGGCTCGATGTGTCCTGCGACCTGATGTGCGGACTTCCCGGGCAGACCGCCGTAAGCTGGCAGCGCACGCTCGATGGCGTGTTGGCGGCGGCGCCGCATCACGTGTCGGTTTACCCGCTCACGCTCGAGGAGGGCACGCCGCTTTACCGCATGGCGTGTCACGACGAGTCGCTTGAGCCCGACGAGGATTTTCAGGCTGCGTGCATGGATGCGGCGCGTGAGTGCCTGGGTGCGGCCGGCTATCACCCGTATGAGGTGGCAAGCTACGCGCTCGACGGCCATGAGTGCGCCCACAACATTGCCTATTGGACCGGACAGGGCTATCTGGGCTTGGGCCGCTCTGCCGCCGGTATGCTCGATGCCGAGGATTTCGATCGCTTGGCCGGGCTGTTTCCCGACGTGCCTGCTCGCGGCGATGCGTATCGCGTGCGCTTGGTGCAACGTGACGATGATGCGACGGCGTTTGATGCCGAGTATCTGTCGCAGCGCGAGGCTGCGGCCGAGGATCTGATGCTCGCCTGCCGCATGACGCGTGGCATTGGGCCCGACCTGTTGGTTCGCTCGGCAAGCGTGATCGCTGCAGATGAGTTGGCGGCGGCCTGTGACCGTGCTCTCGAGTTGGGCCTTGCCACCTGGGTGCCCGATCATGTTGAAGGACATGCTGGGAGCGTCACCTTAAAAGACGTTATCGCAGGTCGCGTCCGTGCCCGCTTAGCGCCCACCCACTTGGGCTGGCTCGATGGAAATGTGCTGTTCGAGCTGTTTTGGGGTCTAGCTTAGGCCGCTCGGGTAGAATTACCGCAATATATACGCTGCTGTGAGCAGGAGGTTGCCGCGCATGGCGACGATGAACGAAAAAGATTACTACGAGATTTTGGGTGTCTCCAAGGACGCCACCTCGCGTGATATACAGAAGGCCTTCCAGCAAAAGGCACGTAAGCTCCATCCTGACGTCAACAAAGAGCCGGATGCCGAGGAAAAGTTCAAAGAGGTTTCCGAGGCCTACGCTGTGCTTTCGGATGAGCAGAAGCGTGCGCGCTATGACGCCATGCGTTCGGGTAATCCCTTCGCCGGCGCTCCCACGGCTTCGCCCTATGGCGGCGGCTACGCCGGCAGCGCAGGCTATGGTAATCCCTTTGAGGGCGGCTTTCCCTTTGGTGGCGCCTGGGGCCAGCCCCGTCGCGGCCAGGCGGCCTACAACCCCGAGAGTGGCGCCAACGTGGTCGTCGATATCAAGCTCGACGCCAAGGAGGCCAAGGGCGGTGCCCGCAAGACCGTCCGCTATACGCGCTTCGATACCTGTGGTCACTGCGGAGGCTCGGGATCTGTTTCGTCCGAGCATGCACATACCTGTCCGAGCTGCGGCGGTCGCGGCCACATCGACGTCGACCTGTCCTTCCTGTTCGGTGCCGGCACGTTTCAGTCTGTCTGCCCCGAGTGCGGCGGTTCCGGTAAGGTCGTCGCCGACCCCTGCCCCGATTGCGGCGGCAGCGGCCGTGTCCGTGTGACCTCCGAGCAGACGATTGAGTTTCCCGCCGGCACGCACGATGGTGACGAGGTTCGCATTAGTGGCATGGGTCACGCCGGCACCAACGGTGCCTCGGGTGGCGATCTGGTCGGCCGCGCCCATGTCGAGGCCGAGCGCCTGGAAGGCAAGGCCCGTACAGGTTTTTACCTGATGGGCATCGTGGCGCCGTTTTTGGTGCTGTCGGCCATCTCGGGCGTGTTCTCGGCCTTTGCCATAATGTGCTTTATTCCGTTTGCCATGGGCCTGTTTATGGTGGTCTCGGACGGCGTGCTGCACCGCAGCCTGCTGTGGTGGAAGCGCGGCGCGATGCAGTTTGCCAACGGTTTTGCCAACGGATTTATGTTTGCGCTCGTGTCGGTTTGGTTTGCGAGTTGCTCGCAACGTGCCATGCTTTCGCCCTACGCAATGCAATAACATCTAGCCCTCTGTTTGCGGCCGGCCCAGCTTGGGTATAGGACGCACTGTGACAAAAATGAAAGTCGGAAGGATTCGGTCGTGTCGGAAAATAGGGATTACTACGAGGTACTTGGCGTCGACAAGGATGCCGACGCGCGGACGATTAAGCGCGCGTTTCTAAAGAAGGCCCGTACCGTACACCCGGACGTTTCGGACGACCCCGAGGCCGAGGCCAAGTTCAAAGAGCTTAACGAGGCGTATTCCGTTCTTTCCGACGAGCAGAAGCGTGCTAACTACGACCGTTACGGCACCGCGGACGGCCCTGGTGGTTCGGGGTACGTCGATATCAACGATATCTTTGGTGGCATGGGCATGGACGACCTGTTCTCGTCGTTCTTTGGCGGCGGTGCCGGCGGTGGCGCCCGAAATCGCCGTGAGCGTCGTCGCGGCCGCGATATGGCCATCTCCCTTTCGGTGACCCTTGAGGAGGCGGCGCTCGGTTGCAAAAAGACGATCAGCTATGACCGCCTTGCCCCCTGCGAGGATTGCAACGGCACCGGCAGGGCCGAGGGTGCACGGGAAAAGCAGTGCAGCCGCTGCCACGGCACGGGCTATGTCACGACGGTCCAGCGTTCGTTCCTGGGCCAGGTTCAGTCTTCTTCGCCCTGTCCCGACTGCCATGGCGAGGGCACGGTTATCGACCATCCCTGCGAGACCTGCGACGGTCAGGGCCGCACGCCTTCGCACGAAAAGATCGACATCGATATTCCCGCCGGCGTTTCGACCGGTCGCCAGCTGCGCGTGAGCGGCTTTGGCGAGGCCGGTCTTCGTGGCGAGCCCTCGGGCGACCTGATCGTCAACGTGCGCGTCGCCGACCACGAGCGTTTTAAGCGCAACGGCGACGACCTGTACCTCGTGAGCGATATCTCGATTGCGCAGGCTGCGCTCGGATGCGAGATCGAGGTCGAGGGTATTATGCCTGACGAGGTCGTCAAGGTGACGGTTCCCGCCGGCACACAGTACGGTGACACCGTGAGCGTTGGCAACTACGGCATGCCCCGTATCGGCGGTGGCGGTTCGCGCGGTCGTCTGATCGTGCAGATGCGCGTGGTCGTCCCCACCAATCTCTCCAACAAGCAGCGCGAGCTGCTTCGCGCCTTTGCCGACGAGATGGGCGATGACGTCGCATCCGGTAAGAAATCCGTGACCGATCGTATCAAGAGCGCCCTCGACGATATCCTCGATTAAGGAGCCCGCGTGCTCGCACCTCATATCTCTGTCGTCAACCTCGGCTGCCGTGTCAACCGGGTTGAGTCCGACCGTATCACTGCCGATTTAATGCGCCTGGGCTTTGCGATGGTGGAGCCTCAGGATGCTGAGCTGATCGTCATTAACACCTGTGCCGTTACGGGCGAGGCCGAGGCCAAGACCCGTAAGGCCGTTCGCCATGCGCTGGCCTATCCAAACGAGCCCTATGTGGTCGTGACCGGATGTGTGATCAATCTGCATCCCGAGGAGCTGCTGGAGCTTTCGGACCGCGTGATCGCCGAGCCGTCCAAGATCGATGTCGCCGAACGCGTCTGTGAGGTGCTGGGCGTTGAGTCAGATGACGTTCCCGCCTGCAGCGACGGCGAGGTTGTCGACGCACTCGGTCGCTCGCGTCTGGGCGTGAAGATTCAGGACGGCTGCAACCATCGCTGCACCTATTGCATCGTGTGGAAGGCACGCGGTCCCGAGCGCTCCGTGCCCGTCGAGTCCGTGCTCGAGCAAGTTCGCGAGGCCCAGGAGGCCGGTGTGCCCGAGGTGGTGCTGACCGGTGTGAACCTGGGTGCCTACGATGGCAAGAGCGCGACTGATGAACACGTCGAGATCGATGAGCTGCTCGAGGCGATCATGGAGCGCACGTCCATTCCGCATGTGCGCATTTCCTCGGTCGAGCCCATGGATATCTCCGAGTCCCTGCTTAAGGTCATGGCGCGCTATCCGAAGCGCATCGCCCCGTTTTTGCACCTGCCCGTGCAGTCTGGCTGCACCAGGACACTGCGTCGCATGGGCCGTCCCTACAGCGCCGAGGCCTTCGAGGAGACGGTGCACATGATTCGCACCAACTTGCCCCAGGCGTCTCTTTCGTGTGATGTCATCGTCGGTTTTCCCGGCGAGACGGACGAGGAGTTTGAGGAGTCGCTGGCGCTGTGCCGCCGTGTGGGATTCTCGCGTATGCACGTGTTCCGCTACAGCAAGCGTCCCGGTACCCTTGCTGCCGACATGCCCGACCAGGTGCCGCCCGAGGTTATGGCCGAGCGCAGCCGCCGCATGCGAGCCGCGGCGCAGGAGCTCGCTATTGCCGACGCTCGCCGTCGCGTGGGAACCGTCGAGCGTGCCGTGCTCGAATATGGTGACAACCTGACGCTCGGTTCGTTCCATCATGCCCGTCTTGACGATACCCGTGGACTCACAGCCCCGTGCCTGCTCGATGTTGCTATCATCGGAGTCGATGATTCCGGCTTGGTCCATGCACGCAGGGAGGTTCATGGAAGCCTCGAAGATTAGACTTACCGTTCCCGAGGGTATTGACCCTTCGCGCGTTTTGGGTGCCGGTGACGGCGTCCTTCGTGCGCTCGAGAGCTTGGTTCGCGCCCATGTGGTCGCCCGTGGCGACAGTATCGCCGTGAGCGGTGACCCGGACGAGGTCGAGCTCGTGGCGCGTTTTTTCGAGCATGCTTTTCGCGAAGCGGCCGCCGGACGCACACTGTCTGCCGACGATGTCTCTCGCTGCCTGGCCGTATTGCGCGACGGTGAGCACGAGGCTACGTCGCTTCGCGATGATGTGCTGCTTTCGTATCGCGGTCGTGCCATTCGCCCCAAGACGCTCGGCCAAAAGCGCTACGTGGATGCCATCCGCTCGCATACCATCACGTTTGGCCTTGGTCCCGCCGGTACCGGTAAGACCTATCTGGCCATGGCGCTCGCCGTTGCCGCGCTCAAGCGTCACGAGGTGGGCCGTCTGATCTTGACGCGTCCGGTTGTCGAGGCGGGGGAGAATCTGGGCTTTTTGCCCGGTACCCTCGAGGAAAAGATCGACCCCTATATGCGTCCGCTCTACGACGCCCTTTTTGACATGATGGATCGCGAGCGCACCGATGAGCTCATGGAGCGCGGCGTGATTGAGATCGCCCCGCTTGCCTACATGCGCGGCCGCACGCTGAGCGATGCCTTCGTGGTGCTCGACGAGGCGCAAAATACCACGCCCGAGCAGATGAAGATGTTCCTGACGCGCCTGGGTTTTAACTCCAAGTTTGTGATTACCGGCGACCTGAGTCAGCGCGACCTGGTGGGTCGTCGCGGCGGTCTTGCCGACGTTGAGCGGATTTTAGGCCGTGTCGACGATGTCGCATTTTCTCACCTCGAGCGTGCCGACGTGGTGCGCCATGCCTTGGTGGGGCGTATCGTCGAGGCATACGATGCTTATGATGATGTGCGCGATAAGCGCGTGCACGACCGAAAGGAGTCCCGTTGAGTGTATTGATCAGCAACGATGCCGAGCTCGATACGCTGCTCGACGCGCAGGAGGTAGAGCACATCTGCGAGGTCGTGCTTGCCGCCGAGGGCGTTGAGCGTGAAGTTGAGATTTCCCTTTCGTATGTCGATGAGGACGAGATGCACGAGCTCAACCACGAGTGGCGCGGTATCGACCGTACCACCGATGTCCTCTCGTTTGAGTGCGACTCGGCCTTTGACGAGGATATTCCCGCCGACGAGACGCTCGAGCTCGGCGATATTATCCTGGCCCCGGAGGTCATTGCCCGCCAGGCCCCCGGCTTTGGTAATAGCCCTACCGACGAGTGCCGCCTGATGCTCGTGCATGGCATGCTGCACCTGCTGGGGTATGACCATATCGAGGACGACGAGGCCGAGGTCATGGAGGCCCGCGAGGACGCCATCTTGCGCGATCTGGCGCTCGAGCGCGGCGAGGACCCCAAGCTGGTCCACGTCGGCCCCATCACCAACCACGCCCACGACTAGGAGCCGTCTATGATTCCCGGATCGAACAAGGACCATCCGTCCTTCTTAAAGTCGTTCTCCTACGCCATGGAGGGCTTCGTCACCGCCGTTAAGACCGAGCGCAACATTAAGGTCATGCTCGTGGCGGGCGTGTGCACCGTCATTGCCGGCTGCATCGTGGGGCTCGACATTGCCGAGTGGGCCACGGTTATCATCTGCTGTGGCTTGGTGATTCACGGCGAGCTGTGCAACACCGCCATGGAGGCGATCGTCGACCTGGCGACCCAGGAGCTCCATCCGCTGGCAAAGCGTGCGAAGGATATCGCCGCCGCCTCCGTATACGTACTTTCCATCACCGCCGCGATTGTGGGATTGCTGGTATTTGCCCACGCGCTCGACTTTATTTAGAAAGGGATTTTCATGTCCGACAATATGCAGCCTTTCGATGAAACTCTGGACGACGAGTCCCTGGATGCGGTGGATGCCGAAGCGACCGAGGATTGCGAGGATGTCGAGGAATTCGATCCGTTTGAGGGCATGAGCGACGAGGAGCTCGACGCCCTGTGCGACGAGGATGAGAGCCTCGCGGGTTTTGGCGACGTGGAACCCGGTTTTCGCAGCGGCTTCGTGGCCCTGGTCGGCCGTCCCAACGCCGGTAAGTCCACGCTGCTCAACGCCTGCTATGGCAAAAAGGTTGCCATCACCTCGCCGGTGGCCCAGACCACCCGCCGTCGCATGCGCGCCGTCGTCAATCGCCCCGGCTACCAGCTGGTCTTTGTCGATACCCCGGGTATTCACAAGCCCAAGGACGGCCTGGGGTCCGAGCTCAACAAGAGCGCGCTGTTCGAGCTGAACGATGTCGATGTCGTCGCGTTTTTGATTGATGCCACCAAGCCGATCGGCAGGGGAGACGCCTGGGTTGCCGAGCGCGTCAAGAATGCCCGTTCCAAGAAGGTCCTGGTGCTCACCAAGGCCGATGAGGCCGACCCCGCACAGGTCATGGAGCAGCTTAAGGCCGCCCACGAGCTTATGGAATATGACGACGAGATCGTGACGTCGTCGGTCAAGAACTTCAACGTCGATGCCTTTATCGAGACCGTTGCGCACTTTTTGCCCGAGGGTCCGCGTTGGTTCCCCGAGGACATGGGTACCGACGCTTCCGATGAGACGCTCGTTGCCGAGTTTGTGCGCGAGAAGGTCTTGCGCCGCACCCGTGATGAGATCCCGCACTCCGTTGGCGTGATCTGCGATGCGCTCGAGCAGACCAAGAAGGTGCTGCGCGTGCACGCTACCATTTACGTCGAGCGCGAGGGCCAAAAGGGCATCATCATCGGCAAGGGCGGCGAGATGATCAAACATATCGGTATCGACGCCCGTCGCGATCTTGAGCGCATCTTTGGCACGCAGGTCTTTTTGGAGCTGGACGTGAAGGTCAAGGCCGGCTGGCGTGACGACGAGGCCCAGATTCGCCGCTTTGGCTACAACGCCGAGGACTAAGGACGCGCGGCGCGCATGGCAGGCTCCCGGACATATCGCACGAAGGTGCTCGTCCTCGATAAGACGAAGCTCAAAGAGACGGACCTGATCTTGACGATGCTTGACGAGCGGGGTCGGCAGGTTCGCGCCGTGGCAAAGGGCGCCCGCAAACCCGGTGGGCGCCTTGCTGCGCGCTGCGAGCTGTTCTGCACCGTCGATATGCTGCTCGCGCATGGACGGTCGCTCGACGTGGTTTCCCAGGCCGAGCTTATGGAGGCGCCGCTCGGCGCTGCGCCCGATTACGAGACGACCTGTGCCGCAAGCGCGATTGCCGAGGTTGCGCGCGTGTGCTCGTTCGAGGACGCCGAGGACCCGTATACCTTTGCCATAACGCAGCGAGCGCTTGCCCTGGTGGGCAGCGGGCTCGACACGGCGCATATGGATCTACTTGTGGCGGCATATGTCTTTAAGCTGCTGTCGCACGTTGGCTATCGACCCGATTTTTCGGCCTGCGTGCTGTGCGGAGACCCCATGCTGTCGTATTTTTCGCCCCGGGCGGGCGGGCTCATGTGCGGGTCGTGCGCGTCGAGCGTTCCGGGTGCCGAGCTGGTGTCGACCGGTGAGGTCGCGTGGCTGCGCGCCCTCATGTCCATGACCTTCGATGCACTCATGGCCGAGAGGATCGATCCCCATACCGCTGCCTTTTTATTGGGGCTTTCGCATGTTTGGGCTGCGACGCACACCGATCAGCGCCTCCGTGCGATGGAATTCATGTTGGGTCGGTGATGACGCGCAGGCGCGGGCTGCTTGTGGTAACATACCGACCTGTTGGTACCTCGATCTTGGATGCTCGCTCCACCGGCGGCTTCCCAGTCCGAGGCGAATAGCGTCGCCCGAGGGCGACAAGAAACGAAAGGTGAAACAATGACTGTTTCCAAAGAGCGCAAGGCGGAGCTGACTGCCCAGTTCGGTAACACCCCGGTCGACACCGGCAACCCCAAGGTTCAGGTCGCCATCCTGTCCGAGCGCATCAAGGAGCTGACCGAGCACATGAAGTCCCACCAGAAGGACTTCCACACTCGTCGTGGCCTGCTCATGCTCGTCGGCCGTCGTCGTCGTCTTCTCTCCTACATCAAGAAGAACGACATCGTCGAGTACCGTGAGCTCATCAAGGCTCTGGGCATTCGCGACAACATCCAGTAAGGATTTGTACATGCTAAGAGCGTCCTGCGCAGCGGGGCGCTCTTTTTGTGTAAGGGCGTGAACAATCACGCTCTGAAGCGTGGCGGGGGCAGGGGGCCCGTGTCACATGAGAAGCCCGCAGGCAAGGGGCCTGTGGGGTAAAGGAGAACAATGACACTCGTATCCAAGACCTTTGAGCTGTACGGCAAGACCTACACCTTTGAGTCGGGCGAGCTTGCCAAGCAGGCCACCGGCGCGTGCCTGGTCAAGCAGGGCGACACCACGATGCTCGACACCGTGGTCGTCTCTAAGGAGCGCAAGAACTACGACTTCTTCCCGCTGACCGTCGACTTCAACGAGAAGATGTACGCCGCCGGCCGCATCCCGGGTGGTTACCTCAAGCGTGAGGGCCGTCCCAGCGAGAAGGCCACGCTCACCGCGCGCATGATCGACCGCCCGATTCGCCCGAGCTTCCCGGACGGCTTCCGCAACGAGGTACACATCGTCGCTACCTCGCTCGTCGCCGACCAGGTCAACCCCTTCGACGTCATCAACGTCATGGGTGCTTCCCTGGCCATGACGCTCGGCGGCGTTCCCTTCGAGGGCCCGCTTGCCTGCGTGCGCATCGGCCGTAACGTGGAGACCGGCGAGTTTATCGTCAACCCCACCTATGAGGAGCGCGAGAACTCCGACCTGGACCTGGAGCTGGGCGGATCCGCCGACTTCATCTCGATGGTCGAGGCCGGTGCCGAGGAGATCTCCGAGGACGACATGCTCGCCGCCATGAAGTTTGGCCAGGAGGCCCTTGCTGCCTTCTGCCAGGCCCAGGACGAGTTTGTCGCCGAGTGGGAGCAGGTCAACGGCCCCATCGTCAAGAAGGAGTATCCGCTCGACCAACCCGTCGAGGAGGTCCAGGAGCGCATCTTCGCCCACTACGACGAGATGGCAGCTGCCCTTCGCGACGCCGACAAGCTCTCTCGTATCGGTAAGGTCGAGGCTCTGAAGGAGTCCATCCGCGCCGAGTTTACCGAGGAGGAGCAGGCCGCTTGGGAGCGCGAAATCCCCGTGGCGCTCAAGAAGCTCGAGAAGAAGGCCATGCGCACCATGGTCGTCGAGACTGGTGAGCGCGTCGACGGCCGTGCCGCCGATGAGATTCGTCCCATCATGGTGAAGGATAACTATCTGCCGCTCGTTCACGGCTCCGGCCTGTTCCAGCGTGGCCAGACCCAGGTGCTCTCGGTTCTTTCGCTCGGTATGCTCAACGAGGGCCAGCGTCTTGATACCATCGAGCCCACCGAGGGCAAGCGCTACATGCACCACTATAACTTCCCGCCGTTCTGCACCGGCGAGACCGGCCGCATGGGCAGCCCCAAGCGCCGCGAGATCGGCCACGGCAACCTTGCCGAGCGCGCCCTGCTCCCGGTGCTCCCCGACGAGAACGAGTTCCCCTACGCCATCCGCGTCGTCTCCGAGGTCATGGAGTCCAACGGCTCCTCTTCGATGGCTTCGACCTGCGGCTCCACGCTCGCCCTTATGGACGGCGGCGTGCCCATTAAGCGCCCGGTCTCCGGTATCGCCATGGGCCTGATCCAGGAGGAGGGCAAGACCGTGGTCCTGTCCGACATCCAGGGTCTCGAGGACTTCCTGGGCGACATGGACTTTAAGGTCACCGGTACCACCGAGGGCATCACCGCTCTGCAGATGGACAACAAGGCCACCGGCCTCACCTTCGACATCCTGGCCCGCGCCCTGCAGCAGGCCAAGGAGGGTCGCGCCTTCATCCTGCAGAAGATGCTCGATGTGATTCCCGAGCCGCGCCACACCACACGCAGCACCGCTCCGCGCATCGTCTCCATCCAGGTTCCTACCGATAAGATTCGCGACGTCATTGGCTCCGGCGGCAAGGTCATCCGCGGTATCCAGGACGAGACCGGCGCTTCGGTCGACATCCAGGAGGACGGCACCGTCTTTGTCGGCGGCACCGGCGAGTCCGTCGACCAGGCCGTCGAGCGCATCAAGCTCATCATCAAGGTTCCCGAGCCGGGCGAGGAGTACACCGGTCGCGTGGTCTCCATCCAGCCCTTCGGCGCCTTCGTCAACCTGCTGCCTGGCAAGGACGGCCTGCTGCACATCTCCCGCGTCGCCAAGGGCCGCGTGGAGAAGGTCGAGGACGTTCTCAACGTGGGCGACGAGGTCAAGGTCGTCGTCATCGAGGTCGACGATCGCGGCAAGATCTCGCTTGATCGTCTCGACAAGCCCGAGGCCCCGGCTCGCTCTGAGGGTTCCTCCGAGGGCGATGGCGAGCACTTCCAGCGCCGTGAGCGTCCGCGTCGCGAGCGCTCCGAGCGCAGCGACCGTCCGCGCCGTCCCGGCGACAACGGAGGCCGCAAACCCCGCCGTCACCACGACGCCGAGTAACGGCTACGCATAAGCAGCTCAACAAGGGCGACTCCGGACAGGGGTCGCCCTTTTGCTTGCGCCCGGGAGGGACGCATATGAAGTTTCCTGCTCTACAGTCCTGCGCAAGACGGAAAGCACATTAAGTGCTTTCCTTTGCGTG